>JAYTLO010000228.1:0-19284 GCA_043729385.1 Akkermansiaceae bacterium
CGACGCATGCATTCCGGCACTCATTCGCGACGCATTTGCTGGAAGGAGGGACAGACTTGCGGACGATCCAGACGCTGCTGGGCCATGCCGATGTCAAGACGACGGAGATTTACACGCATGTGGCGAAGGGCATGGGAGCGCTGGGGGTGAGAAGTCCGCTGGATCGACTGGTGAGCTTCTGAAACATCAACAATCAACAATCTGAGTTCGACAATCGTCAATCAAACCGTGAGCAGGCCGGACGTGTGAGAGGGATTGATTGACGATTGATGATTGTTGATTTCGGTTTTTTAACTACGAGAAGAAAAGGTGAGCGAGACGCTGCCGCCCTTGGTCGCTCCGGGCGGGTGGCCTGGAAACCGGGGAGGCTTTCGGATTGATAGGATGCAATCCGTCTGTGGTCAGGTTGTCACGGGGAAAGACGCACGAGGCGTGGATAGGAAAAAACCGGCGGCCTGTGGGGGCTGCCGGTTTGCTTTTGTGGGAATGGACGGCTTGCGGGAATCAGGGGGCAAGCGGCGCGGGTGGTGGGGAAGCGGGCTCTTCGTCTTCCTCTTCCTGCTCGCCGTGGCCGTGGCCGGCATCGATGATGATGCGGGCTTTTTTCCAGGCCTGGAGGAAACGGGCGCGGGCTTCGCTGCCGGCGAGCTGGAGGACGAGGTTGTCGAGATCGCGGAGGTCATCGAGGAGGGCGGCGGTGTCGGTCTCGACTTCCTTGAGGAGGGTGCTGCGGTTGACGATCTGGCCGCGGGGGTGGTTGAGGAGGTTCTCGAAGGCGGTGATGGCGGCGGTGAGGATAGCGACGCGGGCGGCGGTGACTCCGCGTCCGGCGGCTCCGGCTTCAGTGGCGGCGGCGGCGGCGAGATCCCGGATGGCGGTGGCTTGGTCGATGAGGTCGCGGTCGCGGAGCTTGACGATCTCGGACTTGGAGAAGTCCACCTTGCCGCGGCGGTCGAGATCGCCGGATTTCTTGAAGTGGACGGCGAGGGCGCGGGCGGTGGTGTAGGCGATGTCTTCGAGCGGAGCCTCGGCGGAGGCCTTGGCGTCGGCAGCGCCACCGGTGGCGGCGAGAGCCTCGGCGTGCTTGGCGGAGATGGAGCCGAATTTCCCGGTGAGCAGGACGAGATCGGGGCCGAAGTCGGCGGGATCCTTTCCATCCCAGGTGAGTTTGTATTCGGGGTTTTGGGCGGTGGTGATGCAGGTGCCCACCATGTTGAGTTGATTCTGGAGTCGTAGATTCACGCTGAGTCATCTAACCGGTCGGGGGCCGGATGCCTCGGATTAAAGTTAGGGAGGCCTCATTTGGATTTTTAACCGCGAATGAAGGCCAATGAACGGGCATGCAGCCGAATTCACCTGCCCGATTCATTGCTACGGAGACCATTTGATCACCCCCCCGGGTTTTCCTCTAAAAATTCGCGTCTATTTGCGTTCATTCGCGGTTGGTATTCTCAGAATGGAGTGGCCTTGGGATTAAGGTTAGGAATCTGTCGGAAAATCAGGCGGGGCGGGGTTGGATTCCACGTAAAGCGTTGTGAATGCTAGGGTTTCGGGATCTTCTGCTGCTAGGGATGGGTTGCGCGTGGTCGTTTCCGGGGGGCACGCGGCGATTTCGCGGCTGCGGTGGGCGTTTCCGGGGTGCGCGGGGCGGTTTCGCGGCCGCAGTGGGTGTTTCCGCAGTGTCGGAGGCGGTTTCCGGTAAGTAAGGGCGATTTCTTCGATGTCAGAGGAGAATTCCGGACTGTCCGGGTCGATTTCTTCGATGTAAATGGCAGTTTCCGGTCTGTCCGGGGCGATTTCTCGGATGTATGCTGCGGCGCATGAAGTTTTGCGATTCTGGAAAAGGGAACGGATCGGAAAATTCCCCGTTCTGCGGGGGAAGAGACAGGCTGGAAGCCCATCCCCCTTTCCACAAGTGGTGATGCGCGGCAGTATAAAATCGGCGGAGCTTTGTGGGTGCTCGGCGCTCCGGCGGGCTTGTTAAGCACTCCGGCGGGGCTGCGGGGCGCTCCAGGGAAAATCCGGTCCGGTCTATATCCATTTCGCCACGGGACGAGATTTTCCCTTGCTCCCGTCCGCTCCAGCCCCTAGGCAGGGGGCCAGCAACCATGGGTCAACAATCGAAAAAAATCATCAAACGCCGTCGCCGTGCGGATTACTTGAAGCGCAAAGCGGAGACCGCCAAGCTCGGCGGACTCGTGAAAAAGCCTTCTGTGAAAAGGGCCGACGTGGCGAAAAAGGCTCCGGCTAAAAAGGTCGCCGCCAAGAAGGCTCCGGCCAAGAAGGTCGCCAAGAAGTCGCCTGAGTTGGAGGAAGCGCAAGTCGCCGCCGCCGCTCCTGAGTCCACGGAACCTGAGTCTGCCGCTGCCGTCGAGCACGTCGCGGAGAAGACGGTGGAAGCGATCGAGGAAACCGAAGCTGCCGCTCCGCAAGCTGACGAAGAGGCCTGAGGCTGATTCCAGATTTTTAAAAAGCCGCCCCGTAACGGGCGGCTTTTTTGCGTTTTTATGGAGGGTGGACGCCACGTCCGCCTGGCCGGTGGGGTGAGAAAGAGAAGAGCTTGGCACCGCACTTTCTCCGCGCAGCGGCGTCGCGGACAGGAGTGGCCGCGCTCCTTGTGGGAAGAGCGGCGCGGCGCGTCTCCAGTGGTTGACGCGGCTGGTCGCGGGATGCACCTTGCGGCCATGAACGCGGTGGTGAATTACAAGATCGGCAACGAAAAGCTGGTGCGGGTGCTGGAAGGGGCGTCGTCGCATTTGCGGGGGCTGCTAGACCGGCAAGGTCGGCCGGACGGGGCGTTGCGGATCGCGGTGGTGGGCGGCGGCTGCTCGGGATTGCAGTATAAAATGGACTTGGTGGACGGCCCGCGCGACCGCGACATCTTGGTGCCTAGCAACGGCGTGAATGTGGTGATCGACCCGAAGAGCGCGCTGTTCGTCAGTGGCAGTGAGCTGGATTTCTCCGACGATCTCCAACAAGGCGGCTTCAAGGTGAGCAACCCGAACGCGGTGGTGACTTGCTCGTGCGGCGAGAGCTTTGCGGCGTGATCACGTTGAGGATTGATTTATTTGCCAAGTCCGTAACGTTTCCAGTCACATGAATTTTCAGACTATCGTGATCGCCACGGGCGTTTCCGCCTGGGTGTGGATCGCGGCAGCGTCGCCGGATGCCTCGGTGGCCACGGGCATCAAGGCTTCTGAGAAATCTCTGGAAGGGTTGATCCAAGACTTGGCGGACGAGAAATTCCGAGTGCGCGAGGAGGCATCCCGGAAGATCTGGACCATCGGCGAGCCAGCCTTGGAGGCGCTTGAGGAAATCGCGGCGGGGAAAGATCCGGAGCAGGCTTACCGGGCGCGGGAGTTGGTCCGGAAAATCCAGTTGCAGATCACGCCGGAGACCGATCCTGCGGTGGTGGCGCTGGTCGAGCGCTACGCGAAAGCGACCCCCAACGAGAAGCTTGGGTTGTTTGGGCAGATGTATAAAAAGCGGGCTTGGCGGCAGATTCTCAAACTTTACGCGACTGAGACGAGTCCCGAAGTCCAAGACCGGTTGCAGCAATTCCTGAGGCGCGGTGCGGTGGAGGTGGACGGAGTGGGAGGCGTGGCGGTGATCGCCGCGCGGGAGCGCTTGGAAGTGGGCGATGCGAAGGGTGCGCGCGAGTTTCTGGAAATGGCCCCTGCCGATGCTGCGGGCTTGCTTGCGCTTGCGGATTTCCACCGCAGCCAAGGGACGCTGGAGGCGGAGCTGAAGCGTGCGAAAACCCTCAAAGGCGTGCGGGCGGATGCGTGGCAGCTCGCGCTCTACCGGGCAGCGGGAAACCTGGAAGCCGCCCGCGATGCGGCGACCGCAGCTGGGGAAGTGAAGATTTCCGCTACCATGTCGGCACTGCTGGGCGATCCGCTGCCGTGGCTCCGCCTCCACAATCAGGCGAGCGGCGAGGCTGGCATGACTCACAAGCACTACACGGACATCGCGATCAAGCGCTGGCAGGGAAATGCGATCCGGCCGGTGGATCTGGAGCCGCTCATGCGGTCGGTCCATTCGAAAAACCGGGGCGAGCGGCCGAATGCGATCAACTCGTTGTTTCTACTCGGCGAGACCGATCTGGCGGAGGATACCTATGTGAAAAGCGCGCCGCTGGAGGCTTTCACTTATTTCGAGTCGCTCGAACGCATCCCGGAAGCGTTGAAAGCTCTGGGCTTGGACCCGGAGAAGCCGGACTACGCCGGGTGGGTGGAGAAGCGCATGGCCCCACTTTTGAAGGATGATGCTGGGGAGGATGAGGAAATTTCCTCGGACAGCGTGGAGCTGATTTTGTTGGCAAATTTCCTGCACCGGCGGGGTCTGCATGAGAAAAACGCGGGTGCGTTTCTGAAGCCGCTGGCGGCAGTGGCCGAGAAGGACGCGAAAGTCTTCATCGACTTTTTGGCGGTGTTGTTCGGCGGCGGTCCCATCGAGCGAGGTGCGCCGGAAGCCGCGCCGCAACTCGCGCGCTTGGCGGCGATCACCTGGGCGGGGGACGACGCGGGGCGCTGGGATGAAGTCATCAATGCCGCATTTGGCGAACAGGATGAGAAGATGGCGTTGTGGGATTGGCTGTTAGAGTTGGATCCCAAGGCAAGCCGGGTGGCGCGGCTGGATGGCATGCTCGCCCTGAGCGGCTTGGGCCGCGATCCGCTCCGACTCCGTGAAAAATGGTTGGCGCTGGCGTGGCAGGCCATTGATCAAGCGCCGGTGGAAAAGCGGACGCCGTGGCTTCTGACGATGGCATTTCTCAGTCGCCTGTGCCCGGACGTGGTCACCAGTCTCAAGGTCCGGGACGCACTGCCAGAAGCACTCCGCAGCGATGTGTCGTGGCGGGCGCACGTCTTGGATCTAACCGCCGCCGGGCGTTGGGATGAAGCGGCGGGGATCTATTTAAATCTCATCGATCAGCTGGCCAAGGCGCGGCAGGACTCGCAGCCGGCGCTGCACGCGTGTGCCGCCGCCTGCTTGCGCAAGGCGGGGCGGCTCGAGGATGCGGCGGCGCAAGATGCGCTCGTGGACAAGCTCGCGCTGGGAAACAACGCGCTGCAAATCGCGATCGGTTATGCCGAGGGCGACGACTATGCGCGAGCGGCGGATTGGTGGGCGAGGGCGGTCCGGCAGAGCGATCCGGGCGGCGGGGAATTCGAACTCGCGCTGCAATATCATCTGCAGAGTCTGCTAGAGCAAGGTGATTGGGCGGTCGTCGCAGCACTTTCCGAGGTGCGTGCGCAGACAACTGCGGCCATGGATTCCTCCAGCGAGAAAGCGTTGATCAGGCTCAGAATCCGGCTGCAAGCGGACCTGGGGCGGGGTTTGGCCAGCCTGAAGTCCGATCGCGCTGGAGCGCTGGCCATCCTTGGAAATTGTCATCGGATGTTTCCCAGCGACGGCTCACTCGCCGACGATTTTTTCCCTGCCTTGCGGAAGATGGGACTGATCAAGGAGCACGACGAATGGTTCAAGATTTCCTGGGGCCGAATGGTCGCCGTGATCACAAAATTTCCTGACTCTGACAACACTCGCAACACTGCGGCTTGGCTGGCTTCACGCGCCTTGCGAAATCTGGATGAGGCCCAGCAGGAGGAGGAAAAGGCACTCGCGCTGAACCCAGATCAGTTCGCCTATCTGGACACGATGGCCGAGATCCACTTCGCCAAGGGGAACCGCGTGAAGGCGCTCGAGTGGTCCAGGCAGGCCGTCAATTTCATGCCTCTGGACTCGCAGCTCCGCCGCCAGCACGAGCGATTCCGCAGCGCAGCGCTGCCGCGCTAAATCCAGCCGCTGGGCCGGAGAGGGCCAACGCATCGCTTGACACTGGCCCCGCTCTAAGGCGGGATTCGCCGCCTCATGCCAAAGCTTTCGATTCGCGATCTCGATGTCTCTTCTAAGGAAATCCTCATGCGGGTGGATTTCAATGTCCCGCTCAAGGACGGCGTCATCACCGATGACACCCGCATCCAAGGCGCGGTGCCGTCTATCAAATTACTAACCGCCGGCGGTGCCAAGCTCGTGCTCTGCTCTCACCTCGGTCGTCCGAAGGGTGGCTTCGAGGCGCAGTTCTCACTCGCTCCCGCCGCCGCGCGGCTCGGCGAAATTCTCGGTCTAACGGTCAAGCTCGCACCGGACTGCATCGGTGAGGAAGTGGCCGCGCTGCGTGCCGCACTCCAGCCAGGTGAAGTCCTGCTGCTAGAGAACACCCGCTTCTATCAGGAGGAGGAAGCGAACGATGCCGCCTTCGCCAAGAAACTCGCAGGTGCCGCAGAAATTTACATCAACGACGCGTTCGGCACTGCCCACCGCGCCCACGCTTCCACCGAGGGCGTCACCCATTTCGTCAAACAAAGCGCGATGGGCCTGCTGATGGAGCGCGAGCTCGAATACCTCGACGGCAAGCTTCAAAACCCCGAGAAGCCGTTCCTCGTCATCATGGGCGGCGCGAAAGTTTCCGATAAAATCCAAGTCATCACCGCGCTCATGGAGAAGGCCGACGCCTTCCTCATCGGCGGCGCCATGGCGAACACCTTCCGCAAAGCCCAAGGCTATCAGGTCGGTAACAGCCGCGTGGAGGGCGACAAGCTGGACCTCGCGCTCGACATCCTCGCCAAGGCCGAGGCCAAGGGCGTCCGTTTCCTGCTTCCTGCGGATACCCGCATCACCCAAGAATTTAAAGAAGGCGCGGAAACTCAAGTCACCGGCATCTACGGCCAAGGCGGCGAAACTCCGGCCGGATGGGAAGGCATCGACATCGGGGATGTCGCCATCGACGAGTTTTGCAAGGAAGTCGCCAAGGCGAAAACCATCATTTGGAATGGCCCGATGGGCGTGTTCGAAATCGAGAGTTTCGCCAAGGGCACCCGCGCCATCGCCGAGGCCATGGCCAGCAGCGATGCCGTGACCATCGTCGGCGGTGGCGACTCGGTCACCGCCGTCAATCAGTTCGGTCTCGATGACCAGATGACCTTCATTTCCACCGGCGGCGGCGCCTCCCTCGAGCTCCTCGAAGGCAAAGTCCTCCCCGGCGTGGCCGCACTAACCGAAGTTTGATTTTTACAATAACCCGCACTAATACCCGTTTACCACGCCCATGACTCGCAAGCCGATTTTCGCCGCTAACTGGAAAATGAACAAAGGAGCTTCCGAGACGGAAGACTTCGTCAAAAGCTTCCTCTCGAAACTCCAGGGGCAGGATTTCCCCTGTGAAATCGTGATCGCCCCTCCGTTCATTTCGCTGCCCAAGCTCGCCGACATGCTGCACACCGCCACCGCGGTCCAGAATGCGCACGCCATCCAGATCGCTGCGCAGAATTGCTCGCAGTTCGACTCCGGCGCTTACACCGGCGAGATCAGCGTGCTCATGCTGCGCGAGTTTTTCGTCCACTACGTGATTCTCGGCCACAGCGAGCGCCGCGCCATCTATGGCGAGACCGATGCGATGATCAACGCCAAGATCAAGAAAGCCCGCGAGGCCAATCTGAAGCCGATCTTCTGCATCGGTGAGACCCTCGCCGAGCGCGAAGCGGGAAATCTCGAAAGCGTTCTACGCACCCAAATCACCGGCGGTCTAACGGGCGTTTCCGAGAAAGATCTCGGCGAAACTGTCATCGCCTACGAACCCGTCTGGGCCATCGGCACCGGCGTGACCGCCAGTTCGCAACAAGCGCAAGACGCCCACGCGTTTGTCCGCTCCGTCATCGCCGAGCTTTACGGAGCCGACTCCGCCGCCAAGATCCGCATCCAGTACGGTGGCAGCGTGAAGCCCGGAAATGCCGCCGAGCTGATGGCCTGCCCAGACATCGACGGCGCACTCATCGGCGGAGCCGCCCTTGAGCCACAGAGTTTCCTAGAAATCATCCGCAACGGCTCCGGCACCTAAGGAGCAGGGACATTTCTGTCCCTCGCATTCATTCATCCATCCCATGTCCGCCCTAGCCCGCACCATCGCTCTCACATTTCTCCTTCTCTCCAGTTGGAGTCACGCGGAGCACCTCATCGTCACTGGCGGACCCGCCCTGCGGAAATGGGAAAACCTGCGCGTAACGGACGACCAACATGACCGCTGGTGGGCGAATTTCGTCCGCGCCTCCACCCTCCGCATGGCGGAAATCCGCAAGGCCTACGGCTCGGACGCGCCCATCGTGTGGATGGTCTATCAGCCCGGATATCAAGCCCGCGGTCGGGAGGACGGCAAGCCCTACACCAGCTGGATCGCAGACTTGGCCAGCGATCGGCGCGTCACGCTCATCTGGTTCAATGGTTCGGGAAATTTCCTCCAAGCCCTCAACTCACGCCCCCGCGGCTCCATCCAGACATTCGATTTCTTCGGCCACTCAAATCGCTACGCCTTCATGTTCGACTATGGCAGTGAGATCATGGCCGCGTCCACCGCGTGGCTTCACGAGCGCGATCTACCCCGCATCAAAGCCTCCATTTTTGCCCCAAATGCCTACTGCAAAAGCTGGGGCTGCCACACCGGCGAGAGCATGAGCAAGATCTGGAAGACCGCCACCGGCATCCCTCTCGAAGGCGCCCGCGGCCCCACCTCCTACACCGTGGTCGGCCAAGGCATCATGCCCGTGGTTAAAGGCAGTTGGGTGCGCTGATGTTGCGGAGCGGGGACATGTCCCCGCTTTCACACTGGCCGACATGTCGGCCAGTGTGAAAGCTCCGACATGTCCGAGCAGTCCTAAGTTGTAGTTCTCAACCATCCCCAAATCCCCAATCCCTTTCCCATGACACTCGCCGAACTCCAAGAACTCCACGCCCTGCCGTTTTTCGATCTGCTCACGCGGGCCCACGCCGTCCATGAGGCCAGTTTCCCCGATGGGAAAATCCAGCTCTGCACGCTCCTCTCGATCAAAACCGGCGGCTGTTCCGAGGATTGCGCTTACTGCACCCAGTCCGCCCGCTACGAGACCGATCTGAAAAACGAACGTCTTCTCTCCAAGGAGACCGTCATGGAAAGCGCCCGCGCCGCCCGTGAAAATGGCTCAACCCGCTTCTGCATGGGGGCCGCCTGGCGCGGTGTTAGAGGCGGCACCGAGCGCTTCAATCAAGTCGTCGAGATCGTCAAAGAAGTTTCCTCCCTCGGCATGGAAGTCTGCGTCACCCTCGGCGAACTCGGCCCGGACGAAGCCGTCACCCTCAAGCAAGCCGGCGTCACCGCCTACAATCACAACCTCGACACCTCGCCCGAGCATTATCCGAACATCGTCACCTCGCACACCTACGAGGACCGGCTCCGCACCATCCGCAACGTCCAAGACGCCGGCATGTCCGTCTGCTGCGGCGGCATCCTTGGCATCAGTGAAACCATCACCGACCGCCTCCGCCTGCTCGAAGTGATCTCCACTTTCAATCCCCAGCCCGAGAGCGTGCCCATCAATTCGCTCATGCCCATGCCCGGCACCCCGCTTGCGAACAATCCGCAGGTCGATCCCTTCGACCTCGTCCGCATGATCGCCTGCGCCCGCATCGCCGTGCCTAAAGCAAAAGTCCGCCTCTCCGCCGGCCGCACCCGCCTGTCCGACGAAACCCAAGCCCTCTGCTTTTACGCTGGCGCTAATTCCATCTTCTACGGCGACAAACTTCTAACCGCCGCCAATCCCGAAGCCGGCCAAGACCGCGAACTCCTCAAAAAACTCGGCCTCGAAACGCTCGAGCCGAACCCATCGCTAGCAGCCCCGCCCACCGACGGCACCCTCCCCGCCAGCCCCGCCTGCTGCACCACCGCCGGCTGCTGCTGAAGATAAGCGACACTCCGTAGCTGCGGAGTCCCGCACTCGGGGCAATTCCGCATTGCTTGCGCCGCCTGAGCGGTGACTCTGCGGCGCGATGCTGAAGCCGAAATTAAAGAGTGACGCGGTGAAGGGCCGGAAGGCATTTCGCGAGGCTCTAACATTATGGTTCGCCCAGAACGGCAGGGACTACCCGTGGCGGCGGACGCGCGAGCCATACGCGATTTTGATCTCCGAGGTGATGCTCCAGCAGACGCAAATCGCGACGGTGTTAGGGCGGGGCTTTTTCACCCGTTTCCTAGAGACGTTCCCGGACGTGCAATCGCTGGCGGCGGCGGATGATGAGCGTTTACTAAAAGCGTGGGAAGGGCTGGGCTACTATCGGCGTGTTAGAATGTTGCGGGAAACGGCGCGGGCTGTCATCGCGGAGCACGGTGGGACGTTCCCGATGGAGCTGGAGAGCTTGCTGAAACTGCCGGGGATCGGGCGCTACACGGCCGGGGCGGTGCGGGCGTTTGCCGCAGATCTACCAGCGGTGGTGGTGGATGGGAATGTGGCGCGAGTGCTCTCGCGGGTGATGGATTTCTCCGCGCCGGTGGATGATACGGCGGGCCAGAAACAGATTTGGGAATGGGCGGCAGCGCTGGCCGATCCGGCGCGGTCGCGGATTTATCACTCAGCCTTGATGGAGCTGGGGCAGAAAATTTGTCGGCCGGGCGTGCCGGATTGTTTGAGCTGCCCGGTTGCGGGATTTTGCAAAACGCGGGTGCCGGAACTGCTGCCGGTGAAGCGCCAGAAGACAGCGATCACGGCGGTGGACGAGCACGCATTGTGGCTGCGGGATCGCAAGGGACGCCTCTTGCTGCACCGCGAGGGCGGCAAGCGGCGCGAGGGATTGTGGAAACTGCCCACTCGCGAGGCAGCGGAAATTTCCCACCTGCCGCTGCTCGACGAGGAACGCTACTCGATCACGCGCTACCGGGTGACGCTGCGGGTCCACGATGGCATGGCTGTTAGAAAAAATTTCCAAGTGGCGCCAGATGAGGTTTGGCAGGACGCGGACGCGGTGCTGCCGCTCGCGATGCCGTCGCCCTTCCGCCGCGCGATCATGCGTTTGTTGGGGGAATCTCAAAATCAGATGTGACGAACGCAGGCGGCTGTGCTTTGGTCCGTGCGGATGGAAAAATTTGTTCGTTTGTCGGGATTGCTGTTAGTGGGATGGCTGACTCAAGCGTGTTCGGTTTCTCCACCGCCCGACCAAGTCGCACCCGGTCGAATGACTCGCCAAATCGTCGCGGAACGGGCGAGCGCAGTGGTCGTGACGGATCGCAGCAACCTTGACAACTGGGTCAGTCGGAACTTCGTCAGCTCCCATTCTCCCGGCGACGCCGATGGCGGCTCGGCTGCGCCAATCGCCCCGGACGGCTATTTTCTAACTGCCGATCATGTCCTCTCCCGCATGGATGGACGCCACGTTTTCCTCATTTATGGCCAAGGCGGTGGCTTGGTTCCCACCAAGGCGCGAGTCATCTGGCGCTCTGAAATCGGCGATCTCGCGCTGCTCCACATCCCGGTGAAAACTCCGTATTACTACCAATGGACGCCGCCGGATCGCTGGCTCGCCGCAGGAAGTGGCGTGGTCCATGGCGGGATCTCCACCGGTTTTAAAACTGGCGATGGCAAGCTCGGCACCGCGCTGTCACCCGAGGGGCCGTTCACCCGCACGCGCAGTTTTAAGATCGATATTCCACTCCAGCCCGGCGACAGCGGCGGCCCGGTGGTGGACGCCTACGGACGCTTGATCGGCATCAACTCGGCGGTCGAATACCTGGTGCCGTTAGAGATCGCCTACTTCATCGACTCCGAGGGTAACCGGCCTAACACCCGGCTCATTGCCTCACTAATTCAGAGCGACCGCGCCCGCAACCAGCGGCGAAACCGAGGAGGAAACTGAGCCGTCAGCCGCCCGTTAGGCCGATTGAAATACGGGTGGTGGGATGGGTGTGATCCGGCTAGCCTGCCAGCGATGGCCCGCACCTCCTCGATCAAAGCCGATCCCCGCCCGTGGTTCGCGCTGCTGTTAGCCTTGTATGTAATTTGCGGACTCACGGTTTTCGGCTTTGGCCGGTCGCCTTGGCAGATCGCGCTGGTGGTGGGCACGGCGGTCGTTGCGGACTATTTGGCGAACCGCCTGTTTCGGAAACGCGGCGGATTTCCCTGGAGCGGGCTGATCACAGGCTGCGGACTCAGCTTGCTGCTAGACTTCAGTTCACATCCTTGGTTGCCAGTCTTGCCACCGCTGTTAGCCATCGGTTCGAAGTATCTTTTCACAGTCAATGGCCGCCACGTTTACAATCCCGCGTTGTTCGGATTGATCTCTAGCATGGTGCTCGGCGGTGGCTTGATCTCACCGGCACCGGCCTATCAATGGGGCGGCACTTGGTCAGTCGCCTTGTTCCTCGCGGGTCTGGCGTTGGTGGTATTCATTCCGAAAATCGGTCGCAGTTGGTTGGTCGGCTCGTTCTTAATCTTTTATCTGATCCAGACCGTCTTCCGCGCTTGGGTGATGAGGCATCATGTGCCGCCAGAAGCCATTTTGCTGGGAACAATCAGCGCACCCGCGTTCTTCCTCTTCACCTTTTATATGCTAACGGATCCCGCCACCTCACCATCCGGGCGGCGGGCGCAGGTCACAGTGGCGGCGGCCATTACGCTGGTCGATCTCGGGTTCCATTTCCGCCAGAGTTATTACACCTTGTTTTATGCGGCCTTCGTCGTTCAGACCGCGCGTTTCATCTGGGCGTGGTCGCGCCACCGGCAGTTTCTAAAATGGAAATCTATAGTAACCCGCACCGCGCTGGCGGCTTGCTTGTTAGCTGTAGCCTTCCTACTCGACCGGACACCTCGCGGTGTCACGGTGGACCCCGGATTCACTTGGCGGGAGAAATCAATTTTCCCCTCGGAACAGGGAACTATACTAACTGATATCGATCCCCGGCTTCAGCATGTCGGTAAGTGAATCCTATCCATCGGCGATGCTGCGGCGGTGGCTGATGTCGATGGCGACGGTTTGCAGGATTTGTTTCTCACCCGCCCGATGAAACGAGCGAGTGACCGCTGCACGCTCTTTCGCAACGTCGGTGGACTGGCATTCGAAGCGATCGAAATCCCGGCATTCGTAAAAGTCCGCAGCGATCCTGCGACCTACGGACTCCCATCCTGCGCGGTGTTCGCGGATTATGACAATGACGGCGACCAAGACTTATTCATCGGCATGGGTTTCGGCACCAGCCGTTTGTTCCGCAACGAGCGGCTGGAAACGGGCAAACTAACATTTACAGACATCACCGAAGCTGTCGGCATCCGCGGCCATCACACCTGCCTCGCCGCGTTGTTTATGGACGCGGATCGCGATGGCGATCTCGATTTACTAATCGGGAACTCGATGGCGCCCTATCTCCCGGACTATACAAAACCGACCCCACTCAATCCGTTTCACTTGCGGCAGCCCGAGTATGCAGGCGACCGCCGGATGTTTCACTTTATGCACTCCAGCTGGCATAAGGCGACCAACGGCGGACTGAACTGCTTTTATCGCAATCGCGGCGACGGTACTTTCGCTCAAGAAGACATCGTAAAGCTCGGAATGCCTGAAACCCACTGGACACTTGCATTAAACTCAGCGGACTTTGACGGCGACGGCTGGTCAGATATTTATGCCGCCTCAGACTTCGGTCCAGATGATGTGTATTTGAATGAGAAAGGTCGTGGCTTCAAACGGATCGAAGGTAATAACTTCGGTTCCATCGGTCGCGACACTTATAAAGGAATGAACGTCAGCATCGCCGACTTCGACCGCAATGGCACACCTGATATCTATATCTCTAACGTCCACGCCCCGCTCCAAGCGGAAGGCAGTCTATTGTGGATGACGCAGCGCAGCAAAGACGGAGTGACTTTCACCAATCAAGCCGCCCGGCGTGGGGCGCTCAACCCATTTCGCTTCGGCTGGGGTGCCGGGGTGGCCGATCTCGATCTCGATGGCTGGACGGACTTGGTGCAGGCAAATGGCATGGTCGATGACCACATGGACCGCAAATTTCCCGAGCCGCGCGACTATTGGTATGTGAATGGCCAGGTCGCCCGCAGCGGCCCGGAAGTCCACGCCTACGCCGACCGCTGGGGCGACACCCGCGGTTACTCGATCTGGGGCGCGCAGGCGAATCGGGTGCTTCTCAATCGTGGCGGCACCTTCCACGAAGCCGCCGAAATCACCGGCCTGTCACGACTCGGAAACGCCCGCGGGATCGCCCTCGCGGACTTCGATAACGACGGCGATGCCGACTTAATCCTGACCCGGCAGTTTGATCCGGTCCTCTTCTACGAGAATCATCGTAACAAGCCAGCGGCCTGGATCGGCTTCGACATCGCGGGTGATGGCAAGTCCGTGAACACAGACGCCGTCGGCAGCGTGTTAGACATAACTCGCACTGGCGAGCATTGGCGTGGCGATGTCCTTAACGTCACCGGCTTCTCCGCCCAAGGCGATCGCCGCTTCGTCATCGGCCTCGGTGCACATGAAGACAATGTTCAAGCACGCATCCGGTGGACAGACGGCACCACACAAGACCTCGGCAGTTTCGAAAGCGGGAGATATCACTCAATCCACAAACAGATGCCCATTTCCTCCACCGCCGAGGTGAATCATCGCGCGATCAGCCCAACGCAGAAAGTTCCGGCACGTTCGCAATGATCGTCAGACGGATTTCCATCATGGCGAGGGAGCTTCGCCCCAAAGCTCCTGCAATAATGAAGTGATCATGAGCAAACAGAGTAAACAGAGATTGCCCTTCCGCCAGCCTTGATGGAATGCTAGGTTCCGGCCATGAATAAAACCGTAATTCAAGCAGAACTGCCGCCGGATCTAACGGCGCGGGCGCGAACTTATGTCGAGGAAGGTTGGGCGACGGATTTCAATGAACTGTTGGCTGACGCGCTGCGTCGGTTCCTTGAATCCCATTCGTCACGGGTGACGGAAGCCTATGTAATGAATGATGTGCAATGGGGCCTACATGGGAACGACTGATCAGAGGCCGCCCTTGGTGGTGTGCGACGCAGGACCGCTGATCCATTTGGATGAAGTGGACGCGCTGGATTTATTGGCGGACTTTGCGGAAGTGCTGGTGCCCGAGACGGTGTGGCGGGAGGTGGAGCGGCACCGTCCAAGTGCACTTTCCCATCCCGGCATAACGCTGCGCCGGATCTCGCCCCGAATGATCGCGTCGCCCGAGTTGGAGGCTCTCGCGCAGGTGTTCAGCCTACATACCGGCGAGTGGGAGGCGTTGCGCGTGGCGTTGGAGTTTCGCCCCGGACTGTTGCTGACCGATGATACTGCGGCCCGTTTGGCAGCGGGAAATCTTCAAATCAGCACTCACGGAACCATCGGGATCCTCGTTCGTGCGATTCGAAGGAGACAGCGCACCCGAGATGAAATCCTCGCGGTTCTGAAATCCCTGCCCAGCCGATCTACGCTGCATTTGAAGCGCAGCCTGCTGGAGGCAGTGATATCCGAAGTGGAGAGCATTTCTTGAGTTCTACGGAGCAAGCCCGGAGAACAAAAGATGAAACATTCACGCCGACTTCCGCCTCGGCAGCAATCGTCCAATCACAAGCCCGCCGACAAGCGCGGCCAGCCCGATGATCCAGTGCTTGTAGCCTTGCAGCGCGGTGATGATTGGGTTTTTCACTGGATCGATGGAGGCTTGGATGCGGACGAGTTTCCACTCCGTGCCTTCCTTGCGGGCGATGGCGGTCCACTGGGAAATGAAATCTAGGGTCTTGCCACTGCGGACGACGTGCTCGCGGGCGCGGCCTTTGGCGATGGCGAGGTTGCCTTCGAAGATCGTGTCGTCGGGTTCAACACTGACCTGATAAGTGCCGTCCTTGCCGAGAAAGTCCTCCACTTTTTTCCAGTAACTTAGGATTCCATCGTAGCCCTTGACCTCGTCGGCCGTGATCATCACGGCGGTGAAATCTGCGGCGAGGTGGGGTTTCAGGGCGGCGAGGTCGCGTTTGGCGATGGCCTGTTCATAGACACCACGCAGGGTGCGGAGGGCGGCTTTGTCTTCCTCGGAGGCGAGCAGCGGTGCTGATAGAATGATGAGAAGTGATAGTAGTTTCATAACGGATCTCGGGTTCGCCTGCCATTCTTCCAGCGACTGAAGGGCGGGGAAATCAAAAACGCGCGGGTCGCCTCGCCGGCAGCGATCTCGGTGCCGGCGGTGAGCAGCGAGTAGCCGCCGATCATCGCGCCGTCGCCGATTCTAATGGGTGCGAGCCGCAGTATGGGTTCGGGATTTTTTTCCATGACATGTGGATTGATCCTTACGCCCGCGCCAAAGATGACGTGATCGCCTATATCTAAAAATCCACGATCCAAGATGACGGTTTGGGGTGCCCAATACGTCAGCTTGCCGATGCGCGACCCCCACCCGCGCAGCCACAGCGAGTAGAGGCCGGGGATGAGCCGCAGGATTTCCTCAAACACCGGAAAGCGGAGAAATAGAACTTGACATTGGAAGGAGGCCCACCAGCGGAGGAAATCACCCGAATTTGTGGAAATCTCCGGCGGTGCTGGCCGCAGCGATGCTCGCAACAAGCGACCGGGGACGAGCGGCACAATGTATAACATCACGGGTGCTAACCACGGCCAGGGACTGAGAAGACAACCTAAAGTCCCCGCCGCATGGAGCAGGGGGATGAGATTGAGCATCAGCATGACAAGTCGCACGCCGTTGCTGTTAGCGAATGATTTTCCCTGCATGGTGGTTCTTCACATGTTCGTTAGTATGACGGGGACCGCGCCACATTCGCAAGTAGGCAGCTAACAAGCGGCCG
This sequence comes from Akkermansiaceae bacterium, assembly GCA_043729385.1. Taxonomy (GTDB): domain Bacteria; phylum Verrucomicrobiota; class Verrucomicrobiia; order Verrucomicrobiales; family Akkermansiaceae; genus Luteolibacter. The sequence goes on from JAYTLO010000228.1 coordinate 16,659, forward strand.
CGTTCGTCTTCATGGTTCGGTGTGATTTCCGGCAGGTGGACCCATGGGACAGTCGGTCGAGCGTGGTGGTTGCGGTGCCAGTTATGGTTGAGCCACAGGGCATCCAGCCACGCTCATGTTTGGAGATTGCGGGCACCACTTACGACATCTCGGTCAGTGCCGAAGTGATGGACATATTGCAGCGCAGACCACAGCACACCGAAGCTTCCCAGTAACAATAAATAGTGGCTGATTGGCACATTCCATAATATCATCCAGCCGACATGTAGAAGAATGACCGTCAGCGCTTCGATGCGGATTAAGGTGAAATAGCGCGGATTGAGCGAGTCTAGCAGCGCCCGTGTGGGTCGGTCGAAATCCGCCCAGCGCGCCTTGAGCCAGCGTGGATGGAGCAGAGCGATGCCATTGCCCAGGACCACGGCGAGATAGAAGAATCCAGTTAGAATGCCATAGAGCTGGAGGGTTTTCCATAGCCGACTCTCGCCGTCGAAATAGAAATCGAACGCCTCATCGTCCGAACGATTGCGCAGGTGATGGCCGATGTGGCCCTGTCTCAGCAAGTGGAATGGCGCGGGAAAAAACAACGCCAATACCGCACCGACTGCATCATTCAACTTCCGGTTAGGATGCAGCAGGCCATGCTCTGCTTCATGCAACATCGCGTAGGTCGAGTTCATCACCAACGCGTAGCTGACGGCCAATCCGGCAAGTGCCCATGGCGAACTCACGGCTCCCGCTGCGGCTAACAACCCGAGCAAGACGGCTAGCTGGAGCGCGGCAATCGCAAGATTCAATCGACCGGGTAAGGAAAACTCTTCATTCATGGCCGTTGGTAAGCAAGAAGGTAACGGCCGATATGATGAAACTCCGGAAGTTCATCGAACAAGGCGAAACCGCGTGGAGTGATTTCCCGGCTGTAGAGACTCGCATGATAGGCTCGCGATGTTGCGAGATTGCGGAGTTCTAAATGTAGTCTAACGCCGTGAGGTCTCAGCTCAGGAAACTCGCCGAGCAACGCCCGCAACACCGCCTTGCCGCCACGTTTGGGCGCGGTGAAGAACTCGCTCATCATCATCCCGAAAAGCCGTGCTTGGAGCCTGCGCTTCCACATCGGCATCGGCCGCCATACCCGCTCGATTAGTTTTAAATCCCACTGCACATGATCCACCTCGTCCGCCAGATGGTTGCGATAAAGTTTCAAGAACGTGGGTTCTATCTGATTCTCTGTTCTTAGACATTCCCGCGCCATCGATATTGATCGTTCCTCTTGCAGCAGCATCAGCGGAATCCAACAGGGAAACAGAAACGGCCGTCGCGCAAACCACTGACTCACCGCCCGCATTTTCGCATCTGCCGGAATGAAGATATAGTTACCTTCCTCTAGTTGGAACTGGCTGGGATCGACGCGGTGGTTTAGTTCCCGGAACCAGCGTGAATGCCGACGTTCCTCCGCCTCGAAGCGTCGCAAGTCCGCCGCCAAGTCCTCGCCGATGCGTTCCGGGCATCGATAAAGGGCCGGCAGTAAGTTGGTGGCTAACAACTCTTCGAAGAATACCGTCTGCTCATTTTGATAGAGCGCGTAGAGCTGCGAATAGCGGAGTTGGTGACATTCATTTAGCAAACCCCACGATGGCACATGGGCGAGCGGCGTTAGATGAGCCGGGAAGAACGGCTTGGAGAAATCGATTTCCCGGCGGGTGATGACGGCTTCAGCGGGCATGGTAAACGGGCGGGCGGCGAACGAGTTCGATGATTAGACTTAGGAAACTCCGGTGCTCCAATGCTGGGTCCATTCGCAACACCACATGGCGGTAGTGGAAGCCCGGCAACAAGCTCCAATGCATGGCCGGGCGGAGATGATGCGTGGTGTGGAAGCCGTTGTTGAGTAGAAAATCGAGCGCTCTAACACGGCTTGCCGATAGAGTCCTGGCCTTGTGGTTTTCCAGCGTTTTAAATCGTCCGGCTTTTCTCGGATCATCGCCGCTACCGATAGGAATGGGAATCAGGGGTCATGAAGGTATGCCTCGGGGATTCCCAAGGCGTGGAGCATAGGAGATTCGAACTCCTGACCTCTTCATTGCTAATGATAAATTTATTTAGATCAATATGCATATTTTAAGCATGTTGTGAAGACGATCCAAAAAAATACCGTAAAGTTGTCCTGTTAGTTGCCCAGACTGCACTATGGCTCGTCCAAAAAAAGTGCATCGGTTTCAGGTCGTCAAATACTGCGTTACTGAGAATTTCATTTCCTGGCGTGTCACGGGAAGAATGCCTGACGGCACCAGAGTCCGTCAAAATTTCAAGGAGAAGACAGATGCCCTGCAACGACTCGCCGATCTGGAACTTGAAACCGAAGGCAAACCGGACCCCCGCCGGTCGGCGAAAACTTTGCTTTCGCCCGAGCAGCTTTCCGACGCGGAAGCAGCAGTTCACCAACTGAACAACAGGAGTCTTTCGCAGGCGATCGCCCATTACCTGAATCTTCGTGCCCGGGCTAGCGGCAAGGGAGCGGATCTGGATCAAGCAATCGCGTTTTTCGAAAGCCGATACCGGCCGGAAACAAAGGAGATCACAATCCTGAATGCGAAAGAGGAGTTCCTCAAAACAAGGCATGGCATTTCGG
>JAYTLO010000229.1:0-1315 GCA_043729385.1 Akkermansiaceae bacterium
CAGGACGTCGTGCCGATCCTCGAGCAGGAATTCCGCCGCGCCATCGATCACGGATTCTCGGCCGCTGAACTCGCCGAAGCCAAGTCCAATATTCTCAACGCCTATCAGCAGGAGGTGAACCAACAACCCACCCGCGAGTCCGACGTTCTCGCCACCGCGCTTGCGAAATCCATCAACGACAACACCGTTTTTTCCGATCCGGCGACCGACCTCGAACTTGCCACGCGCGCGCTCGATGCCATCGACCTTGTCTCTTGCCATCAAGCGCTCAAAAAGTTCTGGGAAGCATCCGGTTACCAACTGATTCTAACGACTAAGGAAAAACCGCGGGATGCTGAAAAGGATCTCGCCGCACTTTTCGAAGAGTCGCGTGGAAAACCGGTCGTAGCCCCTACCACCCGCGTTCTTCAAACCTTTGGTTACACAAATTTTGGCAAGCCAGGCAGCGTGGTTTCCCGCAAGGAAGTCAAGGACCTTGGCATCACGCAGTTGGTCCTATCCAACCAAGTGCGGGTCAATCTCAAGCCGACTGATTTCGAAAAAGGCAAGATCCGCCTTCTTGCCCGCGTCGGCTCCGGCAAGCTCGTTCAGCCCAAGGACAGTCCGATGTTAGACACGTTCGCCACTGCGGTTTTCGAAGGCGGCGGCCTCGGCAAGCATTCCAACGACGATCTCCAACAAATCCTGGCCGGCAAGAACGTCAGCTCGTCTCTCGCCATCGGCGAAGACGCCTTCACTCTCGGCGGCACTACCACGCCGGCGGATTTCACCACCGAGGTCCAGCTCATGTGCGCATCCCTAACTGATCCGGGCTACCGCGAGGAAGCGCTCTGGCAGTTCCGCAAAGCGATCCCCACGCTCTATCAGCAGCTCAAGCATACCCCTGCCGGTCCCCAACAGGAAATGGAAGCCTGGCTCTACGGCGGCGACTCACGATTCGCCGTCGCGCCGGTCGCGAAACTAACAGCCTACACCATCGACGATGCGAAAAAGTGGCTCACCCACGAACTGACCAAGGGCTATCTCGAGCTCACCATTGTCGGGGATTTTGAAATCGAAAAAATTCTTCCCGATCTGCTCGCCACATTCGGTGCACTTCCCACCCGCGCGGCGGCCGCACCCGCACTGGCTGAGGCTCGCAAGATCCAATTTCCTAACGCCCCAGCCGCCAAGACTTTCATCTACGATTCCAAGATTGCCCAGGGCATAGCTTCCACGCTTTGGAAGACTGCGGGCATCCGTGGAAACCAGAAAGAGTTCCGCCGCCTCAACATTCTTGGTGAAATTTATGGCGACCGGATCCGCGAGGAAATCC
>JAYTLO010000230.1:0-1926 GCA_043729385.1 Akkermansiaceae bacterium
GCCCACTGGGGGACTTATCCAAAAAACTGCAGTTGGGTATCCATGGAAGGCACGGAAGTTCACGGAAAGAGGCACTTGTGAAACGAACCACGCTCGCCCAATGGGTGAAGGCCCCGATTCTCGGAATGGATTGGCTTCCGTGACTTCCGTGGACTCTATTCCTTGTTTTAGGTCCATTCACGCGATCACGGGTTTCCCTTTGGCTAAGGCAACGGGTATGGGGCCGCCAAACGGGGTGTCGCCCAAATTTGCAGCGGCAAGGAGGGGTCGCGATGGCACCTCGCCGCACGGTTCCCGCTTAAGGGCACACCCGGAAACTCGCCTGAAGCTCAACAATACAAGAACAGAGGGATCGTCAAAGGCGTGAGAAGCGGGGAGAAAGGGGCATGGCGAATTTCATACCGTTTGGCGAAGCAGGGTTGTTTGATGAGTTTATGCAGACTCTCGATGTGGCAGCGTTTGAGACGCCGCTGTTGCGCGTGGGCAAGCTCGTGCGCTGGGAACAGTTCGAGGCGGAGTTGCTCGCGGCGGTGCTCCCGGCGCAGCCCAAGGGGCCCGGCGGGCGACCGCGCTTTGAGCCGATGCTCATGTTCAAAGTGCTCGTGCTCCAGTCCTTGCACGGGCTGGCGGATGATGCGGTTTGTTTCCAAATCACCGACCGCAACAGCTTCCGCGCCTTCCTCGGGCTCACGCCGGGGGACGTGGTGCCGGATGGGCAAACCATCGCCGACTTTCGCGCCGCGCTCACCGCAGCGGGCAGCTTTGCGCGCCTTTTTGAAGGCTTCCTCAAACACCTCCGCGAGCGCCACGGACTGGCTCTGGCAAAGGCGGGCGTCATCGTCGATGCGACCTTCGTCGAAGTCCCAAAGCAGCGCAACACGCGCGAAGAAAACGCACAAATTAAAGCCGGGCAAATCCCGCCCGCATTCGCCGCCGACGCGAAACTGCGCGCCCACAAGGACACCGACGCTCGCTGGGCGATGAAAGATTTCAAACCCTACTACGGCTACAAAAACCACTGCAAAGTGGACGTGGCCGACAAGCTCATCCTCGCCGCCGAAATCACGCCCGCCAACGTGAACGACAGCCGCCCTTTCCAAGACCTCGTGAAGGCCGGCGACCAAAGCGTCCACGCCGACAGCGCCTACAAAAGCGCCGCGCACGACGCCGCCCTCGCCGCCAAAGGGGTGAGCGCCCACATCAACACCCAGGGTAGCAAAGCCCACCCGTTAAACGCGGAGCAAAAAGCCGCCAACCGCACCCGTTCCAAAGTGCGCTGCCGGGTCGAACACGTCTTCGCCCAAATGCGAGGCGGGATGCACGCGCTCTGGCAACGCTGCATCGGCCTGGCCCGCAACACCGCATGTATCCAGCTCGCCAACCTCGTCTATAACATGGTGCGCTTTGAACAAATCCAGCGCCTCAAACTCACCTACACGGCATGAACTTCCTAAAACCGCTCCACCCCGCCCAATCCCAAGCCTCCGGCCCAAAACTATACTCCCACTGTAGCTCGCTGCTTTTTTAAACTCCTCAGAACCCTCCTTAGTTCGCCGGGATATTGTGTTTCCGGGTGTGCCCATAAGCGGTGCGCGCCGTCAACGGACGCATCGCTCGCGACGGTGGCAGACCGATCTTTTTCACGAGCTCGACGCAGCGTTTGCTCACGGCGGCGCGCGTCAGTCCGTGCCGCCGGGCGATGTCCGACATCGAGTCGCCGAGGAACGACACGCCGGATGCGAGCGCCAAACGTTCGAGCGCAAGCTTCGCATTTTTCTGAACGAGCAGTTCGCCGAGCAACCGGCGAACGATGTCCCACACTTCCTCCGCATCCGTGCGTTGGGCTTGGTAGCCCGGCTGGTCGCACGCTGGTTCGATGCTTTCGAGAAGGTCGGAATCTATCGCCGCGAGTGAGCTTTCGGCAAG
>JAYTLO010000231.1:0-1086 GCA_043729385.1 Akkermansiaceae bacterium
GCGTAACAGGCGGTGGCTCCGAACAGATTCCGGCCTTTCTCGAAGTTTCTCCCACCTTCCAGCCCGACCGCCAGCAGCGGATCGATGTCCGCGACCGTCCAGTTCTTCTGATAGGTGCGCGGGGTGATGTCGAACTGGGGAGTTTTTACATCGGGCTTGGCCTCAAGAATGGGTTTCAGCGCGACTTTCTCTTCTTCTGTTAAGTTCGCCAGAGCGTCGCGTTTGATGTCTTCCATAAAATTGGAAAAACTGGCACCGCCCTTGTAGGTGGGTGCGCGCAGGCAGACCCATTTCATGAAACGCTCGCGCAGTTCTGGAGTCCATCCGGCCTTCGCCAAGCGGAGGTTTTTCGCATGGGAGATCTGCTCTTCCTGGGTCGGCGCATTTTCAAGAATCGAAACGGCTTTCGGCAAAAATTCCGCGTCGCCGAGGAAAACGAGGACTTCCGCGAGATCGACATCGAGCCAGGGCTCACCGGTGGGAAACATCGCGCTCAGTTTCTTCCTGGCCGTGGCTTTCGATGCCTCATCTGCTTGTCCGAACCGCGCGAACGCGAGTTGGTAATCGCGAATGTAGGTGGCGCGATCCATGCCTTTGAGCTTCGCAAAATCGATCCGTCCCAGAGCCGCGAGAGCGGGCTCAAGCAACGACTTGTCACCTCCGCCGGCGCGACACACAGCCATCAATGCGGTCAGCGCGATCCGCGGATTCTCTTCTTTCAGAGCCGCTTCCTTCCAACTGGCGAGCGGCTGATGCTCGATGGCGATCCGTGCCGCGAATCGAATCAGACGATCCTCATGCCCGAGATAAGGCCACGCGAAGGGCACGGCTTTTGGATCCTGTTTCCCATGAAACGCTTCCAGCTCGTGGCGCAAGGCCAAAAACGGTGGCGCGGGGGCGGATGGCCCGGCCTTTTCCACGATGTCCGAAGTGACCCGATAGAGCCCGCTCTGAACTCGGCGTCCACCGATGAGGAAATACATCGCGCCGTCCTTGGGATTCACGATCACATCGGTGAGGGGCAGCGGATTTGCGGTGATAAACTCCTCAGCCTCCGCCTTGTATCCGGCCCCCTCACCCTTCAGG
>JAYTLO010000232.1:0-1620 GCA_043729385.1 Akkermansiaceae bacterium
GAAGCGGCGGTTCTGCAAGGCGGTGCGCGCGGCTTCCACCGGGTCTAACGATTCAAGCTCGGCGACGAGATCCTCCAACGGCCGCGCGTCCATCTCCGCCCGCAGCTTCGCGTCGCCGGTGGGCAGGGGAGCCGCGCCGTGGGTGAGGAATTTCAGATAGAGCCCGGAACCGCCGGTGATGACCGGGGTTTTTCCGCGCGATTGGATCTCAGCGATGACGGGTTTCGCTAGATTCACGTAAAGCTGGGCATCCGCCGACTCCGTGGGATCTAACGCGCCGTAGAGGTGGTGCGGCCAGCTTGCGAGTTCCTCGGGCGACGGCGCGGCGCTGACGATCTCAAGTCCCCGATAGAGTTGGAAGGCGTCGGCGTTGACGATCTCGCCGTCGAGCTTCGCCGCCATCTCCAGAGCGAGGGACGATTTTCCCGACGCGGTGGGGCCGCAGATGTAATAAGGCTGGGGAGAGGTCACCGGATACGCGCTTCCAGTTTGCGGCGCGCCGATGAGATTTCCGCGGCAAGGGTGGTCTCGTCGGGGAGGGCTGTGAGGTATTCGCGCACGAGGACCTTGTTGGGGAGATTGTCCGTTGCGTAACGAACGAGGGAATCACCTTTTCCCGAGCAAAGTATCATTCCGACTGGGGGATTTTCGCCAGGCTGGGTCCAGTGCTCCGCCCCGTAATTCAGATAGACATGCATCTGACCCGCATCGGCATGGGTGAACTTGCCGAGTTTTAGGTCGATGATGACGAGGCAGTGCAAGCGGCGGTGGAAAAAAAGCAGATCCACGCGGAACCATTCATCATCGATCCTCATGCGCCGTTGGCGGCCAACGAAGGCGAAGTCGTTTCCGAGTTCGAGGAGGAAATTTTCGAGGTGGAGGATGAGAGCCTCCTCGAGATCCGTCTCGGAGTATTCGTCCTTCAGTCCAAGGAACTCGAGCACGAGCGGGTCTTTGATTTCCTCGTCCGCGGTGAGCTTGTCGCCGGGTTGCAACTTTCCGCCCTTTGTCAACATGGCGACCTTGTCGCGCGAAAGGGCAGTGCGCTCGTAGAATTGCGAGTCCATCTGACGGCGCAGCTGCCGGACCGTCCAACCGCCTCGGAGGGTTTCGGTGTGGTAGAAGTCGAGGGCTTCGGGCGAGCGGGACCGACTCACAAGGAGCACGTAGTGCGACCAAGGCAATGGAAATGCCAACTGAAGGTGATGAAACGACGGAAGTTCCATTTTCCGAGACGGTGTCTCGGAAATGGATGGAAGTGCCGGGGAGACATCCGATTTGCCAGACGTTGTCTGGCAAATTCGTTCCAGAGGCATGGACAGGTAAAAGTTCCGCATGTTCTGGAGGTTTTGGCGGGAAAATCCTTTTCCATGGAGAGCGAAGAGATCTTGCGCCAATTGCTTGAGTATCTCTTCGCCGTAAGCAGCCCGTTCCTTGCCGCCTTGCTCGAACTCGACGATTCGTCGCCCGATTTCCCAGTAAGTCGCGGTCATTACCGCATTCACCGCACGAGCGGAGGTGCGCCGCGCGGATTTCAGCAAATCGCCGATGTTGCCGACGAGACCGATGTAGTCACCGGTGATGGAGGCTGCTTTTTTGGTGACGGATTTTTTCATGACT
>JAYTLO010000233.1:0-25458 GCA_043729385.1 Akkermansiaceae bacterium
TGTCTTGTTGGGATTTCTAGGCATCCGTAAACACTTTACCCACAAGATAAGGCGTACAAGGTGTTAGATTTTTATGGATGGTAGTTTCCCGAGTGTAGGAACCCTGGCCCTCGGTATCGTCCACTAACAAGGCGAGCGCCGCTACCTGCGCCCAAGCATCCTGGTAATTGGGATTCACCGCGAGCACTTGATCCAGAGCTTGCTTCGTGCCTTTGAAATCATTGCTGCCACCGTGTTTCTCCGCTTTGGCGAGCAGCGCTGCGGTGAACTTCGGATTCGCCTGAAGCGCGAGATCTAGGTAACTGGAAATCCCGTCCGCCGGCTTTTGCAAATCCTTAGACAGCGCCACTCCGGCTTGCGCCAGCCCGAGAAGAAACTCTGGATCACCGGGGAATCGCATGAGTCCCTCGCGGAAATTTTCCGCAGCCAGTTCGCGGTCGTGATGCGCCAACGCGAGCCGCCCGAGCGCGAGATACGCCGCGCGGCCTGCGGGATCGGCCTTCTTTGCTGGCTCGAAAATCCGCTTCAGCACCTCCTTGGCGTCGGCTTGTTCGGTTAGGAATAATTCACCGAATGCCACAGTGCTGCGCGACTGCCCGGCGGTCGGCGGATCGGGCTGCATTTGCAAAGCCTGCCGCACCACCGTCCTCGCCTGCGCTGGCTGACCACTGGCACGCAGCGCCTCGGCAAATTCTAACGCTAGCTCCGGATTGAACTGCGAACGCCGCCACCACACCATCCCGCGGGCAACCGCTTCCTGATATTTCCCGGTCTCTAGCAGGGTCCGCACTTCCAGCGCCGCGAACGCCGAGAAATCCGCCTTCACCGGGGTATTGTCGGCACAGGCCTCAAGGCAAGCTGGGTAATCTCCTTTCAGAAACATGGCCTCCGCCGCTTGGATCGTCTGCGCCACCAGCGTCTCCGACGAGAAGGCCAGCGCGCCGCCCGCAAGCGCGAAAACCAGCAGACGCTTCTCGTTTCTTTTCACGGCTCCACCGCTATCAGCGGCCATCCATAACGCAAAGATTTTCTACACTCCAGCGGCCCGAAACAGCGCCGGTTAGAATTCGATTGCCAGCCCACGCGGCTGTCTCGAGGGACCGAAAATGCGGTCGATTTTCCCGGAAAATCAATTCTTGCCAACCCAGAATTCGGCGGGTAAAGGCATAGCGTTCATTTTGCAAATTCGCAGGTGGACGCGCTTCGTCCGGCCTCTTACGCCATGGTCTCGGGAAGTGTTGAATGTGATGGCGTGCTACGAATCGAGAAAAAATGGACATCTACGTGGGCAACCTGCCCTACACTGCTACTGAAGAAGACGTTTCTGGCCTCTTCGCCGCTTATGGACCTGTCGAACGGGTCAAAATCATCACCGACCGCGAAACCGGCAGATCCAAGGGATTTGCCTTCGTCACGCTCGGTGACCAAAACCAACTGAATGCTTCGATCGAAGCTCTCAACGGCTACGACTATCAGGGCCGCGCGCTTCGCGTGAATGCCTCTGAGCCGAAAGAAGCCAAGCCCGGCGGCTTCCGTCCTAGCGGCGGCGGCGGTGGTGGTGGCGGCTACGGCGGTGAACGTCGCGGTGGTGGCGGCGGCGGCGGCTACGGCGGCGGCGGCGGAGAACGTCGCGGCGGTGGTGGTGGTGGTGGTGGTGGTGGCTATGGCGGCGGCGGCGGCGGTGATCGTCGTGGCGGTGGCGGCGGCTACAAAGGCGGCGGCGGTGGCGGCGGCTACAAAGGTGGCGGCGGCGGCGGCGATGGCTGGTAAGGTCCCACAGACAACCTAATTTCAAAAACGCCCGATCCTCTTCACAGGGGATCGGGCGTTTGCTTTCAAAGACTCCAGAGGCTAGAAACCAGATTCCAGACATTGCCTTCTGGTCTCAGGCTTCTGGAATCTGGCCTCTAGTCCTTATAACACCGCATCACCCGCGGCATGATGCCGGTGAAAATCTCCCAGACGATGGTGTCGGCTTTGGTTGCGATTTCAGCAACCGGGATGTTAGGACCGAACATTTCCACCTCATCGCCTTCCTCCACTTCATCGCTGGTGGTCACATCAACCATCATCTGGTCCATGGTGATCCGCCCGAGAATGGGCCAGCGACGCCCGCGGATCCAGACATCGGCGCCTTTGCCGGAAACGTGGCGCGGGTAGCCATCGCCATAGCCGATGCCGACGGTCGCGACGCGAGTGGGCCGGGTGGTGACGAATTGCCGCCCGTAGGAAATTCCATGTCCAGTCGGCAAGGAGCGCAGCAGCGTGACTCGTGATTTCAAGGTCATCACGGTTGCTAAATTCTGCTGGAACTGGGGCAACGGCGACACTCCGTAAAGCAGCAGCCCGGGCCGGGTGAGGTTGCAAACCCCTTGGTCATAGCCGAGCAAGCCCGCACTGTTAGACAGATGGACCCACTTGAAACGCGAGGCACCTCCCAGATCCCGGAGGATGGCGTGAAACTGAGCGAACTGCCGCAAAGTGAATTCCTCGTCTTCATCTGCGGAGGGCAAATGCGAGCCAATGCCTTCGATCTCGAGGTTCTCTAACTGCTCCAGCAGCGCGAGTTTCTCAGGCAGATGATCGGCCACGAAGCCACCGCGGCCCATGCCGGTGTCCACCGCGAGATGGACTTTGAGCCGCACGTCCCGGACGCCGGCGAGGCGATTGAAATGCTCCGCCTCGTCGAGCGAGGAAATGCACGGCGTCAATTCGCGGGCGACGATTTCCTCGCGCTCTGCGGCACAAGTGGCTCCGAGCAGATAGATCCGGGTTTGCACACCAGCGTTGCGGATCCGGCGGGCTTCGCCCACGTTTGCGACTCCGAGAAACGCTAGATCGGCCGAGCCTAACGCCTTCGAGATTTCTTCCAAGCCATGGCCGTATGCGCCAGCCTTGACCACCGCCATCAGCTCACCACCGCAGCTTTCGCGGGCGACAGCTAGATTTCTCCGCAAGGCGGATAAGTCGATCTCCGCCCAAGCGCGCGGCGGTGAAACAGGAAATGGGTCGCTCACGGGGAGACGCTAAGCATCAGAGGGAAACTGGCAAGGATGGGGACGCGGCGACCGGCCACGGCCGTTACATTTCTGCCGTGCCGAAGAGTTCGCGGGAATCGACATCGGTGCCGGTGGCGACGATTTTCCACTGCCGGTCCATGTTGAGGCGCACTGTGGCGAGGTGTTTCTGCGGCCACTCGTCGGGTGAAATCATCGATAACATTTTACGACCTCGCATCTCGTAAAGGTGATAGGTGCCGCCGATGATCGGCTCGAATTGGATGTCCGCCTCATAGACGAGCTTGTTCCAATTGAAGTGATCGATGGTGGCGAGGTAAGTCTCGCGAATCTCTTGGAGTTTCTGTTGGAGATCGCGCTCGACTTGAGAAATGCCACGGGATTTGAAAGAAGTCAGATCGTTAGGAATGATGGGGGGACTGAGCGTGGAAACGGGGTAAGGCAAGAAGGCGCGGGATGGTTTGGTGGCTGGCTCTGACATGATCTGTGGTCTTTCTTTCGCCCACGACTTCCCGCCGGGCAACAAAAAAACCGGGGACGCCGTTAGGCATCCCCGGTTGTGAATTTCAACAATTCAATGCTGATTATTTCTTAGGCGTTGGATAGGCCCATGTTGGAACGATCGTCGAGACACCCCACACCGTATCGGCGCCAGTTTCGGTCATCGTTTTGCCGTTGATCTTTACGTTGCCAGATGTTTTGACGATTGGCAGGGAAGTCACGCTGTTGTCGAGCTTCAGAATGACAGCCTTGCCATCATAGAAGTCGTAATCAAACGTGCCATCCATCGCAATCTTGAACGGAGCACCTGCAATAGGGCGGCTAGGATTTCCGGCAGCACTCAGGCCTCTGGTGGTGTCCATCAGGATGCCGTATCCGCATTCGCCAGCTTCCAATGCCTTCGTATCGGTGTCCAGAATGCCATCAGGCTTTTTGGTAAAAGCAGTCTTGGCATAGAACATGGTCTCAGACTGTGCGATACCCGCACGAATGAGCTGGCGGAAGCGGTCGTTGGAGGTAGCTCCTGACACCTGAGTGGTGTCGGTCGCATCTTTAACTGCAATCGCTGTCGCGTCGTCCGGGAAGGTTCCGTATTCAGTTTCGAACTCGAACAAGGCGAGTCCGATTTGACGGGCATTGTTGACGGCTTCGGTTTGGTCGGCCTTCTTGCGTTGGCGGATCACCATGGGAGCGGTGAGGCCGGCAAGTGCCGCGATGATGACGATAACGACGAGGAGCTCCACCAGAGTGAAGCCGCGACGGGTTTTATGGTTAGTTTTCATAGTTTTGGTCTTTTATTTTGTCTGTTTTATGGATGGGGCAATTGCCCCGGTTTTATTATAGCCCCACCGACTTGAGCCGAAAGGACTGAGGTCAAGCTATGTCTGCAAGCACCCGACGCAAGGAAGAAAATTGTGGTCTTTTACAGGATGGTTTTGGTTCACTTGCAGCTCGTCAATCCTCCAATCTGGAAGAGCGCAGGATGGCCTCCTGCTCCATCGGCGCGGCCGGGTAGCCGACTTCTAGACACTCCGTGAAATAGGCTCGGAGAAACTCACCCACACTGCCGCTGCGTTCGTATTGGCCGGTGTGGACGCATTCATGAGCGATGAGGTGACGATTTCTCCAATAGCGCGAGCGGATGTAAATTCCGTATCGTAGGCTCAGACCTACTGTGGTGCACGAAACCACCGGCATGACCCGTGAAAGTAGTTTCACCAATGGTCCATTGAGCCATGGGATCTGATCCACCTGCAACAGCCGGATTTTTTCGGGATGGACGACGCCCATTTTTGCCGCATCCCGCAGTCCATCCGGCGGCAAAGGAACGCCATATTGCAAAATTTTCCGCTCCTCCCGCTCTACCCAGAACGCGGCGATGGGCAGAAGCAAAGGCAAAAATATTAACGGCAGCTTCATAGCTTGATGGTCCATTCTGTCACCCTCTGAGGACTCGTCGATCCACAACCCATGCTTGCCACCTGCCAAAACCATCCTTGACAGTTACCTTTTATAACAAGATACATGGCGGCGATGGCTGACTTGGAGACAGAACGCGGATTCTCGAAGGAACTTTTCGAGAACTGGACGGTGCAGATGCGCAAGGGCGTGCTGGATCTGTGCATCTTGCAGGCGTTGTCGTCGGCGGAGTGGTATGGCTACGCGCTGGTCAAAGCCCTGGTCGCGGTGCCCGGGGTGGGAGTGGCGGAAGGCTCAATTTACCCGCTGTTGTCGCGTTTGAAGCGACAAGGTCTGGTGACCACTCGCTTGGAGGAATCCTCGGAAGGGCCGGCTCGGAAATACTATTCGGCCACGGCAGAAGGCAGGGCGTTGGCCCGGGAAATGGAACTCTACTTCGCCGATATGCTGCGAGGAGTCGGCGGATTGAAAAGCGGGGTCGATTTCACCAAGCGGCCCTCAACGGAAATTTCATCATGAAAAACTGAACGACACAGGCGGAACAACGGCTAACGGAGTATCTTCAGGAACGCGCGGCGCGGGAGGGATTCGACGGTGAAGATGCTGTGGAACTGAAGGACGATTTGCGACGACACGTCCACGAAGAGGCGGAACAATGTAACAGCGCCGGGATCGGACTGCTTCACTTGGAGAATATCCTCGGGCGCATGGACGCCGGTTATCGTCCGATTCTCGAACGTGAAGTCGAACGTCCGGGGTTGCGCCCCGGTGGCTTCAGTAGGTCCACGAAATGGATCCTCGGAGTGGTGCTGCCGCTAGTCGTGGTGATTCTCGAAATCGTGTGCTCGCTCTGCGGAACCGTGTTCTTCGATCCGGTGCCGACTTGGATCCATGCCGCCGTCCTCCTCCTAGTGCCGGTAGTGAATGGATGGCTGCTGAGCGGTGGCCGCGGCGCGGGAGACCTAGCGCGCGGCGCGGCGGCGGGCTTCACCTTGATGACCGCCTTGTTCTATGGGCTGTTGTTTCTCTCGATCATTCACCTGTCGCTCATCGCCATCATTTTCATGGGGATTGGTTTGCTTTCCCTGACGCCGGTGCTGGCGGCAATCACCACTTGGATGATCGGGCGGAACGCCAAGCGCGACGCCTTGGAACCAGCACAATTCCGGCGCGGCTGGCGGATCGGCGCACTGGCCGGCGTGCTGTTACTTGCGACCCTTGAGGGCGGAGCGCTGTGGACCCGCACGAACCTAACACTCGCGATGGGGGGCGGCGAGAGCGCCCCGTCCGCCATTTCCAGACTGCGGAGCTTCCACTCGGAGCGAGTGATGTTGAAAGCCTGCTATGAAGGCAATCGCAGCACCTCGATGGCCACTGACATTTCCGGCTGGATCTTCAAAGGCTGGAGAATTTCTGCGGCGATGATCAATGAATCAAGCGCGGACACCCATGATTCGGGGAAGGCCCGCGACGTATTTTTCCGAGTCACCGGCAAGCCCTTCAACTCGCTGAAACCGCCGAAGGGCAACAGCGGTGGCTTGATGCCAGGACGTGGCGATTCACTGGCGGAACTCGAATTCGACGACCACCTGGGCGGCGATGAGGTGGCGGTGCGGCTGAAAAACCTGGACTTGGCGGAGTCGCGATTCGACGGGCATGTGGACGCGACGTCGCGGATAGGCTACGGCGAGTGGACGATGGTTTTCAAGAACGGCTCGAACCAAGCGAAGGAAGCGCGCTGCCAGGTTAGGCTACCGAGAGATGGCCGGGTTTCACGGCTCTCGTTGTGGGTAAATGGCGAACCGCGGGAGGCCGCGTTCAGCACCGTTTCCAAGGTCAAGGCGGCCTACAAGGCGGTGGCGGTGGTGCAGCATCGCGATCCGGTGCTGGTCAACGTGGTGGGTCCAGACACGGTGATTGTGCAGTGCTTCCCGGTGCCGGCGCGCGGGCAAATCAAGATCCGCTTCGGCGTGACCGCTCCGCTGGACGGGCGGCGCTGGGAGCTGCCTTACGACGTCGAGCGGAATTTCGGGATCGCCACCGGACTTGAGAATGCGGTGTGGATGCAGGGCAATTGCGCGTTCGACCTAACTGGGTCCGGCCAGGCGGTCACCGCGAACCGCGATGGCCCGGGCCACTCGCTGCCTGCCACACTCGCTAGCGAGAGCCTGATGCGTCCCGGAATAACCGTCCTAACCGAAGCACTGCCTGTAGAACCCGCCGCCGTGTGGTGCGAGGATCGCTTCGCGAAATCTGAGGAGCGTTTTCTCGTCCGTGAACCCATCACTGCAACCCGGCCCGCGGTGGGGAAAACGGTGGTGGTCATCGACGGCTCGCTGTCGCTAGCAGGAGCGAAAGATTGGCTCACCAGATCCCTCGCCAGCCACAGCGAGCTTGTCCTAGTGCTTGCCGACGACCACGCACGACGGGTCAATCTCAAGGAATTAGAAGCCAGCCATTTCTCTGGCGGACGGGACAACGAACCCGCCCTCCGCGAGGGCATCCGGCTTTCCAAAGAATCCGGTGGCCCGATTGTCTGGGTCCATGGTCCGCAGGCGGTTGGGCTGTCGCAACCGGAAGCTCTGCTCCAAATGTTAGAGAGAGGCACCACTCATCCGGTCATTTACGAAGTGGAGGCTGCGTCCGGCCCAAACCGGCTGGCGGAAGCAATCTATCGGACGGGCTGTCTCCACCGAGGGCCGACCTTGTTATCACCGGAAAAAGACTTCACACAATTTCTCAACGACTTGCAAACCGAGCGGCAGGAAATCTCTTGGAACTGGAAACGCGCCGCCACCGCCGACGGACTAACAGGTAAGACGGTCTGGGATCATCTGGCCCGGCTGTGGGCAGTCACCACTGCGGAAAACTCTGCGACCAACCTAACCGCCGCCGCCCGCGCGGAGTTGGCAGCCCGCTATCAGCTCGTCACCCCCCACTCCGGCGCGGTGGTTTTGGAAACCCAACAGCAATACAAAGACCACGGCCTCACCCCCGCCGATGGCGACGCGACACCTAAAGTGCCGAACGTGCCGGAGCCCTCGACTGGTTTGTTAGTCATTCTCACCACCGCCGCCGCGCTGATGCGGAGAAGGAGGGTGGCCTGATCGGCTATCCGCTTGATGGAGGGAGTGTGGAGCAAGGGAAGGCGCGTAAGCTCTCCACTTGCGCACCTCATTGGCACCACGACAAAAGTGTCGTGGCTCCCACAGGCACGAAAAAAGCCGTCCTCGCGAACGAGGACGGCTTTTTTCGAAAATCTGAATCTCAGATTACACCAGCGCCTGCAATTTCGCCTTGAGCTGATCCTTGGTCACACTCGCGCCGACGATCTGGTCCTTGACCTCGCCGTTCTTGAAAAACAGCAACAGCGGGATCGAACGTACGTTGTATTTCACGGCGAGTTCGCGGGCGTCGTCCACGTTCACCTTGCCGACTTTGGCCACGCCGTCCAGCTCGGTGGCGACTTGGTCAATCACGGGGCCGATCATTTTGCATGGGCCGCACCATTCCGCCCAGAAGTCCACGAGGACGGGGAGTTCGGAGTCGATTACTTCAGATTGGAAATTTGCGTCAGTTAGGTTGAGAGCCATGGGCGGACCTTGCAGCGTGATTCCTGATACGTCAAGAGCCGCCCTGCGGATCGCGGGGCGGCTCTTTTCGAGGAGTTTCTAAAGCCTAGAGTCAGCCGACTGGCAGACCACTGGCGATCATGGCAAAGTAGAGAACGATGCCGGATAGAATGATGTTAATGATGGGAAAAGCCATGTTAGTTCGATGGTTAGATTGTTATTCCATGAGTTGCATCCAGTCGCCCTTCTTCGCGTTGTCCTCCGCGCCGATCCATTTGCTGGCGGTCGTCAGTTGGAAAACCAGCACGACTAAAGCCGCGATCAGTCCCACACCGGAAAGAATGTTCGCCAGACCGTCGCCGGACTCCTGATCATCTTCATCGTCCGATTGCATGGTCGCCATTTGCGAAGGCGAGGAAAATGAAGTGCCGAGCGGAGCAGTCGGCGTCTGGAGCTGCACCGTCGCTTTTGGCAAGGCCATCGTCGGTGGGGCACCTGCGCCACCGGGACGGATCGCTCCGGTCGGGGCGGAAGTCGCCAAGCGGATCGTCGGCGCGGGCGACATCGTCGGCGCACCTGCTGTCCGCAGAGGAATGGTCGGTGCCGGTGCTGGCGGGCGCGGCGGACCGCCGGTCGGTGTCGGTGGACCACCTGGCACGGGCGGTCTGACGGGTGGCGCCATCGGCACGGTGGCCGAAGGAACTGCAGGTGGGGCATCGGCCGCCTTTAAAGTGACACGGACTGTTTCCTTTTTAAGAGGGACACTCGATGTCTGCTTGCTGAGGGGAATGCTCCCGGTCTGCTTGGACGGTGCTGGTATTTGGTTGTCGTTTTCGCTCATGCGCTCACAGGGTTTTGTTACCTTCGGAGCGGAGTAAGGCCACTTGCTTAGGCTCTGTCAAACCCCCAACTCGGGATTTCTTGGAAATCGGTGCGCCGCCTTGTGGGCTGCCTGAAATTTGCCGCACTGGCAGATTTTTGATGCTCTTTTGCCCGCTCCGTGATTCCTATTTCCGCAACCACCATGTCCTCAGAAAAGACCGCCATCACCCCCACCCGCGCCGAAGATTTCCCTGAATGGTATCAGCAGGTCATCAAGGCCGCCGACCTCGCAGAAAACTCGGAAACCCGTGGCTGCATGATTATCAAACCCTGGGGATATGGGATTTGGGAGCTGATCCAGCAGCAGCTCGACCGCCGCTTCAAGGCGACCGGGCACCAAAACGCCTATTTCCCGCTGCTCATTCCGCTCTCCTTTTTGGAAAAAGAAGCCGAGCACGCAGAGGGCTTCGCCACCGAATGCGCGGTGGTCACTCACCACCGCCTCGAAGTCGTGAAAGACCCGATCACCGGCAAGACCAAAATGATCCCCTCCGGCGAACTCGCCGAACCTTACGTCATCCGCCCCACCTCCGAGACCATCATCGGAGCCGCCTTCGCGCGCTGGATCGAGTCCTACCGCGACCTCCCGCTGCTCATCAATCAGTGGGCCAACGTGATGCGTTGGGAAATGCGGCCGCGGCTTTTCCTCCGCACTGCCGAGTTCCTCTGGCAGGAAGGCCACACCGCCCACGAGACCAAGGATGAAGCCATTGAGGAAACGAAAATGATCCATGGTCAATACGAGGAATTTCTCCGCGACCACCTCGCCATCCCAGTCATTCCCGGCGAAAAAACTGAGAACGAACGCTTTCCCGGAGCCGACATCACTCTAACGGTCGAGGCCATGGTCCAAGATCGCAAAGCCATCCAAGCCGGCACCTCCCACTACCTTGGCCAAAATTTTTCCAAGGCCCAGAACATCTCCTTCACCGGCCGCGACGGCACCGTCCAACACGCGCACACCACCTCGTGGGGCGTTTCCACCCGCCTCATCGGCACGCTGATCATGGCTCACTCGGACGACGATGGCCTCGTCCTCCCGCCGCGCGTCGCCACCCAGCAGATCGTCATCCTGCCGATCACGCCCAAGGAGGACTCGAAGCAAGCCGTGTTAGACGCTTGCCAAGCTCTTGCCGAGACCCTCCGCCACCAAGCCTATCAGGGCGATCCGCTCCGGGTCCACGTCGATACCCGCGATCTATCAGGCGGCGTGAAAAAATGGGAATGGATTAAAAAAGGCGTGCCCATCCGCATCGAGATCGGCCCGCGGGATATCGAAACGCGCAAAGTCTGCGTCCAGCGCCGTGACCAACCCGTCGCCAGCAAGGAGTTCTCCGACAAGGAAGAATTCATCCAACGCGCCAAGGACATCCTCAGCGAGATCCACGAGTCATTGCTCACCCGCGCCACCGCCTTCCGCGATGCGAACGTCACCTCGTGCGATGACCTAGCAGCCTTCCACGCCCACTGGGCCGGCGAAAATCCCGGCTGGCTCTGCATCCCATGGGCCGGTACGCCGGAGCAGGAGGAAGTCCTCTCCAAGCAGCACAAGATCACCATTCGCTGCCTGCCCATCGAGGGAGTGAAGCTTCCCGCCACCAGCAACCAGTGCCTTCTAACCGGCCAAGAAACCTCCACCCGCGCGATCTGGGGGCGGAGTTATTAGCGTGGGTCTATTACACACCCTGTCTCGCGGTCGCTTTAAGTCGCAGCGCGTTGAGGGCGATGAAACCGGTGGCGTCGTCTTGATTGTAGGCTTCTTCTTGACCGCCTTCCATGGTCGCGACGGCTTCGGAATACATACTATACTTCGAACGGCGGCCGGCTTGCATGACGTTGCCTTTGTATAACTTCATGCGGACCTCGCCGGTGACGGTTTTTTGCGTTTCGGAGACGAGGGCTTGGATGGCGACTCGCTCAGGGGCGAACCAAAAACCATTATAGACTAACTGGGCATACTTGGGGATGAGGCTATCCCGGATATGCATCGACTCGCGATCAACGACGAGGGTTTCTAAATCGCGATGGGCGGCTAACAGGATGGTGCCGCCGGGGGTTTCATAGATGCCGCGGGATTTCATACCGACGAAGCGGTTCTCCACGATGTCGATGCGGCCAATGCCGTTGCGACCACCTAGCAAGTTGAGCACGCGCATGACGCCGTAGGGTGTTAGTAATGCGTAGCCGTCTTGTTGGCCGATGGTTCTGACGTCGTCGAGGGCGGTGAGGAGGGAATCAATGTTGTCGTGCTTGAGGCCGATGGCGTTGCCTTTTTCAAAGAGGATCTCGATATACTCGGCCTGGTCTGGCGCGTCTTCCGGGGAAACGGATAGAACATACATATCAGTATCCGCCGGGGTGGTGGCGTCATACCATGGGTCTTCCATGGCTCCGGCCTCGAAGGAAATGTGGAGGAGATTGCGGTCCATGGAATAGGGCTTCTTCATGGATGCCTTGATCGGGATGTTGTTGGCCTCGGCGTAAGCAATCATTTCGGCACGCCCGGGGAACTCCTTGCGGAACTCGGCATCGCGCCATGGGGCGATGCATTTGACGTTGGGCGCGAGGGCGGCGGCGGATAGCTCGAAGCGGACTTGGTCGTTGCCTTTTCCCGTGGCTCCGTGGGCGATGGCATCGGCCCCTTCGGCGAGGGCGACCTTGATCATGTCGTGAGTGATGCAGGGGCGGGCGATGGAGGTGCCTAGCAGATAGCGGCCTTCGTAAGCAGCACCGGCTTGGATCATCGGGAAAATGTAGTTGGCGGCGAAGTCTTCCTTGAGGTCGCCGATGAAGCACTTGGAGGCACCGGTGGAGAGGGCTTTGGCTTCGAGTCCGTCGAGTTCGTCGCCTTGGCCGACGTCGGCGCAGTAGGCGATGATTTCAGCGTTGTACTTAGCCTTGAGCCAGAGCAGGAGGACGGAGGTATCAAGACCTCCAGAGTAGGCGACGACGATTTTCATGAGGGCGGGAGGCAAGCATGAAGCGGAAATGGTGAAAAGCGGAAATGCTAAAAAGCAGAAAGGGATGGACGGCGTTTTTCGCGCCCCAAACCGGACTGCCTGATAGTTGCTTTTCGTGATTGCCGGGCTGGGCATTTTTTTCACAGTCTCCGGCACTTCGAAATCATGGAAGAACGTTACGAAATCCGCGGAAAAATCGGCCAAGGTGGCCTTGGAGCGGTTTACCGGGGATATGACACGCGGATGAATCGCGAAGTGGCGATCAAACGCATTTCCCTAGCCACCGACGATCCCGCGCTCAAGGAAGAATCGACGCGGCAACTGATCAAAGAGGCGGGCGCACTGGCCTCGCTCCAGCACCCGCACATCGTGACGATTTACGACGTGGGCGCGGACGAAGACGGCCCCTACGTGGTGATGGAGCTGATCAGCGGGAAGACGCTCGACGAGCTGATAGAGCGCGCGCCGCTGACTTGGCCGGATTTCCGGGAGCTGGCGCTACAAACCCAAGAAGCGCTGATCGCGGCGCAGGAACTCAATCTGATTCACAGTGACATCAAGCCGTCTAACTTAATGCTCACTTGGCTGCCGTCGGGGAAATTCCAGATGAAAATCGTGGATTTCGGGTTGGCGACGTTGACTCAATCGCAGTCGCTGGAGGAGTTGCAGGAGATCGAGGCGGTATTCGGTTCGATCTTTTTCATGGCCCCCGAGCAATTCGAGAGGGTGCCGCTGGATGCCCGGACCGACATGTATGCGATGGGCTGCGTTTACTATCAGGCGCTCACCGGGACCTATCCCTTCAAAGGCGAAACGGGCCACGAGGTGATGGTTTCGCACCTCCACCACACGGTGATTCCTATCCAGGAAGTGCGCTCAGACATTCCGATTTGGGCGTGTGACTGGATCATGTGGCAGATTAACCGGCAGGCGGCGGATCGCCCGGATTCGGCGCGCCACTCGCTCCAGGTTTTTCTGCAAAACGATAAGAATCCAGCACCCACCATGAGTCTCGGGAGGGCAGCCCCAGTGGTGCCAGTCGGACCCCGGGCGCGGTTGGTCATTCCGGGCGCACAGCCGGCAGCGCCGAGTCGGCCGATTCTCGATCCGCGGATGGCGCCACCGGGATATGTGCCGCCTGAGCCGGTCGCGATTGTGGAGCCGGTGAAAATTCCCGATCCGCCGCAGACCACCACGGCGCCGCAGCCATTGCTGCCGCCGGAGGGATCGAAGCCCAGCATCCACACAGGTTCTCACGATCTTCCGTCTGCCGTCACCACGGCCTACTCGGCTCCCACCGGGCCGCTCAACCCGACGGCGAGGGTCGTCCAGTCGAAGCATTTCCCGCTGCCGCAAAAGCGCAAATCGGGCATCGGATTTAAGATCGCGATGGCCAGCTTGGTCGTCATCCTGATGGCGGCGCTGGGGCTATTTCTCGCAGACCGGATCAAGAAAAGCCGAGGCAGCCAGCGGCACGATGTCCTGCTAGCCGAGGCGGTGAAACAGGACGTCACCGAGATCCCGATGTCTGGAGCGGAGTTCGCCCGCTACCTCCAAGATGCGGCCAATCCGGTGAGCGATGAGCAGCAGAAAGCCGTCATCCAAGTGCTCGACAAAGCGAGGCCCAATGATGGAGCCGACCTCGACGCCGCCACCGCTGAGTTTGTCACGAAAACTGGCGAGATGCTGCCGGAAGTCCGCGAGTCATTGATCCGCGAAGTGCTAACCAGAAGAGTCAATCGCGAGATGGTGCCCAGCTTGCTGGACTACGCCCGCAAGACCCCGCACGACCCTACCGCGCTCGCGCTTTACCAAGCGATCCGTCCGGCGGCGGGCGATGAGCAGTTCGAGGCATTTTTGTCGGTGGCGCAATTCTCCAAGAAGCTTGAAGTCAGCAAGGCAGCGGAGGAATCCGCAGTCGCGGTGATCATGCGATCCAACTCCCGCACCGAATTGTTAGTCATCGTTGACAAGGCTCTAACCGACGCCGACACGAAGGGCAGCGAGATGCTACTCCGCGTGAAAGCGGCGGGCGGCGGCTAACAGCCCGCGCTCACGGCGAATAGACCACCACCGGTCCCAGCCCGGAACCTTGGACGCGCCGGAGTTTTCCGACGGCTTGCTTCAGAAGCTTGGCCGCTAGCAGCGCTTCATCCAGCGTGTTGAGCCGGGAAAAACTGAGGCGCAGACTGCTCTTGGCACGCGCCTCAGGGATGCCCATCGCGAGTTGCACATGCGAGGGCCGCTGCTTGCCAGTCATGCAGGCGGACCCGGCGGAACACGCGATGCCGACCTCATCCAGCAGAATCAACAAGCCCGCTGCATCGCATTGGTCGAAGGAAAGATGGCTGGTGTTAGGCAGCCGGTGGGCAAGGTCGCCATTGACGGTGGCTCCGGTGATTTCAGCGAGCACAGCGGCTTCGAAGGCATCGCGCAAGGTCGCCACGGGTTGCTTGGAAGCCCGCAGCATGGCGCTGGCTGCGGCACCCATGCCGACGATGCCAGCGGTGTTTTCCGTGCCGCTGCGTCGCCCGGCTTCCTGGCCACCGCCTTCTAGCAGCGGCTTGAAACGTAAGCCCTCACGCACGAAAAGCGCACCCACGCCCTTGGGTCCGTGAAATTTATGGGCGGAAATGGACAACAGGTCCACGCCAAGTTCGCGCACGTCGAGCGGAGTTTTTCCCACCACCTGGATCGCATCTGAGTGGACCGGCAAGCCTCGCTCACGAGCCAGCGCCGCGGCTTCCCGCAAGGGTTGAATCACGCCGGTTTCGTTGTTAGCCGCCATCAAGGAAACGTAGGCGGCTTTGTCTAACGCCTTGGCAAACGGCTCCATCTCCAGCCGTCCGCCGGTGGTCACCGGCACGCGGGTGACCTCGCGTGTTAGACTTTCCACGCAGCGCAACACGGCGCTGTGCTCGATCGCGGAAACCACCGCATTTCCCTGCCCTGTTAGCCGGTCAAGCGAGTGGAGCGCGGTGTTCACACTCTCGGTACCGCCGCCGGTGAAGATGATTTCCCCGGCATCCGCGCCGATTAGTTCCGCCACTTGGCCGCGTGCTTGATCGATCGCCTTGCGTGCCAATTTCGCCCCAGCATACGAGCCAGAGGGATTGGCAAAGCCCTCGCGCAACCACGGGAGCATCGCGTCCAAGACTTCTATCAGCAGCGGTGTGGTCGCATTCGCATCCAGATAAATCATAAGCCACCATCCCTTCCCGCGTGCCCGAGATCAACCCGGAAAACCGGCAAGCGGGCGTGAGATATGGGGAGTGGACATTTTTGTCCACTCAGCCGATGCGTGGCGAAAGCGGGGGCGAGAAGCTCATCTCTTTTCTCCTCCCATCGGCCAAGCGGACAAAATGTCCGCTCTCCCTACTGGGCGCTATTCCGCAGCCCACCACTTCCACTCACAACTTCGCCGCAGCGCGTAAATCAAGGATCAGCCCGTGCCCCCAGCGCAGCACGATGTCGCCAGCGGTGGCGGCGTGGCGGAACCACTCCAGCGCGAAGTCTCGAGAATTTTCTAACGGCGATCCGCGGGCGAGGCAGAGCAACCCGGCCAGCACTAGCAGATTCGCCAGATAAATCACGACCAGCGAGAGATAGGTTCCGTTCTCTTTTAAATCCGGTTGGTCGCGCGGGATCATCCACAAGGTCCATACCATATGAAACGTCCAGGTGAGGCCTAACAGGGCGTAGAGGGCGCGATCCCATTCTGGCCCAAGCCCGGCGAAATGCCGCACCGAGCCGTAAACGACCGCCGCGACCACTGCCCAGAACGGCACGAAATACGGCGATAGCGCGATGACCAGGTTGGTCTTGTTCGTCGTGATGTAGCCGCCGTCCGCACTGACGTGGAACTCAGTGACTTTTCCCCGATAGAGCACCACAAAGATCGCATGAGTCAGCTCATGGCCGAGCACGTAGAGGTAGAGGAAAAACG
This sequence comes from Akkermansiaceae bacterium, assembly GCA_043729385.1. Taxonomy (GTDB): domain Bacteria; phylum Verrucomicrobiota; class Verrucomicrobiia; order Verrucomicrobiales; family Akkermansiaceae; genus Luteolibacter. Next base: position 16,298 of record JAYTLO010000233.1, read on the forward strand.
ATTGGAACAAGCCTGACCAGAACCAGCCGATCATCACCAGCGCCCCGGTCGCAAAGTACCAAAACTCCGGCGTGCGCCACGACGCGGGATCCACCGTGGCCTGTGAGAATCTTGATAGAAACGTCCACATGGTCACCCAGCACAGCGGCAAAAGCAGCGATGCCAGACTCCACCGCAGCAAGCGCTTAGTCCATTCGGGGCTCTCCAGATTCTCGTCGTCCGCAGCGGCTGCGGTGGCGGCCCAGACATACTTTTTGCCACGATTTCCGCCACGGCGGTTCGCTTGCTCGTGAGCCCGCCGGTTCGCCAAGCTCAGCACTTGGGCAAACGAAATCCGTGGTCGCCGCTGATTTTTCAACGGACGCCCGGCTGACGTGGATCGGCTTTTTTTGACCATGCGGAAAACGAGCCGGACATTATTTCGCAAATCTTAACTAATCAAGGGAGATCCTTGGAGCGGGTGACAGATTTCATCCTCCCCATGGGCGTGGAAGCTGCTAAGGTCGTCGCATTATGAGCATTCTAACGCAGCCCAAGATCCTAAGCGGCAAGGCTCTCACGGCAGCCTTGGATATTCGCACGCTTCCGAAAGTCCTGCTCCACGAGCATCTCGATGGCGGGCTGCGACCCGCGACGGTGATCGATCTAGCAGCCGAGCTTGGCTATCAAGGTCTGCCCACCACGGATTCTGCGGACCTCGCGAAATGGTTCCACCGCGGCGCACAGCGCGGAAATCTGCCGGAATACTTGGAGGGATTCCTGCACACCACCTCGGTCATGCAATCGCCCGAGGCGCTGGAGCGAGTGGCGTTTGAATTCATCGAAGACATGTATCACGACGGCGTGGTCTATGCGGAAGTCCGCTTCGCGCCGGTCTATCACACCCAGCGCGGCCTGACGCAGGATGAAGTCGTGTCCGCCGTGCTCGCCGGACTCGAGCGCGGCGAGCACACCTACGGCGTGGAGTGGGGCCTGATTATTTGCGCGATGCGCCACATGGCCGACTCGCTTGATGCCGCCGAACTCGCGATCCGCCACCGTGACAGCGGCGTGGTCGGCTTCGATCTAGCAGGCGGTGAAGATGGATTTCCGCCGAAGAAACACGTCGCAGCCTTCCAAGCCATCGAACGCGCGAATTTCTACATCACGATCCACGCCGGGGAAGCTTACGGCCCGGAATCGATCTGGCAGGCGCTGCAATACTGCGGCACCCATCGCCTCGGCCACGCGACCCGCCTGCGCGACGATATTGAAATGCTCCCCGACGGCAGCCTCATGCTCGGTCGGCTCGCCCAATACATCCTCGACCGGCGTGTGCCGTTAGAGATGTGTCTGCTCAGCAACTTGCACACCGGTGCTTGCGAGACGCTCGAAGATCACCCGTTCGGCCTATTTTTCCGCAGTGGCTTCCGCGTCTGCCTAAACACGGATGACCGCCTGATGAGCGACACCTCGATGACCCAGGAAACCACCCTCGCCACTGAGTTATTTGACCTCAGCCTCGGGGAGTTAGAAAAACTCTCGCTCAACGCCATCAAGAGCGCCTTCGCCCCCTACGACAAGCGGCTCAGGCTGATTTTCGAAGTGATCAAGCCAGGCTTCACCGCCGCGCGGGCGGGGCTTTAAAACGCCTGAAAGCTCTCCGTACGTAGTCTAACCCTTTAGGGTGTCTTGGTGCGCGCGAAGACGCCCTAAAGGGCTAAACTACTTACGAAATTCTGGCGGCTTGCGTGTTTCATAGCAGCGGTGGAAAGTCGTCCGCACCCAAATGCCGCTCATCCGCCACTGCCGTTTCACCGCCATCGACTTCGAATCGGCAGGCGCATCGCGCGGAAAAACCGATACCCCCGTCCAGATCGGTCTCGCCTCATGGTCCCTTGATGTCGGTCACGCCGATTCCTTTGTTTCCTATCTCCACACCGATCAACCGATCCAATGGGCTGCTAGAAAGGTCCATGGCATCGGGCCGCAACATCTGATAGAAGCCCCTGCCCTGCTGATGCTGTGGCCCGAGGTGAAAAAGCGTCTCGTCGGTTGCATCGTCGTCGCCCATGGCAAAGGCACGGAGAAACGCTTTCTCCGCGCTTTCCCAGGGCACGGCTTCGGCCCATGGATCGACACCCTCCTGTTAGCCCGCGCCGCGTGGCCGGACTTGCCGGATCACTCGCTGGGTGCCCTTTGCGAAGCACAAGGTCTGGCAAAATCTATCAGGACACTCGTCCCCGCGAAATCTTGGCACGACGCGCTATTTGATGCGGTGGCCTCACTCGTGTTGCTCGCCCATTTGATCAAGTCACACGCTCTTGACGACCAATCCGTGGAATCGCTCCTTCACCCAGACACCTCGCGCTGGCATCAATTGAAACGCCAATGACACTCCGCCATTTCATCTTCGGCACGTCTGGCAGATCGACCACGATCCTCTGCGCCTTCTTGGCAGGCGGGACGCTAACTCATTACGGGATGACCAATCGCTGGGCAAAAGAGGCAGCAAAAGAGGCAGCCGCCCCCGAAGCACCCAAAGACGACTCCGCCCTCGTGAAATCCCTGCTTGGCGAAAATCTATCCGCCCGCACGTTTGCCTTCGCCACCATTGCAGAGGCCTGTTCGGGAAAACGCGTGCTCCCTCTAACTGACGATCCCGCCCACCTCCGCGTCACCACCGCCATCACTCGGGCACTCACCCTAACCATCGCCGAGCTCAACCAACCCGACTCGCCCGTCCGCCAACTCCGGCGCATCAACGAGGCATCGAAATTTTTCGAAGACGGCATTCACCGCCACCTTAACGAAGTCCCTAACATCAAGTGCGACACCCCGCCGACCCGCGCCGGCGAGCACCAGCGGTCGGGCTATCCCGACCTCCGCATCATCGACCAGGAGTCGAAACTCGTCTTCTACCTCGACCCCAAGCTCGTCGAGCACGGGTCCACCGCCAGCACCCTCCGCACGTTTTACTTCGAGCCGAAAAACGAAACGTTGAAAATCACCGAGGACGCCGTCCACCTGTTAGCTGGCATCGAGCACGATGGCAGCGCGCAGGCCTGGACCTTCACAGGTTGGCGGCTGGTGGACCTCTCCGGGTTAAAGGTCCGGCTCAAGGCGGAGTTCCAGGCATCCAACGTCGAGCTTTACCGGAACGCGGAGCTCTCCCCTACGGCGCCGAGATAGGTGAGGCGATCTTCGCCAAATCGTGGCCGCACTCCTCAAGAAGCAACAATAGCAATTTTATTTGCAGCCGGTCTGTTGACGTGGAGAGATTCCGCACCTAGTTGGGCGCGGGAGCGGCGTGTCTGAAGGCGAAGCTCCCCGAGTCGCCTCATTCACCATTACCCATCATGATCTGTTCCACCTGTGTTACCCGACCTTTCGCCCCGTTAGCCGCTTGCGCGGCTTTTTTGTTTGTCCTGATGACGGGGGAGGCAGGAGCGGAAGCTGCCGTTTCCAACGTTCGTGCCATCCAGCGCTTGGGTACCAAACTGGTGGATATTGACTATAATCTTACCGATGCGGCCGATCCTGTAACGGTGCGCGTGCGCATCTCCGGCAACGACGGGGATACCTTCTCGGTTCCTATCACCTCGTTGAGTGGAGCCTTTGGCGCGGGGATGACGACGGGCAACAACAAGCGGATCACTTGGAGCGCCGGGGTGGACTGGAACGGCAAGATCTCTCCCGAGATGCGTTTTGTCGTGGATCCTGGTCCGGGTGAAGAAAAATTGTCCAACCGGACCTACGTCGATAGCGAACGGCCAGTTGATCGTCCGCCAGTGTTGAAAGATTCGAAACTGTCCAGCGGTCGTCGTTTCATCAGGTTCCAAACCGAAGAACAAACCTTGGAGCGGCCGGAGTCTGGATCAGTCCCCATCTATCTGCAGGTGAAAGTGCCTCAATTCGACGCGAAAAACGGCGGCTGGGGGAAAAGCCAAGTGGGCTTGGGATGCTTTTATGGGCTGGAAATCGCCGCCAGCGGGATTTTTTCCAACGCCGAGATTTACTACAAGGTCGGTGGAGAGGTTCCGAGTCCGCGCACTCCCGACAAGGAGTGGAAGCCCACCTCCTTCAACTCCATCATCAATGTCAAGCTGACTGACAAAACCTACTATTTCAAGATTGTGCTGGACTCGGATTTTCTGGGGGTTTTCGACAGACCGCTTAAAGTCTCCGCCTCCTTCAACTCGGCCCGGTTGTGCGATTCCTCAGGCGACCCGATATCCACGCTGGACCCTGCGGGAGACATGTGGGTGCTCTCCCACGGAAAAAATGACGGGGAGAACACGTTTAGGGGAATGAACCGGGCCGTAAACACGGGCGCGGGCCCGACGCAGGTAGTCTCCATGGACTGGGCAAGCGGGGCCTCCGGTGTTTTCTTCGATCTTGGTGCCGGTCGTTATTTCGTAAATCTAGGCAAAAACATGGCCGGATTGATCGAGAGGCAGGGTTTCCGGGACCAGAAAGTTCACTGGGTGGGTCATTCGTGGGGGGCCAATGTCGGTTACGAAACCGCCCGATCCCTGGGACGAATCAACCGTTACGTCGCACTCGATCCAGCCATCGAGGCACCGGGTTATGACGACGACCGCGTCAACTTCCGATCGGTCAGTCGTTGTTCCACAGGCATCAAAGGGGGCGACTCATTGGACGGCGTCATTGGTAGCGAGAGTAAAACGAGTACGGCTCACTGCGCCATCCGCCTTTTTTCAACCTCCCATTCGGACGGTGACGACGACGCCCGTTTTTACCATTTCGTTCCACGGGACTGGTTCATCCGCTCGATGAAATCGGACTCCGACGTTTACTGGCCATTTTTCAAGAGCCAGATCCTGCGGACTGGGGGAAGCCCTGATACCCCGTGGGTGACTGACGAGAGGATCTCCGGCTTCGACATGGAAATCTACGGAAGAACCTCCAGTGAAAGCAGCGGCCAGTTCCAGAAAACGCGATATATTGTCTTCGAGGATCCTAACGGTACGAGGGAAGCGAGAGCGGAAGCGGAAGAGTTCGGGCCTCCGACTTGGAGTTATACTCGCCGCCGGGACTAGCAGTGATCCGGATTTCGACTGAGGATTCGTCCCATGATGTCCCGCAGGAAATGGACCTTGGCCACCGCCTGTGTGATTGCGGCGGTTGCGATCCTCCTTTGGAAATCAGTGCAGGAAAGGGCAATCCCGGAAGTGCGCATCAACAACCGCCCTGAAAGAACCGAAGAAAACCCCGAAGGTTCTGCGGCACCACCCCCGCGGGGTCCTGTTAGCCAGCCGGCGGGTTTTGATACCCCCTTCACCATGGAACGTCTTTCCAGTGAGCATGACCGGACACCATCGGCAGAAGAGTGGGTCGAACTGACCCGAATTCTTTTGCACGCGGACGACGGTGATCTGGTGGATGCGGTCAAGGCGCGGTTCTCCCTTCATGCGGGCACGCGGGAACTGGCCACACTGGCAGATGCCTATGACAATCCCGTCAACGACAACACCCGGCAGCGCCTCATTGAAATTTTCTCCACCCTGCAATCGGCTGACTTCATGGAGGCCGCCCGTCAGATCGTGACTAACAACAGCATTCCCATATCCGACGAACTGGTGGGCGCGAGCGCTCTGTCGCTGGCCCGGAAAGGCGAACCGGAAGACATTCTGGCAATTTTCAAGCGATTGAACGCATCGGGCGAGGATCCCGACCCGGAGGGGTCATTGCATTCGGATGCGGAGGGCATTATGTATGCGCTCAGTGAAGCCGAAAATCCCGCGTTGGAGGGGTTGTTTACCGAGGCCGCAGCAGGCACCGGAGCCGCTACCACCGGCCGGGCCCGGATGGTCGCCGCAGCCGCGTTGCGGAATTATCACACGGTCCACGTGACCGAGGTGCTTTATGAGATTTCCAAAAACGAGCCCAATGCGCAGGTCCGTATGCAAGCGACTCTGTCGCTCGAAGCGATTCAAACGAGCAAATGAGGTCGGGAGTGTCCTGATTTGACAGGCGGTCCCGTTCTCCGGATCCGGCTCAAGGCGGAGTTTCAGGCATCAAACAGCGATCTGTACCGATAGCGTCCAAGACCCTAACAGTGGGCATGAGCCGGCGGAATCGGCCCGGCAATTTCACGCCTTCTCCGGCTTTTTCAGAGACCTCAGCAGCTTCACCAGGGCACCGGGGTCCACCGGCTTGACCAAGTGGTGATCGAAGCCCGCTTCCTGCGACCGCCGCTTGTCCTCGTCCTGTCCCCAGCCGGTCATGGCGATCAGGACGGCGTTTTTGCCCCACGGCTGTTCCCGGATGCGGCGGCAGGCTTCATAGCCGTTCAGCTTGGGCATCCCGATGTCGAGCAAGATGACGTGGGGCAAAAATCTCTCCGCCACCTCCAGCGCCTGCAATCCGTCGTTTGCGGTGCTCACGTCGTTTCCGAGCAGTTCGAGCAACATCGCCAGCGATTCGGCTGAGTCCACATTATCATCGGTGACCAAAATGCGGCGGCTGGACGAGGCGACCGGCTGATCGATTGCTGGTGGCCCGCCGTTTTGAACCGGTGATGACACCATTGGCAGACGCACGGTGAATTCGCTACCCGTGCCCTCACCTTCGCTGCTGGCCTCAATGGTTCCGCCGTGCATCTCGACAAGCCCTTTGACCAACGATAATCCAATACCCAATCCACCCGTTGTCTTCTCCAACGCGCGGTCCACTTGAGTAAACATTTCGAAAATCCTGCCGAGCATGTCGGGCGGGATGCCGATTCCGTTGTCGGCGACCGTTAGGACAGCCGTTCCGTTCTCACGACGAACGGCCAATCGGACGCGGCCGCCCTGGTGGGTGTATTTGGCGGAGTTGGTCAGCAGGTTGGACACGACCTGCGCGAGTCGGGTCGGGTCGCCATCCAGCACGATCGGTTCGTCCGGCACGGAAATTTCAAATTCGTGTCCAGCCTGATCGAAAGCCGGTCGGCTGGTCTCCACGGCGGCGTCGATCACCGCCCTCAATTCGACCTGCTCCCGGCGGAGTTCGAACTTGCCGCTCGTCACCCGGCTCACGTCGAGAAGGTCGTCCACCAGCCGGACCAACTGCGTTAGTTGCCGATCCATCATCGCCCGTGCCTGTTCGAGCGGGCCCTCAGCCCCGACCAATCGCATGATCTGGAGACCGTTGCGGATCGGTGCCAGCGGGTTGCGGAGTTCGTGGGCAAGCGTCGCGAGGAACTCGTCCTTGCGACGGTCGGCATCCCTGAGCTGGCCTACCAGCCGTTCACGCTCTTCCTCAACGAGTTTGCTGTCGGTGATGTCCGCGACCGTACCGTCGAAGCTCATGAGCTGTCGCGGCTCCGCGCAGTTGTAGGTTACACGCCCCTTGGCGAAGACCCAGCGGACGGCCCCGTTATTGTGAACGACACGATATTCCTCAGCGTAGGGGGCGGGATCGTCGGGTCGTGTCGCCGCCGCGATCGCTTCCTGAACGCGCTCCCGATCATCGGGATGGAGTGTGGCGACCGCTTGCTCGTAGTCGATCACCTCGTTACTACCGGCGAAGATCTTGCGGAACCGGTCGTCGGTCGTGAGGGTGTTGGTCGCCGGGTCGATGTGCCAGGCCTCCAACTCTGCCGCGTCGAGGGCCAGCCGTCGCCGCTGCTCGCTCTCCCTCAAGCTCGCCTCGGCCCGCTTCTGATCGCTCACATCCAAAGTCACGCCGTCGAATCGGATCGGGGTGCCGTCGGCCGCGTAGGACGTCCGCGCGATGGCCCGCACCCAGTTCATGGCCCCGCTGTCCGGGTCCACGGTGCGATAGTGGACGTTGTAAGGCGTCCGTTCCGCGATACTCAGTTCGATGGCCTGGCGAATCGGCTCCCGGTCGTCCGGGTGCATTCGATCATAAAACGTCTCAACTGTTACAAAAGCGTCAGGGGGCAGGTTGGAAGTGAGCTTTCACCAATTCGTCCCACTGGAACACGTCGAACGGTATATCGCAGTACCAAAAACCCACCCCGCTGCTGCGGCGGACAAAGGCCGATCGCTCCTCGCTCTCCCGCAACGCCGCCTCAGTCCGGACTCGCTCGACCGCCGCCCAAGTCCGCTCGGCGGTATCCTCAATCATAGCGATCTCGGTGGAAGTCCACACCCGCGGCGTGGCCATGTGCACCGCCAGTCCGGCGACGAACGCCCCGCCCTTGACCAACGGTACGCCAACGTAGGCACGGATTTGGACGGCCGCGAACGCCGTTCTTTCCTCCGGCGTGCGAGACGGGAGGTCGTCCACGTCTGATTCGGACGCGGTTCGACCGGCCCGGTACGTGGCCAACATCTCCGGGCCGAACGACTCCACCGGATAGTTGCCCACGATGGAAGTGGCCGCGTCGGTGTAATCCCGCTCGACCACGTAGTCGTCGCCCCGCAACTCAAAGTAAACGACCCGGTTGGCCCTCAGCCGCTCGCCGAGTGTCCGGGTGGCCTCGGCTTGCACGACGATCGGGTCGGAAAGCGGCCGGATCGTGTCGGCCAGCGTGACCGTGAGACTGTTTCGAGCCTCGCTTTCCCGCAACCGCTCCTCAATCTGTCGCTGGTCAGTGATGTCGGTATTCGTGCCAAAGAAGCGCACGACGCTCCCGGGCTCGTCGCGGATGGCCTTCATCCGCGAGAGGAACCAGCGATATTCGCCGTCCTTCCCGCGCAGCGGAAAGGTGTCCTCCCAGTCTTTTCCCTCGCGCAGGTGGCGCTCGAATTTCTCCACCACGGCCTCGGCGTAATCGGGATGATGCACGGCCTTCCAGCCCCCGCCCGTGTTGTCTTCGGGCGTGGTGCCGGTGTAGTCGAGCCAGCGGCTGTTGAACCAGAAACATCCCGCGCCGTCTGCAAGCCACGCCAGTTGCGGGATATTGTCGGCGACAGCGCGGAAACGAGCTTCGCTGCGGAGCAGCGCGGCCTCGGTTTCCTTGCGCGCGGTGATTTCCTCCACCAGTCCGCCGAAGCCGATGATTTCACCATCCCCGGCCAGCACCGGGTACCAGCTCTCGTTCCAATAGCGCGTGACGCCCGGCGCGGGAGCCGTCTCGCCGGAGAACTCGTGATCGCGCACTGCTTCCCCCGTCTCGAGAATCCGCTCCGTGATCTCTCGCACAAACGCCTCCCGCGTCGGCACGATTTCGGCGAAGGTCCGCCCGAGATGTTCTGCGGCAGGGATTC
>JAYTLO010000234.1:0-9726 GCA_043729385.1 Akkermansiaceae bacterium
CCGTGGAGGACGGGGCGACGGTGCCGTTGTTCTATGAAAACCGGACGCCGGAGCTGCAAATCACCAACCCGGAACTGAACGAGGAGATTTACCAAACCATCGAAGCAGCCGCGCTGGATGAAGATCAGGAAGAGAAGCTGGAGAAATTGCTGGGCCAGCGCTACCACCTGATCACCCGCGAGGATCGGCTGGACGCGGTGGCGAAGGACATCGTCCATCATTTCCTGAACCGTGGCTATCAGGGCAAGGCGATGGTCGTTTCCATCGACAAGCTGACGACGCTGCGGATGTATGAAAAAGTCCGCGCCGAGTGGGAGGCGGAGAAAGCCCGCGTGTTGAAAGCGCTGGAAGGATTGGCGGGCGGTCATCCGGATTTCGCCACGCTGCATGCGCGTTTGGTGAATCTTCAGGAGACGGACATGGCGGTGGTCGTCTCGCCGGGGCAGAATGAAATTTCCGAGATGAAGGCACAGGGCTTCGACATCCTGCCGCACCGCGAGCGGATGGTGAAGGAGGACCTGGAGGAGAAGTTCAAGAATCCGGAGGATAAGTTCCGCCTGGTCTTCGTCTGCGCGATGTGGCTCACGGGCTTCGATGCGCCGAGCTGCTCCACACTCTATCTGGACAAGCCGATGCGCGGCCACACGCTGATGCAAACCATTGCCCGCGCCAACCGGGTGTATGGCGACAAGGTGAACGGCTTGATCGTGGATTACGCGAACGTATTCCAGGAGCTGGAAAAGGCACTCGCCATCTACGGCTCCGGCACCGGCGGCGGCGAGATGCCGGTGAAGGACAAGAAGGAACTGGTGGAAGCCCTCCGGATCGCGCTGGATCAGGTGGCGGAGTTCTGCCGGAAACAGAACGTGGATCTGGCGGCGATTCCGGATTTCTCCAACAAGCTGTTCATCCCGGCGGTGAACCAATTGCTGCGGACGGACGAGGTGACGGATTCCTTCCTCGGCCAGGCGAACGACGTGGCGCGGCTTTACAAGGCGGTGATGCCGGACCCGGTGATCCCCTTGTTAGCGCCGAGAGCGCAGGTGATCGCCGAACTCGCAAAAGCGGTGCGGGCCGACAAGGACCCGGTGAGCATCGCGGAAGTGATGGCCGCAATCTCGGGCGTGCTGGACGGCGCGATCGTCGCCGAGCCGCACATCAAGCCGGGAGCGGCGGCGAAGACGATCGACCTGAGCAAGATCGACTTCGAGGTGTTGATGCGGAAGTTCGAGAAGACGCCGAACAAGAACATCGAAGCGCAGCAACTGCGGGCTTTGATCGACCGCAAGCTGGACAACCTGATCCGACTCAATGCCAGCCGCTACGATTTTCTCGACCGGTTCCAGAAGATGATCGAGGCGTATAACAGCGGCGCGCTGAGCATCGAGCAGTTGTTCGCTGAGCTGGTGACATTCACCAAGGAACTCAACGACGAGGAGCAGCGGCATTTGCGCGAGCAGATCAGTGAGGAAGAGCTGGCGGTGTTCGACATCCTCACGCGTCCCGGCCCGGACCTCACGCCGATGGAAACCGAGTCGATCAAAAAGGTTTGCAAGGATCTGCTAGCAAAACTGAAGACGGAGAAGCTGGTGCTTGCGTGGCGGACGAAACGCACGACGCGGGCGGCGGTGCGGGTGGAGATTGAGAAGATGCTGGATTCCGGATTGCCGGAGAAATACACAGCCGATCTTTTTGAGCAGAAGTGCGGGGTGCTGTTCCAGCACGTGCTGGAGAAGTATCCGGAGAGCGGGGAGAGTGTGTATGAGGCGGCGGGGTGAAGAGCATCGAACGCTCAACATCGAACGGGGAGAAGTTGAAAAAGGGGCGCTCCTTGGATCGGGGCGAGACGCGCAATCCTGTTAGTTCAAGAATTTTTTGACCGCAGATCAACACCATGGCCGCCGATGCAGAACACGGGTCAAGAATGAGTTTTCATAGAGTTCATCTGCGTTCATCCTGTCCATCTTCGGTTGAAGGTTCTTCATCCAAAACGCTATTCGGACAGTATTGGACGAGCCGCCGAAAGCCACTTTTAGCGGCGTTGCAAGAATTTTGAAACCTGCGTGATTGCCAGTCGGGGGCGCCTGTCCTAGCGTCGAGCAAATGGCGGTGACAAAAACGTTGCGAGCGGCGGCAGGATGGCTGGAACTGGGACTTGCCGATGAGGCGTTGTATGAACTCCAGGCGCTCCCTGCGGAAGTTCAGAGGTTGCGAGCTCCGTTAGAATTGCGGCTCACCGCGCAGATGGAGCGCGAGCAATGGAATGCCGCTTCCGAGACCGCCCGCTTGCTGTGCTTGAAGGCGGAGGATGAGCCGGAATTCTTCCTGCGAGCTGCTTATTGCCTGCATGAAACCGGCGACACTCTGGCGGCGTGCAATCAACTCCTGCGCGGGCCGAAGTCACTTTTTGAAATGGCGGTCTTCCACTACAATCTCGCCTGTTATTTATGGACGCTGGGTGAAGGGCCGCGGGCGCGGAGCCATTTGAAGCAGGCCATCGAGATGGATGAATCCTACTTAGAATCCGCGCGGGATGACCGGGATTTGGTGGGGATTGGTCCGTTAGGGTGACGGGGGAAGCCATTTCCCGCAGATTTCAACTCACTTGGTGCCACGGATTTTTCCCACCACCCAAAGGATTGCTAGGACGATCGCGACGATCCACAGCAAGTGAAGCGACACGCTGGTGATGGCGAGTGCCACTTTGAGGACCACCCACACGATCAGTAACAGAATTGCTAGGACAAGAAGTTTGCTCATTTTTAAAATCGGGTTGTTAGCGGTTTCTGTATCGCAGGCGAGGTGCCAATCCCGGAGATGATTGAGAATCGCCGCAACAAGTTGGATTCCTCTCACGCCTGCCGATCTAGCAGATTCTGGATTCAGTGCATGAATTCTCAATACCGGTGCAAATCGCAAGATTCCCGTTTCTTCACTGGCGTCTCGCCGGGCTTCGTGCTGTTTTGCCGCCGTGTCTGCTGTCACAAATATTTCCACCTACCGCTTTGCCGAACTCACCGGCCTCAAGGACTTGCGCGAAGATCTAATCGCCGCGTGCAAGGGCTGGGAGCTGAAGGGAACCATCCTTCTCAGCACGGAAGGCATCAACCTATTTGTCGCCGGAGCTGCGGAGTCGATTGATCTGCTACTCGCAAAACTGCGGGGCACCCCTGGGCTACAATCCCTCGAACCTAAAGTCAGCATCAGCGACAAGCAGCCGTTCAACCGGATGTTAGTGCGGGTGAAAAAGGAGATCATCTCGTTCGGCATGGAGAGCATCCGGCCAGCGAATTATACGTCACCAAAAATCGCCGCAGCGGAGTTAAAGCGCTGGCTCGACGAGGGTCGGCCGGTCACATTGCTAGACACTCGCAATGACTACGAGGTGAAGTTAGGCACCTTCAAAGGCGCAATCATTCCTCATATCACTACGTTCCGCGAATTTCCAGATGCAGTTAGAAAACTGCCAGATGCGCTGAAGGACCAGCCGGTGGTGATGTTTTGCACCGGCGGCATCCGCTGTGAAAAGGCCGGCCCCTTCATGGAGCAGCAAGGATTCCATAACATCTATCAACTCGACGGCGGCATCCTCAAATACTTCGAGGAATGCGGCGGCGAGCATTACGACGGTGAGTGCTTCGTCTTCGACCAGCGCGTGGGCGTGGACCCCGGGCTGCGCGAGACTGACTATGCAATTTGCTTCGCCTGCCAAACGCCGTTAGACGCTGCCGACCAGGAAGATTCGCGGCATGTCGAGGGCGTGAGCTGTCCGCATTGTTTCGTCAGCGCACCCGAGCGGATGACTCAACGAATCGCCGAATTGCACGCAGCAATTTTCCTAGCATCGCATCCGTTGCCTGGCTCGATGCTGCTAGAGAACCGCCGCCCGATCAACATCCCCGCCGCGCACGATGGGCGGCTTCTGCTGGATGTGCTTTGCGAAATTTTCCCGCAAATTTCACCAACCGAGTGGGAAGCCCGCTGCGATGCTGGGCGCTTTGTGAACTACGGTGGGACCGTTAGAGATAAACATCATCGCGTGCGCGGTGGCGAGCGAGTGATCCAAGTTTTTCCGCCAAATGTAGAGCCGCCAGTATCGGCGGACATCCGGGTGTTATATGAAGATGAGGCGATCTTAGTCATCCACAAGCCCGCACCGCTGCCGATGCATGCCAGCGGACGCTTCCACCGGAATACCCTTCAACATATCTTAAATCTCGCTTATGCGCCCAAGTATCCGCGGCCGGTTCATCGGCTGGATGCAAATACCTCGGGCCTCGTTCTCTTCGCGCGGACGCGTCATTTCTGCCGCTTGCTCCAGCGCCAATTCCTCGAAGGCACCGTGGACAAGCGCTATCTCGTGCGCGCCAGCGGCCACCCAGCGGATGATGAGTTTTTCTCCGAAGCTCCGATTTCCGCAGAACCCGACGTGCTCGGAACCCGCAGGATCGATGAACTCGAAGGCTTGCCATCGCGCACGGACTTCCAAGTGATCGAGCGCTGCCCGGATGGCACGACATTGTTAGAGGCGAAGCTCGGCACCGGGCGGACGAACCAAATCCGTGTCCATCTCTGGCAGCTCGGTTATGCCGTCGTTGGCGATCCAGCCTATCTTCCTAACCGACTGATCGGTGAAACACAGACGCTCGATCTCGAATCGCCCCCGCTGCAACTTCACGCATGGAAACTAACGTTCCAGCATCCGCTGAGCGTTGAGACGCTTACATTTGAGACCGAGCGCCCGGATTGGTTTCGTCAAGAAATCACTTGATAATGTTGATGGACGAGACGCGCTCTACGCCGTCCCGCTCTGCGACGATCACCGTTAGAACTCCGTTAGCAGAGTCTGCGGCGACTTCTGTTTTCAGCGCATCGTGGGCGGTCACACGCCAGTTAGTGAATCCTTCTATGGTGCCGCCGCTCTCGCGGAATGAAGTCGCGAACTGAGTGATGAAGCCGGAAATGAACTTCTGTTTCTCCACTCCGGAGGTGAGGGCTACGTAGTTGGCACCGAGGTTCTGACCTAACGAGGTAAACACCGGCCAGTCGATCTTCTCAGAAACTGCCGAGTCACCCCGAGCCAGCGATTCAAACGTCGAGCGGGCAAATGATACATCTCCGGCAGTGGCCACTTCCACTTTTGCCTCGCTGTAGTTGCGCTTAGTCTCTTTGCAATTAGAGAACAGAAATGGGAAGGCGAGGAGCGTAAGGAGTGGGATGGTTTTCATCGTTTCATCATTTCCCTTCGCAGAATGCGTGCCGTTCGGGATTTCTGCAATATCAGTGGATTTTCAAGTCAACCTTTCTGCAAAATGCGTCGCAGTCGTGCATATTGCCAGTACATCGAGAAGCGGCGGAATCCGATCTGCCTTCACTAGCAGCCACAGTCCCACGCCACAGCATTGGCATCCTTGCTGCGACAGTAGTTTATATCATCGCATTTCAGCGGAGATAGAAACCTATTAACTATTATGATGACTACCCTTGAAGAAGTATATTTAGATCAGATCAACGACCTCCGCAGCGCGGAGAGCCAGCTACTTGAAGTCCTTCCCAAGATGGCCGCTGATGCGACCTGCCCGGAACTTCGCGATGCATTCGCGGATCATTTTAAGGAAACGCAAAATCAAAGTAAGCGGCTCGAAGTGATCAGCGAGCGCCACGGCATTTCCCATAATGACGTAACATGCGAAGCAATGCGCGGCTTGCTGATAGAAGCCCGCAAGCATGTTTCTGATACCGAGCCGGGTGATGTCCGCGATGCGTTGTTGATCGCCTGCGCGAACCGAGTTGAGCATTATGAAATCGCTGCTTACGGGGTGGCCAAGGCATTTGCAAGTTGCCTCGGCTTCGGCGACGACGCGGACCTGCTAGACGAAACTCTGCAAGAAGAGGGTGCAGCAGACGCCACTATCACCGCGATCGCCACGGGTGGGATCTTCCGCTCTGGCGTGAATGAAGCCGCCTCCCATGCCTGAATCAAAAGCCGGTCCCGCATTCGTGGGGCCGGCTTTTCTCATGCCCGATCGAAGCGGAAAATTGATGAGTATTCATGCCGATAGCCTCGCACTTCTTGGCGCAGAATTTCCGCAGCGATGACACTGTAGGTGATCCCATTGCCGCCAAAGCCCAAGGCGAAAAGACAGAGTGGATGTTTCCGATAAGGGCCGATGTATGCCAAGCCATCATGAGTCTCGCCAAACGTGCCGGCCCACGAGTAGGCGGTTTCCATCCCTGAATTGGGAAACATCTCATCGAAGCGGTCCTTCAGACGCCCGGCTTTTTTCGCTAGCAGTTTGTCGCGAGCCGCCGCGTTTCGAAATGGCATGTCTTCACCACCGAGGATGGCTCGGCCGTCGCTATCAGTCCGGAGGTAGAAGTAGGGTCGCGCGGATTCCCATAACAGGCAGCGATGCCACCAATGTTGATTGTCCGTGAGTGGCTCCGAAGCGATCGCATATGAACTGTGGAGCTTCACGAGACGCGCGGTGTCGAACAAGGTTTGGCTTTCGTAACCCATCGCCACGATCACTCGCTTGGCGCGTATCGAAACATTCCGGTTCGTGCGGACGAGCACCCCGGATTTATCAATGTCTAGCCGTGTTGCCTCGGTGCGATCAAAGATTCGTCCGCCTCGACTCGCCACGATTTTAAGCAAACCTGCTGTGAGGCGATAGGAATCCACCTCAGCTGCTTGGCTCGAGCGCAGAGCCCCGGGTTTGGCAAATCCAAAGGCTGCCAACACCTCGCTCTCACTCCAGTCATCGACCTCGATCCCCATCTCACGTCTAGCAGCGCTTTCTTTTCTCAAGACCGGCACATCACGCTCACGCGACGCCAAGTAAACACTTTCCTTGCGAGTGAATGCACAATCTTCTAGCCCGAGTGAGTGGATCCGCTGTTCGAGAATATCTATACTTTCATAACACGCCCGGTAGGCCTTTTGGGCGTGATCGAGGCCATGGAGCTTGATTAGATCGATCAAATGCGTGTCCACCTCGTATTGGAGGAGGGCCGTGCTCGCACTGGTGCTACCGTGGCCCACGTCCCGTGAATCGATCATCACCACGTCATGACCATCGGCGGTTAGAGCTTCCGCGATTAGTGCCCCGGAAATCCCCGCTCCGAGTATTACGATGTCACAAGAGATGTCCGAAGTGAGCGGGGGGAAATTTATCAGTAGACCATTCTTCAGGGTCCAGAATGGCTGCTCGGACGTAAGGTTCATGTGGCGAGTCTAGACTTCCTCCGGCGCGTCAATCTCCGGCTCATTGTCATGGGAAACTTGGGCGGTTTCATTGCAACAACTGCTACGAAGAAGGGCATACACGCCGTAGGCGAGCAGGCCAGTTACAATTGCGCCCCCCACCCAATTGGCCGAATGGCGCTGAGGTTGGCTGCCTAAGCCACGGAGTCGGGAAGCTGCATAAGCGCTGCCTGCGGCAAATTGTTGTTTCGCCTGATCCGCAATTTCACGAGCGCTGTTAGGTAGTATTTCCCGCGTCGTGTGAGTTAATAGATTCCCGATGTCGTCTCTCAGACGAGAGACATCATCGCGCACGCGATCCAGAAGTCCAGTTGCGCGGCGGTCGCTTGATATAAGTGATTTCATTGGTTTATAGATGAGTTAATAAATGAGATTCAAGGTGTGCCTCCGCGCATCGAGCGAGAGATGGCTGAGACCACCAGCAGAATCAGAAACACGAAGAATAGGATCTTGGCGATTCCTGCAGCGGTTCCAGCAATGCCCGCAAAGCCGAGCACGCCGGCGATGATGGCTAGTATTAGAAATGTGAGTGACCAACTTAACATAGTTTTGTTCTTCCGTGCCGGAGGTTAATGAGCGTTATCTGAAATCCGACGGCTTCCTGATAGCGTGGGGTGAGATTTATTCACTCAAGACGGTCTCGAATGTGTGAAGAGCTTCCTTCAATTCGGTGGCAACTTCGGCAATGATCGAGGCGTGGTGGGCTTCGAGGTTCCCATGATCAAGTGCTTCTTCGATGGTGCGGGCGAGCTCTTTTTCCCCACGCACGCATTCGGCGAGAGTGGACTTGAATTCTTCATCCGTCATCTTGGCTCTCACTCGTATCCACCAACGATGGATGGCCGCCTCTGGACTGCCACCGACTTCCGGCTTTTCACCCTGTCGGACAATTAAAGCGGACACATGGGCTACGATGACTTTCCGGCGGGCAGCAATTTCCAAGAACGCCGCTGCTAGACTTTGCGACTCCACGACTTCCGCCGCTTGATTGTATCCGTCGCAGGAATCCACGTAGCGCGTGAGGACGTTCTGCAATTCTGCGGCATCGGAGATCCGTTCTTCTTCGGCGGTGGGCATGACGGCCCTTTCGCAGAATGAATACCAAACGACTCGGCCATCATAACCCCTTAAAACAAAAGAGGATTTTCTGACTCCAAGTCACTGCTCTAACTACTCATCATTGCAGATCGCGATAGCACTCGCAAATTGCACGACGGCATCTAACACCTGATTGGCGACCTCGTCAGGAGTTCCATGGGCACTGATCACCCGCGCAAAATCTTCATGCTGGAGCGAGAGGAAAATTTCCCGACAGCGTTCTAGGTTTTCGCGTTTTTCAAATTCGTTCGCTACGTTTCCGCGGCCGCCGATGCGGCTGAGCGCGGTGTCCACATCCAGATCCATGATGAGCAGTAAATCCGGCACAGGAGCGAACACTTCGTTCTTCCGCCGGATCTCCGCTGGGTCGAAACCGCGTGCGCCCTGATAGGCCATCGTCGAGAAATAATAACGATCCAGGATCACGACCTTCCCCGCAGCCAGCGATGGCGCTATCAACTCTTCCACATGTTGGCGGCGGTCATTGAGGAAATACTGAAGTTCATCCTCGGGCGATAAGCGCCCCGTGTCGCCAGACTCGCGGACCTTTTTTCCCCACGGGCCGGCGGTCGGTTCGCGGCTGAGGACGACCTCGCGTCCCTGCGCGGTGAACCACTCGCCGAGACGTTTGGCTTGGGTGGATTTACCGGTTCCATCGATTCCTTCGATGACGATGAAGAGTCCGTCGGGCATGGGGTTAGAGATAGCGTGATTTAAGATGAGTTAGATAAGCATCCGTCGAGGGCAAGCTGCCGGTCGCCTGGCGGATGAGTTCGGCGGGATCGAGCGTGGCACCGTGGGCGTGGACGGATTTTTGCAACCATCCTAACAGCGGAAGATAGTCGGCGCGGTCGATGGCGGAGGCGACGCTTGAGTCACTTCTAGCAGCGGCGAAGAGCTGGGCGGAGTTGATATTTCCCAGCGTGTAGGTGGCGAAATAACCGAGCCCGCCCATCGACCAATGGATGTCTTGCAAGCAGCCGTGGCGGTCATCCTTCGGCGCAAACCCAAACAATTCGCGGAATCCATCATTCCACGCGGCAGGCACATCGGCGACTGCTAGATCGCCGCTCACCATCCGCCGCTCCAGCCCGAAGCGCAGGAGAATGTGTAAATCATAGGTGGCTTCATCCGCCTCCACCCGGATCGGCGAGAACTCCGCGCGCCAGAGATAGTTGAGGAATTTATCCAACGGAAATTCATCTAACTGCGGGAAAGTTTCCTGTGCCGCCGGGTACCATTTCTCCCAGAAAGTCCGCGACCGGCCCACATGATTTTCCCACAACCGCGACTGGGATTCGTGGATGCCCAGCGAGACTGCGCTGCCGGAAGGCAGGCCGAAATCAGCGGCGGGCAGACCT
>JAYTLO010000235.1:0-1648 GCA_043729385.1 Akkermansiaceae bacterium
GTGAACATGTTCCGCTGGAGGCCCGTATCCGCCGACCAGAAATAAACCACGCCTGTTTCCCCGCATTTCCCAAAATATTGATATGTTTACATCGACCGCGCCCACATCCCGCAAATTGCTTCTCACCTTGTTGCTCGGGAGTCTTCCCGTGCAGGCACAATCTGATCTAGATCGTCTCATCGCCACCAGCGCTTCACTCCCACTGGCGGCGGCGGCGGCGGCGATGAAGGTTCCCGAAGGATTTAGCGTGGAGCCCATCGTTGGAGAGCCTGATGTGGTTCAACCGATCGCCTACACGCTTGATGACCGCGGGCGGCTTTGGGTGGTGGAAAACACCAATTATCCGAACTGTCCGGGCGAAGCCAAAGACCGCGTGCTCGTCCTGGAAAGCACCAACAACGACGGGAAATTCGATAAGAAAACCGTGTTTTGGGGCAAGGCCACGTTTACCAGCGGCCTCGCGGTCGGCTTTGGAGGGGTATGGCTCGGTTCTCCGCCGAACCTGCTTTTCATTCCCGATCAAAATGGCGATGCGGTGCCGGACGCAGAACCTCAAATCGTGCTCGATGGGTGGGGAAAACAAGATACGCATGAGACGTTAAACAACTTCATCTGGGGGCCTGATGGCTGGCTTTACGGAACACAGGGAATCTTTACGGAGTCCCATGTTGGCAAACCCGGCTCCACGCCGGCCGAGCGGGTATCGATCAATGCCGGTGTGTGGCGTTACCACCCGACGAAGAAGTTATTCGAGCGCTGGGCGGAAGGTGCTAGCAACCAATGGGGTTTGGACTGGAATGATCAGGGCGAGGCTTTTTTCGCCGCCTGCGTCATTTCGCACATGTGGCATGGCATCCAAGGTGCCCACTATGAAAGACAGGCGGGCAAACATGACAATCCGCACTTGTATGGAGACATCCAGACCATCGCATGGGGACGTTACGAAAAGGCCGCCTACTGCGGTGGGATGATCTATCTGGGCGGTGCCTTCTCCGAAGAATGGCGGAATCGCTTTTTCTTCCACGACATCCACATGAACAAGATGCGCTGCGAAGAATTCGTCCGCGACGGATCTGGATACCGGAGTGTCCGCAAGCCGGAACTTCTATCCACCACCGACGCCTGGTTCCGGGGCCTTTCCCCCCAATACGGTCCCGACGGCGGGGTATTCTTCAGCGATTGGTATGACAAGGTTCCGTGTCACCAGCAGAGAGAATTCACGGACCGCTCGAACGGCCGCATCTACAAGATCGTCACCAAGGCCGTCCAGCCGGTGAAAGTGGATCTCGAAAAGGCCAGCGACAGTGAGTTGGTGAAAATGCACCTTCATAAAAATGATTGGTATGTCCGCCACGCGCGGAGGCTGCTGCAGGAACGCGGCGCGAATTCCCAAACGACTGCGGCTCTCGAAGAAATCCTCTTTGGAAATCCGGATGATACCCGCCAACTCCGCGCCCTTTGGACCCTCCATGCGCAAGGTGCGCTTGCCGGACCATCCGGAATGAAGGCGCTGGACGCCAAGTCGGAGCATGTCCGGGCGTGGACCATTACCTGTATTTTCGAAGATGGGAAACCTGCCGACCCGCTCTATCGGAAAGTAGTTGGGTTGGCGAAAAGCGATCCTTCTCCCTTGGTGAGGCTCCGCATG
>JAYTLO010000236.1:0-31328 GCA_043729385.1 Akkermansiaceae bacterium
CATTTCGCCCGAATTCTCCCCGCAATTAAAAATTTCAACATCCACAACCCCACCCCTCTTCCTTTGCGTCTCTCGGCGACCTTTGCGCCTTTGCGGTAAACTCTTCCCCAGTCTCCCAGTGAGAAACCAAAACACATAAAACAAAAATGAAATACAAACTGACATTCGCCCTCGTGGCGGCCCTGACCGGCAGCGCCTTCGCCGGGTTCCAAGCTCCCCTGCCGGAGTTCAAGAGCGACAAACAACTCGCCGAGTGGCGGGCGGAAAAAGCGTCCGAATCCACCAGCCAAGGTTACGCGGCCGAAGAGACGGGATTCTACACCGGTAAGCCCTACCTCGCATCGTCGGGAGGCTATGCCTTCAAATACCGCAGCTACAACCCGGAGCTGGCCCGTTGGACGTCGGAAGATCCAAGCGGGTTTCCAGATGGGGCGAATGGGAGCATATACGCGCCTACTCCGACCCATGACCTCGATGTAGCAGGTTTATTAAAATGGAGCACTCTAGTAAACACTGGACAATCTGGAACAGCAAACGGTATAACTTGGGAATTATGGACTGTTAAAACTAATGATGAAGCTTTTGTCATTAATTTGCAAAAATACGTGTCAGGTGGTGCCGCCAATACTAACTACACCTACAATTGTCATGGCTATACATTTGGAAATAGCCAATACTGGATAAACGATGGAATTGATAATATTATTAAAGGAGATGGCCATAAAGAGATTACTTCATCTGACAAGACAGGAGCGAAAATCGCTTACTGGAGTGCAGATTCTCACTCGGCTATTGTCACAAAAGTTGACAGTAGCGGAGTGGTGACCGAAGTTGTTGGAAAAAAAGGGGCGTCAGTAGGATTAACAACCTCTACACCAGCCGGGCAAGGATATAATGGAGCAATAAAATATTATGAATAACCTAAAAATATGTAGCTGCGTAGTTTGGTGGTTGTTTTTTATTTACAGTGCTACGGCTGAGAAGTTTGCCTCTCTTAGTAAAAACGAGAAGATCGGCGCATCGTTCAGTTTCGCTAAAAACAATCAGTTGTCTTTGGTGATTAAGAATATTTCTAAGGAAGATTTCTCGCTTACATCAAATATTGATCATTTGATCCGAACCGGATTACAGGGATTTCCCCACGATGCAGCTATACAGTTTCGGTCAAATGACAAAAGAGTCATTAAATTAAGGGATCAAGCAGGAAATGGTTGGCTTTATCCAAATTTGTACAATTCAAAAATAGATTTCCAAATAATAGACGGGAAATTTAGGAATAATCTCGATGCTTCCTTTGGCAATTTATTAGTCACGGGTGATTCGTCAATATCACGTCCGATTAATTATATGACTGGGATGAAATTGATTTCTTCTGAGTTACGTTCGGCCGATGAATTCCGGGTTATGTGGAAAATTATGACTAAGGAAGCCGGAATAGACGTAGCGAAAGAGATAGTCAGCGATTGGTTTCCGTGCAGGTCAACACTATCTAAACTTAACGAATAAATGGGATGTGCTCCGGACTCAGTTCCAAATAGCCGACATCCGGACCAGCATGAATCAGCCGAAATCGTAAATCCGGAGGAGAACCCGATGATCAAAGAAACCGCATGCTTGCTCCTTTTTTTCTGCCGCGTCCTATCCGCAGCGGAGGAACAGTGGGTGGTTACCAGCCATAGCATGGATGTCCCGTTCAGGTCATGGCAAGCGGAGGGAGCCAAGGCCGGCACGGGAGTGCTGGTCCTGGTGCCCGGCTACAATGGAGATGGTGAAAAGATGCTAGATGCCCGGTGGAAGGAGTTTGCGGCGAAGAATAGTCTGGTGTTGCTGGCACCGACGTTTCACGCGGAGGGCAAGGAGAACAACGAGGGCAAGGGGTATTATTACCCGGAACAGGGCAGCGGGGAGGTGATGGAGAAGGCGCTGGCGGAGGTGAAGCGGCGGACCGGGGTGGCGACGGACCAGGTGTTGTTTTTCGGGTTCTCCGCCGGGGCGCATTATGTGCACCGCTTCGCGCTGTGGAGGCCGCAGCGGGTGAAGGCGTTTGTGGCTTATTCCGCCGGTTGGTGGAGCGAGCCGACGGCGCGGTTGAAAAACGTGCCCGCGCTGGTGCGGATGTTTCACCCGGATCTCCACGAGCACGACCCGGAAAAGAGCGGGAACTTCGAACGGCTTGAAGCAAGAGTCATAGCAGAATCATGGACAGCAGATTCATTTTTGAAGAATAATCGGTCCAATTGGCGATGGAATATTTTCACGGGAAAGTGGCTTTAATGTCAGGTGCGCCGGTTTTTTCTTCCTCCGAATCCAATGATTCTGCTGTTCATGATTCTGCCTCAATCCATTTGCTTGACCCAGGCGATCAACGAAGCCTGCGACGAGGAAAAAGGGAGACATCGAGCTGCTGGAACTCATCGCCAAGGATCCGCAAAGGGAGCACACGCGCCCTCGCGTGTGGATTTTAGCGCCCTCGCTGAAATCATGCGTTTGTCAGGGTAGGCGGGCTGGTTCGTGATGCATGCCGTCCATGTCGCGAGGGCGCGACATGGAACACGCGAGGGCGCGTGTGGTCCCCTCGGATTCACTCGACGGGCGAGGGAGCTGGTGGGCGAGGTGCTGTATTAGAGAAAAGACTGAAAGCGAGACGGTTCCAGCACAGCCTGCGGCGAGACGCCGCAGCCACGCAAGGCTGCCGCTGGCGTGCCGTCCAGTTACCGGACCTTCTTTCCACGGAAAAGTGGCCGCGCGAGGAACACGCCGATGACCACCGCCAAGGTGGGATCGAATGATTGCCCGGAGGCGGAAAGGTCGCGTGTTAGTTTGCCCTGATTTGCGGAGGGGGAGAAGGTCACGTCCCCGGGAGCCGTGCCGTATGGCCAAGAATCTTCGAACTCGGTTAGCCATGCTTGGGACGGCCCGGTGGATTCCGGCAGGTTGAGATGACGCAGAAGATCGGTGCGCTGGTCTTTCTGGAGAGGTTGGCTGTAACGCACCTTTGCAGACCATTGAAGCTCCGAAGAGAAACGGCCCTCATAGCGGGATTCCGCCACGAAATAGATGCGAAGCAAGCGGTGGCGAATTCCCAGCCGCGCGGCATCGCCGCGGGAGTCAGGCTCGCGGTAGGGGAAGATCGGGCGGTCCGTTTTAAAGGTGATTCGCAGCGCAGATGCCGAGACCTCGGCTTTTGAACGCGCGTCGAGATCCTTGGTGACTTTCATCGCCGTGATGTGCCAGCCGGCTGTTAGGTAGGGCTCTGCCCATGCTGCGGCTTCTGGAGTAAAGGCATAGTCACGCTGGCGCAGCCACTCGATCAATTCCTTGCTGGAGTCCGCTGCTAGGACGACCGCGTCGAACCCGGCGACCGTTTTTTCTTCGATCAGCCGCACCCCGCGCATTGGGCTAGATGGGGCCGCCACCGAGCAATCTAACGGGAAGCCGCCTCCTGTCGCAGCCTTGGGGGCGGTGATGTCGGAAACATAGCGAAACGCTGCGTTGCCCGCTTCCTCCAATTGCGGGCGACTTGGGGTGGGAACGAGGAAACCAATCGATTTTCCTCCGCCACTGAAGCTGGCCTTGCGGATGAAATGCTCCATCTGGTTCGCCTGATCCCACCAGATGATGACGGTCTGATCTGCGTTTACGACGGGGACGCCCGCAGCTGCCACGGCACAACATGCATAAGCGTTCTTGGCGGCTGCGAAGACTAGGCAAACTATGATTGTGCACCTGACAGATCCTTGCATGACCCGAAATCAATCACGCTTTTTCCAACGTGACCCGCTAATTCTTCAACACCACCCGGTGTCTCGCTTTCCCGGCGCGGAGGTGATCGAGGGCGGCGTTTACGTCGTGCATCGCGAAGGTCTCGGTGACCGGCGCGATCTGGTGGCGGGCGCAAAAATCTAACATGGTTGCGACCGTGGCGGGCGAGCCGAGCGGTGAGCCGGAGATCGACTTGCGCCCGCCGATGAGGGCAAATGCGGCAACCGGCACCGGTTCTAGCACCGCGCCGACAAAGTGCAGGCGGCCATCCGGTGCAAGCGCGGCGATGAACAGATCCCAGTCGAGGGTGACGTTGGCGGTGACGAGGATGAAGTCGAACGAGCCGGCAACTTTCGCAAGTGCCGCCTTGTCGCGGGTGCCGACGACGTGGTGCGCGCCGAGTTTGCGGGCTTCGTCGGCCTTGGATTCGCTGGAGGTGAAGGCGGTGACCTCGCAGCCCCATTTGTTGAGGAACTGAAGCGCCAGGTGACCGAGGCCACCGATGCCGATCACGCCGACCCGGTCCGTCGGCTTGACGCCGAAATCGACGATGGGGCCGAACACCGTGATTCCCCCGCAGAATAGCGGACCCGCGCTGGCTGGATCTAACGCCGACGGCAGTTTGATCGCCCATTCCCAGTTAGCGCGGACGCGGTCGGCGAACCCTCCGTGGCGCCCCACGATGATGCCTTCCGAACTTGCGCAAAGCTGTTGTCGGCCTGAGAGACATAGCTGGCACGACAGGCAACTGCCTGAAAACCAGCCGAGGCCCACCCGGTCGCCGACGGCAAGACCTTTCGCTTGGTCGCCAGCTTGCTCGATGATGCCGATGACCTCATGGCCGGGGACGAGCGGATAGATGGCATTGCCCCAGTCGTTATCAATCATCGACAGATCCGAGTGGCAAATCCCGCAGGACTCGATCTTTACCTGAACCTGTTCCGGGCGCAATGGCCCGGGGTTGAAGGAAAATTGGGTGAGTGGTTGGCCGGATTGGGTGGCAGCCCAACTGTTAAAATTTTCAGACATGGCAGGAAGGTGCTGGGAAATGGCGAGTTGGCAAACCCGGATTGCTAGAAATTGGCGATCCCCGATCTTCTGCAAAAACCCGTTGGATCATGAGTTGACTTTGGCATCGCAAATGAAAAATGATCTCTCGACTTTGGTGCTGCCATGGTTTCACCTCCGCAAGCCTCGGTTAGGAAATCGAGGTATTTCTTTTCCAATTTGATGACATGAAAAAATCCCACATCCTCAAGCCGGTTAGCTTATCCGTCGTTCTAGCAGTTCTTCCCGGTTTGGTGAACGCCGCCCCTTATGGTCCAGAGGGTCGCAGCACCCGGTGGGTCCAGCCTAGTGGGGAAACCTTGGAGCTGCGGGTGTTCGGGGATGACTATTATGGCCGCACCGAAACAGCGACCGGCCACACGGTCGTTCATAGCACGGCAGACGGTGCCTATCACTTCGCTGAGCTTTCCGCAGATGGCACCTCGCTCGTGCCCTCGGGAACCCTCGCTAATGAGCCTGCCCCCGTCGGTCAGGCACCACACCTCGATATCCCTGCGGCGAAAATCCGGGAAATCGTTCAAGCAAACCAAGTGAAATTCGACGGGGATCGCCAACTGCGTTGGCGTCAGCGTGTAGAGGCTGTCCGCCAAGTGCGGGGAGGCGCAAATGGTGCCGCTTTGCGTGGAGCCGCTGCGGCCGCGACAGATAAAATCCAGGCCGCTCCTGTCATCGGTGACAAACTCGGATTGACGATTTTGGTGGAGTTTCCCGACGATTCAAAAACCACCGGTGCGGATCCGGTCAATTTCCCAACGACTCGCAACAAGATCGTCCGGTTTTGCAACGAAGTCGGCTACAGTGATGACGGCAGCACCGGCTCCGTGCGTGATTATTTCTTTGATCAGTCTTTAGGAAAACTCACTTACACCCAAAACGTCACCCAAATCATCACCCTGCCTAAGGCCCGGAATTTCTACAATTTCACCGATTACCCAGCTAACAAAGTCCTGCGCGGAGATGCCAGCCGAGTGCTGATCACCGATGCGGTGGCAGTCTTGAAATCCAGCGGATTCGACTTCACCAACCTCACCACTGATGCCGACGGCAACGCCGTGGCAACCAACGTATTCTTCGCCGGCCCTGATTCCGGCGTGTTTGCCAATGGCCTCTGGCCGCAACAATGGAGCTTGGCTACCCCCATCAGTGTAGGCACCGGAGCCAAGACAGTGTTCATCAATGAATTCCAGATCACCAACGCGGAAAACAGCTCGCCGACCATCGGCACTTTTTGCCACGAAAATGGTCACCTGATTCTTGGATACCCCGACCTTTACGCGCAGGTCGGCGAAGGCGTAGGTGAGCACTGTCTGATGGGCGCTGGAAACTACCTCGATGATGGGAAAACTCCGTCCCCTCTGAACGCTTATTTCAAGGACATTGTCGGCTGGGCAACCATCACCGACATCTCCCCAAATGAATTCAAGACAGCCAGTCTGCCCACGAAAGGAAACGTCGCCTATCGACTTCGCAATCCGGGCACAATCACCGAATCCTTCTACGTGGAAAACCGCGGCGAGGGCGACAAGTGGGCGAAGTTTTCCGAAGATAAGGGAATCGTGATCTGGCACATCGACGAGACAATCGATGGCAACTTCCGCGGTGGTCCTCATTATGGAGTCTCCGTCGAGCAAGCCGACGGTCGCGAAGATCTCGAGAATAACCTGAACCGCGGCGATGCATCGGATTACTTCGATTTCGCCAGCAAGGCGAAGTTCAATGATTCCACCGCTCCCAGCGCACGTTGGTGGGATGGCACTAGGTCAGGTGTCAAAGTTGAAGTGCTCACCGACTTGGCTCCTTCCATCTCTGTCCTGTTCGGCGGCGTTCCACCAAACACGATCATCGTCGGCAAACCGAACGGCGGCGAAGTTGTTTATCCAAGTTCCACTCAGGAAATCAGCTGGCAGGCTAACATCGCCGGGGGGGTGAAAATCGAACTCTACAAGGGCGGACTTTTCAAATCGGCCATTGCGTTGAATGAAGCGAATGACGGCACTTACAGCTGGAAGGTTCCCAACACTCTTGCGAGTGGCAAGGATTACACGGTCCGGATCACCTCGACGATCAATCCCGTGCCGACCTTTGATTTTAGCGACGCCATGTTCGCGGTTAGCGACACATCGTTCCCGGCCGATGGCGCGATGCCCTATGGTTGGTATCGCCCCGCAGGAGCAGCGACCACCTGGGAGATTACAAAAAGCGTCTCCTACGAGGGTTCAGCTAGCTTAGTTTCCCGAAATCCTGGTGATGGTGCATCTTCCGCCGTAGCCTATCGGGCCAGTTTTAAACGTGGCTTCGTGAGTTTCTACATCAGAGTTTCCTCGGAGAGAGGTTACGATTTAGCCAAGTTCTACATTGATGGAAAGTTGCAATCCCTTCCGGGCAGTGGTTCCAAACTGGGGATTTCTGGGAACGTCGATTGGATATTTGCCTCTTTCCCCGTTTCCAAAGGCAAGCACACTTTCACTTGGACCTACGAGAAGGACGACAGTTACGGCGGATCATCGGATAGAGCTTGGCTTGACGGCGTGTCACTGCCGGACAGCACTCAGGAGATCGCTGTGCTGAACAGTAAGGGTGAGGGTCTAGTGGATGGTCAGTCAAAGATTTCATTTCCCGCAGTGATCATCGAGTCGTCCAGCGAGTCACAAATCGTTACCATCAAGAACGTCGGGAAAGCGCCTCTCCTCAATCTCAAGACCTCAACGGTGGGTTCAAATTCTTCACATTTCACGGTCCAAGCGTTGAAAAAGTCGGTCCTTGATCCCGGTGAAAGCACCACCTTCGAGATCGGGTTCTCTCCGACCCGTATCGGCCCACTGGCGGCGATCATTCGGATTCGTAGCAATGATGCGAATGAAGAAAGCTTCGACATTAAGGTCGAAGGGGTCGGTCTTGGTCTTCCGAAAATTGCGGTTTATCGAGGCGACGGCACCAAGCTTAAAGATGGTGGCGCAACCATAGATTTTGGGTCGGCGACCGTTAAATCCGACGGCAACACCAAGACCATCACGATTAAGAATCAAGGTTCCGCCAACTTGACAGGTCTGAAAGTTACCAAGGCCGGCGGGGACAATGCCGACTTCAAAATCAGCCCACTGGGTCGCACTTCTCTTGGGCCTAGCGCGACAACCACCTTTAAGGTGACATTCCACCCAACCGCGCGAAAAGGGCGAAAGGCTGAGTTTCAAATCCTCAGCAATGACAAGAAGTCAGGACCATTTAATATCACATTCAGCGGCACTGGCTCAGCCAAAGGAAAGGCCAAGCCAAATTCGGCAAATGCTCTGGCGGCCGCATATGCCAGTCCTGCAATTAGCACGGCAAGCCAACATTCTCAGGTCACTTCGGTGGAGGTCATTCAAGGGGCGAAATACCTTGCTCTAACGATCACCAAGCAGGCGGGTTCGGTCCCTGGTGTCGAAGTCTCGGCGAACTTGCTGGATTGGTTCAGCGGGAACAAGCACACCACCATTCTGATCGACGACGCGAACACTCTTAAAGTTCGTGACAACACCCCAGTCACTCAGGACGCGAAGCGTTACATCCGCCTTAAATAGACCTGAACAGGATGGTGGGCATCGTCACGGAATCTTCCGCCATTCATCTTAGCCCGCTCTCGCCTTAACCTGTTTGATCCGCTAGGCGAGACACTTCCGCAAGGCTCTGGCACGAGATGTGCCAGAGCCTTGCGCTGTCTGTGGCTTTTAAGAAATCGCAATGTGGGTGAATTTGATTTGGATAAACCATTCGGCGCATTGACTCGATCCGCATCCAAGTTCGGGAGAAAGCTCGCGCGGCTTGGTGATACGCTCCTTTGCGGCTGACCTTGTTTGAGAATTGTGGGTCGATACGGCGGCTTGGCGGAGGCGGATTTTCGTTAGGTTTGAGTGGCCTCTCGCCAGTAATAAGCGGGCGGCTTTTCTTTTGGTCCACCGCCTTGGGAATCGGCATCAGGCTATATCTAACATGGCCGATAACATCCTGTTTCCATTTTAGGTGATTTTATTGTGATTTTGTTTGCAGGGGTAAAATCAATCCGTTAACCACAAGCAATGATCGCCTTAGACGCCCCGCTAGACCCACGGATAGAGAGCAAATTGACACGATGGTTCTCACGCATTGGAGTGCTCAAAAAAATGGCTGTTTTGACTGGGTTCCTTGTCACCGCGACGGGGGTAGATGCGAAAATCATTTACGTGAACGGCGCAGTCGAGACCACCGCTGGTAGCGGAGCTTCCTGGGCAACCGCTTACAAGTATCTGCGTGATGCCCTAAATAACTCTCTCCCAACCGACCAAATTTATGTCGCAAAGGGCACCTACTTCCCTGATGACGACCGGCTGAATGGTAATCTTTTTGGAAATCGGTTAATTGCCTTCGAATTGGTGGGCCAGGCAATCTACGGCGGATTCGCCGGCACCGAAACCAGCCTCAGCCAGCGGGATACGGCGTTGAATCCCACGATCTTATCGGGGGAAATATGGTTAGGTCTGGATTCAGATATCAGGTTCTCGTCGATGCACGTGATTGTAATGAGCGAGAACTCGACTCTGGACGGCGTCACCGTGGAGGGAGGCAATGCGAATGGCACCGAATGGTGGGCCTATCCCGCGCCCGAGTTCTTTAACCAAGGAGCGGGGTGTTATGTCAGTTCGGGGAAAACCTTAAAACTGCAAGGGTGCATCTTTAGAAACAATCGTGCTTTTAGCTCTGGAGGCGGGATCAAGGTTCAAGATAGTACCGGTTTGGTAGATGCAACGGATTGCTTGTTCCAACAGAATCAGGTGCCAAGGTACGCTAGCTTCACTCCAGAGGATGCGGCTGGTGGTGCGATCGGTGGGAACGTCAAGGCGACAAACTGCAAATTTATCACCAACAGTGTCTCTGTCATTGATGGCATCGGAGGGGGGAACTGTAGTGCTGAAGGGGGAGCAATTTTCGGAAACGTCACTGCCACGGGCTGCGAATTCACAGACAACACGGTCACCGCTCAGCTGAGCAGTGAAGGGGACAACGGGCTTGCATCTGGAGGGGCGATTTCGGGATCTGTCCAAGCACTCGGGTGCAATTTTTCCGGGAACAAATCTGTGGCTCCTCTACCAGATAAGGGAGTCGCTGCGGGCGGCGCGATCAACGGGGGTACTGTAAATGCGGTGAATTGCACGTTCGCGGCAAATACGACCACCACTGGTAAAATTAATCCCAACGGCAGTGGAGAAGGCGGCGGCGGTGCGCTGTTGACCAAGAGCGGTGATTCTACCCTCGTGAACTGCGTCTTCGTAAAAAACACGAGCGGCGTGCGCGGTGGTGCGATTCATGCCGGAACGGCGGTCAATTCCGGCAGCGCCCCTCCTGACTCACTTGTCATCTCGAACTGCACCTTCCTCGATAATGGCGTGGCCACCGGTTTCAAGGGTGCTGCTCTGTCTTGCGGAGGCCAAGTCAGGATCATGAATAACGTCTTCTGGAGCACCGCCGCCACCGCTGGCACCTTTACGCAGGATAATTTGGTCCAAGTGATCATAGGGGGGCTGTTGAGAAACACCGACCTCAATTATCCGACTCCGTCCACTGTGGCTCAGAACGTCGTAAAGGGAGGACTGCCGGGCGTGATCAATGGTTCGGGCGGGGACATGAATCTCGGCAATCCGTTGGCCACGATCGTGGTCGGTGCTCCATTGTTCTTCAATGCAGCTGATCCCGACGGACTCGACAACCGCTGGAGAACCGCAGACGACGGCCTGCGACTCACTGCCGGAAGTTCCGCAATAGGAACCGTGCGCAATCCGCTCATCCCCACCTACCGGAGCTTCTTGGCCACTGACGCGTTAGACGTCGACAGCGATGGCAACACCTCCGAGTTGATTCAAGCGGATATCGCCAGCTTTGCCCGAGTGCAAAACGTTCTGGTGCCCCTTCCTCCCGCCCTCGCTGTGGCAACTCCCTTATTGGATATGGGAGCCTACGAATACGGAGACGTTCTTCACGCTCCGGATATCTCAGTCGAGTACCCGGCCGCGACGGTCCTAGTCGATGGTGCAGCGACTGCGGTTGATTTCAGCGCGCTGGCCGGCGTCACCACGACTTTTGTCATTAAGAATCTGGGAACGTTGCTTCTATCGAAACTGGCCATCACCGGAGACGGTGTGGACATTGGCAGCTTCAAAATCACCCAGCCGGCCTCGACCACGGTGCCCGTCGGCAGCAGCACCACCTTCACCGTGACCTTCAGACCGACAGCGACGGGAATGCGCAACGCCAAGATTCACATCGCAAGCAACGACCCGGACGAGAGCCCTTTCGATATCACTCTGAAAGGAAATTCACCGCTTCCCGATATTGCTGTCGAGACACCAGTTGGTACCGGCCTAGTCGATGGCACTTCGGTGGTGGATTTTGGAGCGGTGGGCGAAACGTTGACGCTCACCAAGACGTTCACTCTCCGCAACAGCGGTTTGGGCAATCTTGGGATTTTCGGAATCAGTTCTTCAGGAAACAACGTCGAGAATTTCACGGTTACCACCCCAGGGTCAGCGTTGCTGCTACCCGGGGAAACCACCACGTTCAACGTCACTTTCAGTCCGTCCGGTATCGGTAACCGGAGTGCATCGATCGTCATCGACAACAGCGATCCTAACAATGGGTCTTTCCTCATCAGTCTCGCGGGAAGTGGTGTCGGGATCCCGGAAATTGTCGTGAGCGAACCTTTCGGTCGCGAACTGGTGACTGGCAACAAAAGCAATTTTGGTTCTGTGGGAGTGACCCTGCTCCACAGCAAAACCTTCGTTGTTAAGAATACAGGTTCGGCAACCTTGAACAACATTTCCGTGAATCTCTCGGGATCTGGTAAATTTACCAAGACCAAGATCGGTGTCACAAGTCTCAAGCCAGGCGCACAAGCCAAGTTCTCGGTGACCTTCAAACCTACAGCCGTCGGCAAGCTTTCCGCGACGCTGGTGATCTCTAGCAATGATGCTAATGAAAGCCAGATTGTTCTCAATCTGATGGGAACTGGTGTTTCCAAATCATCCTCTGGATCATCCTCCAGGCTCACGGCAGCTTCCAAGGCGCTAACGAATTCCCAACGCGGTGTAAATGTCGCGCTGACGCGCGATTCCGAAGGACTGAAGTATTTAGTTCTAACCGTCGAGAAATCAGAGGTCCCCAAACTCGCGATTCGCAATGTCGAGGTCTCGTCAAACCTCACTAGATGGTTCAGTGGCCCCAACCACACCACCACCCTGTTGGACAACGATTCCGTTCTTAGGGTTCGCGACGACACTCCGGTTAAGGAAGGCGAGAAGCGTTATATCCGCCTGAAATGATCGTGCGCTGAGCGACCATTGAGTTGATCAATTTAAAAACCGCCGGGCATCGTGCCCGGCGGTTTTTTCGTCGAGAGTTCCTGCCAAAAGCCTGGCGGTTTTCGTCACGAGGGGCGGCTTTCACGATTCCCGAAAAGCGCGATTCGTGTGACGCGCCAGTTGCCATTTTTTAGGAAAGCTGGTAACCGTCTTTTCAATGGGTAGGAGCTTGCCGCAACTTGAATTTCGCTGGACCTCGTGGTTCAGCGTTTTGAAGTCTCCAGCGACTCCTCCCGTCAAGCCAGTGCTGGATGATAGCGGTCTAACTGCATGGTGCGTGGAGTCGGCCAAGGCCCTTTCGCTTAACGAACTGGCGCGCAAGATACGGGTGTCCTGGAACCCACGGATGCAAACGACCGCCGGCCGCGCGTGGTGGCCGGACCGCTCGATTGAGCTGAACCCGAAGCTGCGGGACTGTGAGCCAGAAGAACTGTGGCGCACCTTGAAGCACGAGCTCGCGCACCTCGTCGCTTACGAACGTTGTGGCCGCCGCCGGATCGACCCGCATGGCCCGGAGTGGCAGGCGGCGTGTGCCGATTTGGGAATTCAGGGCGAGCAGCCCTATCACATGCTGCCTTTTAAGCGTCGCAAACTGAAGCGCAACCACGCCTACGTCTGCTCGAATTGTTTCGCGGTCATCCACCGCGTGCGGCCGATCAAGCGTGCCGTCGCCTGCTATGATTGCTGCCGAAAGTTCAACGCCGGTGTCTATCACGACCGCTACCGGCTGATTAAAAATAAGCCGTAGCGCTCAATCGCGGTCCGCCACGAACAGCGTGTGGGTGAAGCGCTTGGCCTTGGGGTAAGCCTTTGCTGAAATGCATTCGACGTGCTTGAACGCGCTTTCCAGCGAGCGGGCAAACGACTTGTCTGGATGCGCCGACCAGAAAATCACCCGGCCTTCCGGTTGCAACGCGTTCTTGATTCGGTGAATTCCGGGCGGGGCGTAGAGCCGCTCATTGCCTTTTTGGACGAATGGGTCCGGGCCGTTGTCCACGTCTAGCAGGATCGCGTCATAGCGGTCCGCGCCGCAGCGGTCGATCAATTCGTAAACGTCCCGGACGTGGATGCGCACTCGTGGATCGTCTAGCAGCAGGCCATTCACTTCGGCGAGAAACTCGCGGTTCCATGCAACCACCTCAGGCAAAAGTTCCGCGACGTCCACAATGGCGTCGGGGCCAGTTAGGGCGAGGACGCGCTTGAGCGTGAAGCCGAAGCCAAGCCCGCCGATGAGGATGCGCGGGCGCGGCGGCAGGTGGGCGCAGGACAGTTCCGCCATTTGTTCCTCAGACGAGGAAGCGGTGGTGCTCATCAATTGCAGGCCGGCGACTTTGAGGAAATAGTGGCCATCGTGCTCGTGCAGCGTGAGCCGCGCTTCGTCGGGGGTGGTGCAAGTCGCGAGGGTGCGGGTGATTTTCATGGGGCGGTAAGCGGCCCGAGTCTCCACAGGAATTTTCACTGGAGCAAACCATTCGCGCTGCCATCCTCGCGAAAATGATAGCCACTCTCCGATGTCTGTTAGCCGTAGCGTGTTTGAGCTTGCCGCTGACGGCTGCCGTTACGCTCAACCAGCTCGAAACCTTCTCGGGCAACCACGACTGGTCCAGTGGTGATCCAAATCCAAACCCGCCGGTGACCGTGGCGGGTTCCGGCCCGCTCGGCACCGGCGACTCCTCGCTGCGCGTGACCTCTAACGGCGGCAACGCCGCAGGTGGCAGACTCATCGTTTTTAACGAAACTCTGTGGACCGGCAACTACACCACAGCGGGCATTCTGTCGCTAACCGCAGATTTGCGGAATAACGCCACCACCACACTTTCGATGCGGCTGGCCTTCAACGGTCCGGGCGGCTGGTTCGTCACTCAGGTGGCTCCGGTCACCGCATTTTCCGGCTGGACGGGCCAGGTTTTCGACGTTTGTCCCGTTGCGTTGGTGAGTGCGGGCGGCGGTGATGCTGCGGCCACGCTGGCCGCTGTTAGTGAGCTGCGAATTCTCCACTCAGCCGCTGTCGATTACCGTGGGGCCAAGGTTTCTAGCTCGTTTTTGGTCGATAATGTCCGCGCAATTCCGGAACCGTCGGCAGCCATGGTGCTCTGCCTCGCGAGCGGCTTGGTGTTTTTTCGGAAACGTTGAATTGAAAGTTTTCCAGAATGGTTCAGGTTGCCCGCTTCCATGTCCCGTCTTGCTGTTCAATTCCTTGGAGCCATCCTGTTGCCGGGGCTAGCGACCTCCGCGCAATTTGCTCCGGTCTGGCAACTCGGCACCGATGACGCGAGCAGTGCGCCGTTTTCCCAAGAAAGCTTTAACTCCAACGTCGCCCCTGGCTCGCCATCAGTGAAGGATGACGACTACTACTTCGCCGGAATCCATCCGGCACCGGTCGGCACCCTCGTCACGAATGAGGACATCACCCTATTCGAGCGCGCGATTACGCAGGGCGACCCTCGGAACCGCATCCATTTCCCGCTCACTGCTGCGCAGGCATCCATCACCTCGAGGTTGCGAATCACCGTCGATCTGATCGGTGGCGGGGCTTGGATCAATGGCTCGCTTCCCGGCTTTTCCAGGCATGACGTCGCGGTGACTCTCAACGGCCAACCGGTCGGCAGTCGCAACGGGATCATCGCTAACACCACGCTGGTGTTCACCATTTCCGCCGCATCAGTCGCCGCGGTCACCGGCGCGAACACTTTGCAAATCGAGCGCACGGGCGGCCCCGCTGGCGGCTACATCAATTTCGATTTTATCAAACTGGAAGCGGACCCCGACGCACTAACAGACGCCGACCGCGATGGCATGGCACTGTGGTTTGAGGAAATTTACGGCCTCGTTGATTCCAACGCGGCAGATGCCTTGCTCGATTCTGACGCGGATGGCCGGACCAACCACGCTGAGTTTCTAGCAGGCACCAACCCCACCGATTCAGACAGCGATAACGATGGGCTAACGGATTTGCAGGAGGTGGCTCGTGGCACGAATCCCTTGCAAGCAGACACCGATGGCGACGGTCTAGCAGACGGTAGGGAAACAACCACCAGCCCCTTGCTTGCCGATACGGATGGCGACACCCATCCGGACAATATCGAGCTCGAACAAGCCAGCAATCCCGCGAATCCGGCTTCTGTGCCTTTTAACTTTCCGGGCGCGATCGGCCTCCAGTTCGTCTGCGAATCACAAGCCGCCGCGACTCTCGGCGCGGGCGAGCCTGCCGGGTATTTCCGCATGCCGCGGTGGAATGCCTCAGATCCGCTGCCCGGGTGGGTTCCCGACGGCACGGTTCTAACCGCGTCGAAGGCGGCTTTGAAAAACCATCGCGGCCAAACCACCACGGCGGCGGCTAGTTGGTCCTACCATTATTCCAGCGAGGGTTTCCATAAAGGGCCAGGAGACGAACGCCTGCTCAATGGAATGATCTTCGCCCAGCGCAATCCGGCGTCTAACGTTCCCGCCACCGTCGCTCTAACGGGGATTCCCTATGCCAGCTACGACCTCCTCGTCTATGTCGGGCAAATTTATCCCAACGCCCGCGGGGTGCTCCGGCGTGGGAGTGATCCGGCGACTGACCGCTATTTCGTGGCGTCCTCAAGCCCGCCGTTCCTCGGGTGGAAGGAAGTCACTGCGGTCACCCAAGCTGCGATTACTCCTGGAAACTTCGTCCGTTATCGGAATCTAACTGGCTCATCGCAGACTGTCACTCTCACCTCCATCGACAACGATACCGTGTCGATCCACGGCATCCAAATCATCGACAGCGCGACGGATACCGATGGCGATGGGATGTCTGACTCGCTTGAAATCGAGAACCATTTCAACCCTGCTTTGCCCGACGCAACGACCGATGCGGATACCGACGGCATGAGCAACGCTGCGGAAATCGCCGCCGGCACCGATCCCCACCAGCGGGACAGCGATCATGACGGCATCCTCGACGGCGCGGAAGCCGCCCGCGGCACGTCGCCGCTCGATGCGGACAGCGACAACGACAGCCTACCGGATGGCGATGAGGTCAACGCATCGCCATTTCCGTCGTCGCCCATTTTAGCGGACAGCGATGGCGACGGCTTCACCGATCCGATCGAGGGCACGTATGGCTCCAACCCGTTGTCCGCCGCGAGCACGCCGCCGCCGGTGCCCATCTGGAACGCCGCCACCCGCACTTGGCGTTGGCGGATCGACAATCTGCGAGTGCTTTGGAATCACGAGCAGTCCATGTTAGGAGCGATCAATTCCGACGAGACGATGCTTTGCGAAGCCGTGGCCGACATTAACCAGAGTGGCTGGAGCCGCCAAATCGGGATGGGCATCCGCTATGTCAAAGGCAAGCTGGTGCATCGTTTCCGCGGCATCGAAGGAGTCTTCCACCGCAACGGACTTCCTAACGATGGCTTCTGGGACAGCGACTGGAACTCCACGCCCACCGACCGCATGCGCGACTTTGGCTTCAGCGGCTATGGCCCGGCGGACGATTCGCTGCCGCTGCGCATGGAGTTCACCGCCGTCCAACCAAATCCAGCTGTGAATCTTTGGACGCTCAATTTCCTAATCGCCGATCTAACGAACCCGGCGGCTCCGGTCACGCTCGCTTCCTACTCGGACAGCAGCGCCGTCGCCGCCGATCCGTCGCTGTTAGCTGGCAACACGGTTTGGAAAAATCAAAGCGGAGTGGTCGGGCAAATGACGTTTTGGAAAGAAGTCGGCGTGCTTGCCCTGATCACGCCGAACCCGCTCGGCCCGCTGGACACGGACAGCGATGGCATGACCAATGCCTGGGAAACTGCAAATTCGTTCAACGCAGCCAGTGCCGCCGATGCGGTGTTAGACGCGGACTTGGACGGGCTTTCCAATCTCAAAGAATTTCTAGCAGGGACCAATCCACGCGTGGCTGACAGCGACGGCGATGGCGCTTCGGATGGCGTGGAACTTCTGCGCGGTTTCAATCCATTATCCGCTTCCAGCCTTCCTGCGTGGTTCAATTTCTCCGGCAAGATCGACGACCTCGACGGCGACGGCATGTCCGACTCGTGGGTTCTGTGGAGCGGCGGAAAACATCGTCTGCCCGCTGCCGACGACGATGGCGATGGGGTGAGCAACCTGGATGAAAGCAAGGCTGGCACCAACCCGGACGATGCCAAGTCGCGCCTCGATCTAACGGCCTCCCGCTCTGCGAACAACCTCGTGTTGTCGTGGACCAATCTGCCGGACAAGGCCAATCACATCGAGACCAGCGGCGCACTTGATGTCTGGCAGAGAACAACCGGACTTTCCGCATCCACCGTCGTCGGCGGGCGCAGGCAACTCACGATTCCTGCGGTGTTTCCCTCGTCCAGCGGAAATTTTTTCTATCGGGCGGGGATTCTCCCGGTCGATACCGATGGCGACGGCGTCGAGGATTGGGCCGAGAGAAACGTGCTCGGCTCATCGTCTGTTAGCACCGGCTCGCTCGGCCAAGCGTTACTTAAATCCAACGGTCAAACCCTCGCCGGGGATGCGGTGGCGCTGTTGGATCGCCTCCAAGGATCGTCCTCTAACGGCGGCACAAGTGGCAGCACCGCACCCGGCAAGCCGTCGCCGAGAAATGCGGCACGCTTCCTGATGCAGGCTTCGTTCGGCCCCACCTTGGCGGCCATTCAGGAAGTGAGAGATCTTGGCTATTCTGCGTGGATCGACCGCCAGATCAGGCTTCCTGCCTCACTCCTCCAGCCCTACATCCGCGCGATCAAGGCCGACGGCGCGGGGCCACGCGCCGATCTAACATACAATTTCAACGAGCAGGATCAGTTCGTCTTTGGCAACAACGTCACCACGCCATTTGCCCGCAATGCCATCGCCGGGGAGGACCAACTCCGCCAGCGCGTCGCCTTCGCACTCTCACAGATTCTCGTCGTTTCTCGTCGCGATGCGAACCTCGAGGAGAAGCCCGAGGCGATGACCAGCTACTACGATGTGCTTGTCCGCAACGCGCTTGGAAACTTCGGCGATCTGCTTCGCGAGGTGACCTTCCATCCGTCGATGGGTTGGTATCTCAGCCATGCCGGAAATCAGAAGGCCGATCCTTCGATCCCGCGTTATCCAGACGAAAACTACGCGCGGGAAATTATGCAGCTTTTCACCATCGGCCTGTGGGAACTCAATCCCGACGGCAGCCGCAAGCTAAGTTCTAACGGCGAGCCAATCCCCACTTATGACAACGGGCACATCACCGATCTCGCCCGCGTTTTCACCGGCCTCTACTTCGCCGCGCCCGGCTGGGGCGGTGGCGGATGGGCGGACGAGCACTTCACACAGCCGATGGTGATGTACCCAGACCGGCATGATTTCGAGGCAAAAACACTGCCGAACGGAGTGGTGATCCCGGCCCGCGATGTCTCGGAGACTAACGGCAACCAGGATGTGAGCGATGCGGTCGAGGCGTTGTTCAATCATCCCAACACTCCACCCTTCGTCTGCCGTCAGCTCATCCAATTCCTCGTCACCGACAATCCATCGCCTCAATACATCAAGCGTGTGCAGGATGTTTTCGTGAACGACGGCAGCGGGCTGCGTGGAAATCTAGCAGCGGTGGTGAAGGCGATCTTGCTCGATCCCGAGGCGCGCACTCCACCGCTCTCGCCCGCGTTCGGCAAGGTCCGCGAGCCGGTGATCCGCACGATGCATCTGGGCCGTTTGTTGCATCTCGCCGAGGCGCACCCGAAGTTTGTCTGGTGGAACTGGGTCGAGAATTTTTACGGCTACAGCATCCAGGAGCCGATGAACTCGCCGAGCGTTTTCAATTTCTACACCCCGGTCTATCAGGCACCGGGTGAAATCCGTAACACCGGCTTGGTCAGCCCCGGCTTCCAAATCATCAACACTTACTCCGCGGTGTCGTTTCCCAATCTGCTGTGGGACTATCTCCATGATGGGTTTAAATCCGGTTGGACATGGGAACACCCGATGGACTACAGCGATCTGCTCTTGTTGGCGGAAAGTCCTGCCGCGTTGGTCGATCACATCGATCTGCTAGTCTGCGCCGGCAGCATGACCGCCCGCACCCGCGGCATCATGCTCGGTGCACTCGCCGATCCGGCGCTCAGTCAGCACGACCGCGTCGCGCTCGCCGTCTGGACTGCGATGACCAGCCCGGAAGGGGTCGTGCAGAAATAATCTCCAACCCTAACATTCATGCGCTCCCGCCGCCAATTCCTCGGAGAAACCAGTTGTGCCGCCATCGGCTCGGCATCGGTGGTCTCGACGTTATTAAATCTAACGATGGCCAACCACGCCGCAGCGCAGGGCGGAATGGCGGGCCAACGCAAAGCGCTCGTTTGTTTGTTTCTATCCGGCGGCTGCGACACATTTAACCTACTCGTCCCCCGCGACCCGACGCGCTACGCCGAGTATGCCGCCTCCCGCTCGGGGCTGGCACTGCCGCAGGCCGACTTGAAGCCGCTCAACGGCACCGACTTCGGCCTGCATCCCGCCTGCACCCGGCTTGCGGAAATGTTCAACGGCATGGGCGGCGACCCCACCAAGAAGCGCCTTTCCCTGCTGGCGAATGTCGGCACGTTGGTCGCGCCAATTACTAACAAACAGGCATATCTCAATGGCAACGTCGCCATTCCCAAGGCGCTGTTTTCCCACCGCGACCAGATCGAGCAGTGGCAGACCTCGGTGCCGCAGGGAATGTCAGTTCTATCAGGCTGGGGCGGCCGGGCGGCGGACGTCATCCACTCGAAGCTCAACACCGAGCAGACTGGGAATTATTATATGCCGATGAATTTCTCGCTCTCGGGAAATGCAGCGTTCCAGATCGGCCAGAGCCAAGGGCAGTTCGTCATCACCAGCGGCGGTGCGCTCTCTTTCAGCGGTCGCACAGGAACTTCCGCAGTGAATCTAGCCAAAAACCAAATGCTGCGATCAACGGTCGCCAGTCCGCTTGAAGATCACTATCAGAATTTATTTCAGCGCACTCACGGGCGGATCACTTCGAACAGCATCGAGCGTGGGACGGAGTTTCAAACGAGTTTCGATAGCCCCGGATTGGTCAATACCCTGGACCTCAACACGGTTCTAGCAGGTGCCGGATTTCCGAACCATTGGCTGTCCGATCAGTTCAAGGCTGCCATCAAGACCATCGCCATTCGCGAGAAACTCAAGCTGCGGCGGCAGACGATCTTCATCGAGTACGGCGGGTGGGACCATCACACCGAGCTACTCATCAACCAGCGCAATATGCTTCTAACGCTCGACGCGGTGCTTTATGCATTTCAGAAATCCCTCGAAACTCTCGGCCTCGCGCAAGACGTGGTGACCTTCACCTGCTCGGACTTCGGGCGCACGCTCCGGTCTAACGGCCAAGGCACCGATCACGCCTGGGGCGGCAACCAGTTGGTCATGGGCGCTCCCATCGCCGGTGGCCAGATCCGTGGCACGTTCCCCTCGCTCAAACTCGACGGACCTAACGACATCGGTCGCGGTGGCCGGATTTTTCCTCAACTCTCGGCGGACGAATATTTCTGCGAGCTGCTCCGCTGGTTCGGCGTGACTGCGGGCGACATGGACATGGTCCTGCCTAACATCCGCAGCTTTTACGATCCGGCCAACCCCGTGAACCCAGTTGGGTTTCTAGCGTGAAATCATGATGCAACGCTTGTTTTCCATCGCCGGGTTGATTCTGGTCTTCGTCATGGTCGGGATGCTGGCTTGGGTCTCGAACCAACTCGATGGCGTGAAGAAGTCGAAGCTAGCGCAAAGCCAGATTCGACCAAGTCGGCCGCAGTCGCCGACCGTCAGCGAATCCCTGCTAACAGGCTACGGCGATCCCTCGGCCCCGCCTATTGAGGATTTGCGGAAAATCCAGCACGTCGCGGTGGGTTACTTTTCGCTGATCAAGGACGCCAGCCATTTCCCCATCGGCGGCAACGAGGATTTTTCGGCGGCCCTGCGGGGGGAGAATCCGAATCGTGAAATTTTCATCCGTGCGGAGCATCCGGTGTTTTCCCGCGACGGCCTGCTGCTAGACCGCTGGGGTAGCCCGCTGATCGTCCATCCTCAAGCATGGAGGGAACTCGAACTCCGGTCCGCAGGTGCGGATCGCCTTCCGTACAGCAGTGACGACCTCATCCTGTCGCCCACCGGAGCTTCCTCACCGGCGAAGTAGCTCATTCAGTTTGACACAAACTGGTAGATGCATGATGAGGCTTGCGCGGTCGTTCCCGGCCAGTCAAACTTTCCCACTAATTATGAACGAACGACGCGTCGTCATCACCGGCATCGGCTGTATCACCCCACTTGGCAAGGATTTGGACACCACTTGGGAAGGTCTCAAGGCGGGCCGCAGTGGCATCGGAACCATCACTCACTTCGATCCTTCACCATTCGATTGTAAGATCGGCGGCGAGGTCAAAAATTTCAGCGCGGACGATTATTTCAAAGTCCCCAAGGACGCGCGGCGCTCAGACCGCTATGTGCAGCTTGCGGTGGCCGCCTCGAAGATGGCCATGGAGGACTGTGGAATTGATGTTTCCACCATGGATTCACGGCGCTTCGGGGTGATGGTCGGCAGCGGCATTGGCGGTCTCGCGACCCTCGAGCGCGAGCATTCCACCTACATGACCAAGGGGCCCAAGCGGGTTTCTCCGTTCACGATACCGATGATGATTTCCAACATCGCCAGCGGCATCATTTCCATGGAATTCGGCCTTCACGGGCCAAACATGGTCATCGTCACCGCCTGCGCGACGTCGAATCACAACATCGGTGAAGCTTGGCGGATCATTAAATTTGGCGATGCCGACGCCATCCTCTGCGGCGGTGCGGAAGCCGCGATTTTGCCGATGGGGCTCGCCGGATTCAGCAGCATGAAAGCGCTCAGCACCCGCAACGACGAGCCTGAGCGTGCTTCACGACCGTTCGACAAAAACCGCGACGGTTTCGTGATGGGCGAGGGTGCCGGCGTGGTCGTCATTGAGGAACTTGAACACGCCCTCAAGCGCGGTGCGCAAATTTACGCCGAACTCATCGGCTACGGTGTAAGCGCAGATGCCTATCACCTCAGCGCGCCGTCGCCCGACGGTAGCGGCCCGGCCTACGCGATCGCCATGGCGCTCAAGCACGGCAAGAAAAATCCCGAGGATGTGGATTACCTCAACGCCCACGCCACCTCCACCGGTCTCGGTGATGTCGCGGAAACCAAAGCCATCAAGCTCGCATTCGGCGACTACGCGACGAATGGCCTGATGGTCAGTTCCACCAAGTCGATGACGGGTCACATGCTCGGTGCAGCGGGTGGCGTGGAACTCATCGCGAGTGTCATGGCGATCAAGGACGGCGTCATTCCGCCGACGATCAACGTGGACGATCAGGACCCCGAGTGCGATCTGGACGTGGTCCCTAACACCGCCCGCGAATTGCCCGTCAAAGTGGCGCTGAGCAACAGCTTCGGCTTCGGCGGTCACAATGCGTCGGTGCTTGTTAGTAAGTTCGAGTGACTCAGTCCATGGAAAATCCGGTGCATCGGCAAGCGGGCGAAATCGCGTTCGGCGAGACCGATGCCAGCGGCTGGATGCACTTTCCTAACATTTTTAAATACGTGGAAGCGGCAGAGCACGCCTTCCTAAGGTCG
Organism: Akkermansiaceae bacterium; assembly: GCA_043729385.1. GTDB lineage: Bacteria > Verrucomicrobiota > Verrucomicrobiia > Verrucomicrobiales > Akkermansiaceae > Luteolibacter. Next base: position 22,801 of record JAYTLO010000236.1, read on the forward strand.
CGCGGCATCCTGGTTTTCGACCGGGCACAAGGCGGTTGGCCGCGGGTGAAAGTGAGCTGCGACTACAAGCGCCCGTTCCAGTGCGGAGATCGTTTCGAAGTGTTGTTAGCCATTTCCCGAATCGGCGCGTCGTCCGTGGCGTGGACGTTCGAAGTGCTCAACGCCGCCGGAGAAATCGCCGCATTAGGCAGCATGACCAACGTCCGTGTGGATCACGAAGGAAGGCCAACTCTTATCACTGGCGAGGAGCGCACCAAACTGGACCGCGAGATTCATCCCGCCTGAATCATGGAAACCTCCGGTCGCATCATCCTCGTCCCGACGCCCATTGGAAATCTATCCGACATCACGCTCCGTGCCCTCGAAATCCTCCGTGCTGCCGACCGCATCGCCTGCGAGGACACTCGTCACTCCGGCCAGTTGTTAGCCCATCACGGCATTTCCGGCAAGCCACTCATTTCCCTCCACGAGCACAACGAAGCCCGCCGCGCACCGGACCTCATCGCCGCCGCCAGGGCAGGGGAGACCATCGCCGTCATCAGCGACGCGGGCATGCCCGGCATCTCGGATCCCGGCTATCGGCTGGTGCAAGCCTGCATCGAGTCCGGCACGCCGCTCGAAGTGCTGCCCGGCCCATCCTCCGTCATCACCGCGTTGATCGGTTCGGGATTTCCCTGCCACGCCTTTCGCTTCGGTGGCTTCCTCTCGGTTAAATCCGGCAAACGCCGGAGTGCTCTAACGGCCGCGCTGGAGTCGGGGGAAACTGGGATCTTCTTCGAGTCGCCGCACCGAATTATTTCCACGTTAGAAATTCTAGCAGAGGTCAATCCGCTGGCCCGCACCTGCGTCGCGCGCGAACTCACCAAGAAATTCGAGACCTACCACCGTGGCACGGCTGCTGAGGTGCTTGCGTATTTCCAGAGCCATGCGCCGAAGGGTGAGATCGTGCTTCTTGTCCACGCGCCGGAGTGATTGTGGGTGTTAAGACAACCGGTCGCGAAAATCCGCATAGCCGAACTCGCGCAATATCTCCAACTCCCCATCCTCATGCTGGAGCGCGATGGCCGGATGTTTCACGCCGTTGAAGGTCGTCGTTTTGACCATCGTGTAGTGAGCCATGTCGTCGAAGACCAGCGTGTCGCCGACTTTGAGTTCGCGGGGAAATGAGAAATCGCCCACGACATCGCCAGCGAGACAAGTCGGGCCACCTAAACGATAGAGCCACTCGCCTGAGTCGCCCGCGAGGTGGTAGTTTTCACCTTCGAAGACGACGGCTGGCTGGCTAGCAGACGGCGCGGTATCCACTAGGAAAACATCCGGGCGATAAGGCATTTCCATCACATCCGGCATGTGCGCGGTGGCGGAAATGCTTAGGATCGCGAGGCGGTGTCCGGCGGATTCGAAGACATCCACCACACTCGCCCGCAGCACGCCAGTGTGGATAGCCGCGGCCTCGCCGGGTTCCAGCCAGACCTCCACGTTGTATTTCTCACGGGTTTCTCTAACCAGCCGGACTAGCCGCTCGCGATCGTAGAACGGCTTGGTGATCCAGTGCCCGCCGCCCATGTTTAGATAGAGGAATTGTGGCGAGCGCAGCAGATGCCCGAATTTTTCATCCACCGCAGTTAGAGTCGTTTCGAGGTCGTCCGAGTTTTGCTCGCAGAGCGTGTGGAAATGCAGGCCGGAAAGTCCGGTTAGATCTACGCCAGCGAGTTGATCCGCCGTGATGCCGAGTCGTGATCCTGGCACGCAGGGGTCGTAGATCGGCGTTTCTCCGGTCGAGCATTCCGGGTTCACGCGCAGGCCGCAGAGCAGCTTGCCGCTCTTGAAGCGAGGATGCGCCATCACCATTTCGCGAAAGCGGAACCACTGCGAGAGTGAGTTGAAATCGAGATGAGCGGTGAATCCGCAAAGCTCTGCGATGTCCGCCTCGTCGTAGGCGGGCGAGTAAGTGATGACGTGTTTTTGAAAATAATCCCGCGCTAGCCTAGCCTCCCACACGCCCGAGGCGCAGCAGCCGTCGAGGTCGCCGCGGATGTAAGGAAACGCCTTCCAACAGGAAAATCCCTTGAGGGCGAGCACCAGATGACAGCCGGCGGCCTCCTTCACCTCGCGTAAAATACCCGTGTTTCGTTTCAGGGCGGCGGTCGAAATAACAAACATAGTCTCTGCCGCAGACTGAGAACGGAAAGTGGCGATGAGACCAGCAAGATTTTCGGTTGAGGGCGTTAACTGCGGGAATGGCCAATGCGACCGGGTTCTGGATATTTAAGCGCGAATCGACGCGAATAAGATCAGATTTTCAGGGCCGTCGAGGAGGGTTTCGCCAGGTCTGCGCAAAAACTCCATTTGAATTCACAGCATTCGCGTTTATTCGCGTCCGTTCGCAGTTGGTTTTCTCAATCTCAGGCCACGCTGCAGCAATTGCGAAATGCGCGAAGCCCTCGACAATCCCAGTCCCGTCATGCTCAAATCTCCGGGCAGCCATGGCTGTGCTCGATTCCACCTCTGCGCCTGACTTTCTGATTCATGAAAACTATCCCCCACGCCCTCCGCCTGTCCGGCACCGAGGCCTACAATCACACCACCGATAAGCGTTTCTTGATGATTGGCGAGCGCGCCAACGTCGCGGGTTCACCGCAGTTTGCGAAACTCGTTAGAGCTGGTGACTTGGAAGCCGCCGTCGAGGTCGCCCGCCAGCAAGTGGGCAACGGCGCGAACGTGATCGATATCTGTTTCGACGATGGACTCATCGACGGCAAGGCGATGATGAGCCGCTTTCTCCAGCTCCTCCAAGGCGAGCCGGACGTCGCGAAAGTCCCGATCATGGTGGATTCCTCGAAGTGGGAAATCCTTGAGGAGGGTCTCAAATACCTGCAAGGGAAGGGGATCGTGAACTCGATTTCACTCAAAGAGGGCGAGGAAAATTTCAAGAAGCAGGCCAGTCACATCATGCGTTACGGCGCGGCGGTGGTCGTCATGGCGTTCGACGAAAATGGCCAAGCCGCGTCTTATGAGGAAAAGATCCGCATTTGCGAGCGGGCCTATCGGATTCTCGTCGATGAAGTCGGCTTCAATCAGGATGACATTATCTTCGATCCCAACATTCTAACGGTCGCCACCGGGATTGAGGAACATAACAACTACGCGCTGGATTTCATCAATGCCACTCGCTGGATCAAAGAGAACCTGCCCGGCGCAAAAGTCTCCGGCGGCGTTTCTAACATTTCATTTTCCTTCCGTGGTAATAACAAAGTCCGCGAGGCGATGCACTCCGCCTTTCTCTATCATGCCGGACTCGCAGGTATGGATATGGGCATCGTCAATGCTGGGATGCTCGAGTTATATGATGAGATTCCGAAAGAGCTTCTGGTATGTGTAGAAGACGTGCTTCTAAACCGCCGCGCCGATTCCACCGAGCGACTGCTAGAGCTTGCGGAAAGCTATAAGAACGTCAGCGGCAAGAAGATCGAGGAAGACCTCGCGTGGCGCGATGAGCCGGTGGAAAAGCGTCTCGAACACGCACTGCTCCGCGGCATCGACAAATACATCGACGAAGACACCGAGGAAGCGCGGCTGAAATATGTGCGCCCGCTCAAAGTCATCGAAGGCCCACTGATGGATGGCATGGGCGTGGTCGGAGATTTATTCGGAGCAGGGAAAATGTTCCTTCCGCAGGTGGTGAAGTCCGCCCGTGTCATGAAGAAAGCGGTGGCATGGCTGTTTCCCTACATGGAGGCAGACAAAGCGGAATATCTAGCAGGCGACATCGCCGCGCTGATGGCAGAGAACCCAGCTCTAACTGACGAAGAAGCGCTCAAGCTCGCCGAGCGCGGTCGCTCGGCCGGCCGTTTCCTCATCGCCACCGTCAAGGGCGACGTCCACGACATCGGCAAAAACATCGTGGGCGTGGTGTTGTCCTGCAATGGCTTCGAAGTCACCGACATGGGCGTGATGGTTTCGTGCGACAAGATCCTGGCGAAAGCCGTGGAGCTCGGTGCCGACGTCATCGGTCTATCAGGTCTGATCACGCCATCGCTTGATGAGATGGTGCACGTCGCCAAGGAAATGGAGCGGCTCGGTTTCAAGGTGCCACTGCTCATCGGCGGTGCCACGACGTCCGCCGCGCACACCGCCATCAAGATCGCCCAGCACTACTCAGGGCCGGTCGTCCATGTGCTGGATGCCTCGCGCTCCGTGCCGGTCACCACCTCGCTGCTCTCGAAGGATCAGCGCGAGGGCTTCGCCATAGAGAACCGTGAAAAGCAGCAAAAACTCCGCGATAATTTCCTCGGCGGACCAAAGAAGGAGACTCTAACACTGGAGCAAGCGCGCGCCGCCGGACCCCAGCTGGATTGGGAAAACTACACACCGCCGGTGCCTTCGTTCTTGGGCACGCAGGTCACTAACAACCCATCATTGCGCGAGCTCGTGAAGTTCATTGACTGGACACCGTTCTTCCACGCGTGGGAACTCCGCGGCGTGTGGGACCGCACCACCGACACCCTCAAAACCAAGAACGAAGCTGGCGCTGCGGAAGCCGCCAAACTCTATCAAGACGCGGTCAACTGGGTGGATCGCATCATCGCGGAAGACCGTTTCCGCGCAGAAGGCATCCACGGCTTTTTCCCGGCTAACAGAGATGGCGATGATATCATCGTCTGGACCGACGAGACTCGCACGCAAGAGCGGATGCGCTTCCACAGCCTCCGTCAGCAGCTCAAGAAGGACTCGGGTAAGCCGAATGTCGCGCTAGCAGATTGGGTGGCAGAAGGGAAAACACCCGACTACATCGGTGGCTTCGTCGTCGGCATCCACGGCGCGCATGAATATGCCGATGAACTCGACAAACAGATCGACCCTTACGGCGCGATCATGGTCAAGGCCATCGCCGACCGCTTCGCGGAAGCCTTCGCGGAATTTCTCCATCACCAAGCCCGAGTCGAGTGGAGTTATGAAACGGAGGACGAGCTCACTCATGACCAGTTAATTCATGAAAACTATCAGGGAATCCGTCCCGCGCCGGGTTATCCCGCGCAGCCGGATCACACCGAGAAGCCACCGCTTTTCGAACTACTAGGTGCGTCCGAGGCGACTGGCGTGACACTCACAGAAAGCTGCGCGATGCATCCGGGAGCTGCGGTCTGCGGGTTGTATTTCTCGCATCCAGACAGCCATTACTTCGCCCTCTCAGAACTCCAGAAAGACCAGATCGAGGACTACGCCCAGCGCAAGGGGATCAGCCTGCAAGAGGCCGAGCGGTGGTTAGGTCCGTGGCTAGGCTATGCCTGATTTGCGGGAATTTCCCCTCGACCCCGGCGGTTTTCGAGACATCTTGGCGGACCATGAATATGAAACCAATCGTAAGAACGTGTGCCGCATTGGTGGCATTGTATTGCTCTGGAATCGCTGTCGCCGGTGGCGAAGGTTGGTCCTCGGATTTTGAGGCAGCCAAGAAGGAAGCCGCGGCCTCCAAGAAGGATTTGCTAATCGACTTCACCGGCTCCGATTGGTGCAGCTGGTGCATCAAGCTCAACAAAGAAGTCTTCAGCCAGGACCCGTTCAAGGCGGGGGTGAAGGATAAGTTCGTTTTGGTAGAGTTAGATTATCCAAAAGATAAATCCAAACTTTCCGCAGCGACGCTCAAGCAGAATGAGGAGCTTGAGAAAAAATACCCGATCGACGGCTACCCAACTATTTTACTAACTGATGCGGAAGGTAAGCCATTCGCCGCGACCGGCTATCAGCCAGGTGGCCCAGAGGCGTATGTAAAACACCTCGACGTACTTCACGCAAAGAAGGCAGCGCGTGATGAATCTTTCGCCACCGCTGCCAAGTCCAGCGGGGTGGAAAAAGCCAAAGCTCTCGCCGCTGCGCTGGCAGCGATGGGCTTGGAGGACAAGATGATTTCTAACTTCTATGGTGACGTGGCCGAGCAAATCAAAGCCGCCGACCCCAAGGATGAAACTGGATTCGGCAAGGCGGCGGCGGTGAAAGTCCGGCTTGCGGCCATCAAGAGTGAGTTGGGTGCTTATTCCAAAAAGAGCGACCACGACGGAGCACTCGCTGTGATGGATAAGGCTCTCAAGGAAGGTGGATTCGACACCGAGGAAACTCAAAAAATGATGATGACCCGCGCCATGATCCTCGGGAAGATGAAGAAATTCGACGAGGCAATCAAGGCGATGGACGACGCGAAGGCGTTCGCTCCAGGCACCAAGTTGGCCACCGCAATTGATGGCATTAAAGTCAGGCTGGAAGCTGATAAAAAGACGGCCGAAACGACCAAGTAAGTTGCTCGGCGTGGTTGGTATTTTCCCCAATCTTCGGTCATGCGATTGGTTTTGTGGTTCGTGGCGCTGGCCGCTCTCGTCTTGGGAGCGTGGCTGATCTGGGGCGGGAAATGGGACGATCAATTCACCTTCGCCGGCAGCGTGAAATGGCTCGAAACCGCCGGTCCGTGGGCGTGGGCAGCAGGGATTTCCCTGCTCATCAGTGACCTCGCATTGCCAGTGCCGGGCACCATGGTGATCTCTGCGCTGGGTTATGTGTATGGCACCCTGTTAGGCGGAGTGATCTCCTCGGCCGGGCTGATGGCCGCTGGGGTGTTAGGCTATGGCTTGGGACGGCTGTTCGGAGAAAAATTTGCCCGCCGCTGGTTGGGCGAGCGGGACTTCGAGAAGGGCGAACGGCTTTTTGCGAAAAGCGGTGGCTGGGTGGTGGCCCTGTCGCGAGCATTGCCGATTTTGCCAGAGGTCATCTCGTGCACGGCGGGTCTGGTACGGATGCCGTTCCGCCGCTTCGCGGTGGCGCTGGCATGTGGCAGCGTGCCGATGGGATTTACGTTTGCCGCGATCGGCAAGGCGGGCCACGCCGCGCCAGGCTGGGCAATCGGCCTGAGCTTGCTGATGCCCGCGCTGCTGTGGCTGATGGCTGGCCGGATTGTGCGCTGAATATCAGATCTTGAGTCGTTGCCGGGATGCCGCAGATTCGCGCCGTGAGAATTGAAATCATCAACACCGGTACCGAACTTCTGCTAGGAAACACGCTCAACACCCACGGCGCGTGGTTTGGCCGCGAGTTGTTCAAGCTCGGCCTGCGGATTTCCCGCCAGACCACCGTGCCGGACGGCGATGCCATCCGCGACTCGTTGCAAGAAGCCATCGGCCGGGCGGACGCCGTGATCGTGACCGGTGGCTTGGGGCCGACCAGCGACGATCTAACACGCGAAATCACCGCCGAGGTTTTGGGCATCGAATTGATCACCGATGAAGCGGCGCTGCGGTCGTTAGAGAACTTTTTCGCCCTCCGTGGCAAGCCGATGGTGGATGCAAATCTCAAGCAAGCGCTCTGCCCGGTGGGCGCGGATTGTCTTCCGAATCCGAACGGTACCGCGCCCGGCATCTATGTGCCGCCGCGGCTGAATGGCAGCTCTAACTGCGCGGTGTTTCTACTGCCCGGCCCGCCGCGAGAACTCTATCCGATGTATCATCACGAGGTCGTGCCACGGTTGGCAGCTTTGGCCGGCGTGGAATCATTCCGCGACGCGCTGGTGCTGAAATTCACGGGTATCGGCGAGAGTGATTTCCATGACGGTATCGATAGCCTACTGGGCACAGTTCCCGGATTGGAATACGGCTACTGCGCCCACATCGGGGAAGTCGATCTGCGCTTGATCGGCGATGCAGCGGCACTGGAGAAAGGCCGGGAAATCGCACTTGATAGATTTTCACCAAATCTAATTAGTGACGATGGTGCCTCCATGGAAAAGACCGTGGTCGGCCTGCTCAAAGAGCGTGGCATGAAGTTCGCGACGGCGGAGAGTTGCACCGGTGGCCTCATTTCTAACCGCATCACCAATGTGCCGGGGGCGAGCGAGGTGTTTACCCATGGCTTTGTGACGTATGCGAACGAGGCGAAGACCGCCATGTTAGGCGTGCCGCCGGAGGAACTCGAAGCGCACGGCGCGGTGAGTGAAATCGTCGCCCGCCTGATGGCCGAAGGAGCACTCCGCGCAAGCGGTGCGTGCATCGCCGTGTCGGTGACGGGCATCGCCGGTCCCGGCGGTGGCACGGACGAAAAGCCAGTGGGCACGGCCTGGCTCGCCGTTTCGGTAAAAGGCGGTGCGACCGAATCCTTCCGGATCTATCATCCCCGCAATCGCAAGGACTTCAAACTTGCAGTTAGCCAATCGGCGCTAGAGGCAGTTAGACGGCGCTTGAAAGCAATATGAAGATCGCCGACTACCATTAAAAATCATGAAAACCGAGGCCGACACTATTCTCTTGCTCAACTATTTCGCCGAAACATTAGGCGAAACTCTCGATGAATGGCATGAACCCCAAACCGTGATTTCTGCGGCGACCGGTATTCCGACCACTCACCTCAGCCAAATGAAAAAGGGCAAGCGACGCTGCACGCCCGAATATGACCTTCGTCTGAGTCGTTACTTCGGCATTGAAGCCGGCTATTGGATGCGCCTGCAATTGTCCTACGAACTCCAGCGCGCAGAGCGCGAAAACCGCGAG
>JAYTLO010000237.1:0-1778 GCA_043729385.1 Akkermansiaceae bacterium
AGTTCATCGAGGAGGTTTGCCTGGGCGCTGAGGAGTGTCTCGTGGTTGTCGTAGCCTCCGATCTGGCAGAAGAAAATCTGGCGGTTGTTACCGAGGACCGAGCGGCCGGCGATGAGCTTGGTGATCATTTTCAACTGGTCGCTGGTGCGAACGGGAACATGGGTTACAAACTGACCGACAACATCGGTTACAGTTTCCTGTTTGTTAGGCGGCGTTTTGACGCCCGGCAAGAGCCATCTTGATGGGTTAGATCCGGGCCGCAGGCCCGGCGGCCGGGAAGTCGCCTCTCGATTGGCATTGCGGGGCGTGAGGCGGACTGAGAACCTCGCCGGGTCATCCGCAGGATACGGCTCTGCTGGAGAGCAACCGGAGCGGCGGATGGCGCCAAAGGGGCCCCGCGCTTCAGGATCGTGCGGCGGCTTGCTTGCCGCACGATCCACCAGACTCCACCCCATTGGCTCGATGCGCAAAACTCCGGGGGTTTGGGGGCTGGCCCCCATGGCGGCGGGGATTTTGACGCGACGAACTCAATTGCCGACGGGCGCGACCGGCTTGCATTCCCAGCCTTTGTCGGAAAATGCGGGAAGCAGCCTCGGCTTCGCGGACGTATCGAGCTGTCCGAGCCGCACATTCGCATATCGCACCACGATCAGGTCGCTGGTTTCGCTTCTCTCCAAAGCCACATCCACCCCGATGAAAGCCTCCCCCACATAGCCTCGGCCACCCTCCAGACCGATGAATCCCGCCGAGTCCACCCGCTTGATCTCCGCCCCTGGCTGATAGAGCCGCGGTTTGACGCGCTCGTCCAGCCGCCTCGCCGACAGGTGATAGACCTCCGCCGGCAAACGCATCCCCAAGCCCTCGTGCGGACGCTCCTCGTTGAACTCCTTGCGCCAGCGGTCGAAACGCTGCTGCTGGGCCTGCCCGTTCACGCTCGGCGGCCTGCAACACTCCGCCTTCATCGTCCGGTGCATCCGCTCGTGGCAGCCGTTGTCCTGCGGGCAGCCGGGACGTGAGAACTGCACCTCGATCCCCAGTCCGATCCACCACACGCTCAACTTGCTCAAGCCCCCCGGCCCCTGCGATGCGAAGGGCGCCCCGTTGTCCACCCGGATGATCTCCGGCAAGCCCTGGCGGCGGAACAGCGCTCGGAACGCCGCCTTGGCAAAGCCAGTCCTCGCCTCTTCCAGCGCGTCGATTTTGAGGATGAAACGGCTGTGCAGGTCCGTCACCGTCAGCGGATCGCAACGCCGCCCGTCTCCCGTTAGGAACCACCCCTTGAAATCCACCCCCAGCACATGGTTGGGGCGTTCCGGAGCCGTTAGCGAGCCACGTTCCACCTTGAAGACCGCACCCCTGCGCCTTCGTTCGGCGACCAATCCGTGGCGCTTGAGCACCTCGCCCACCGTGCTGATCACGGGAGGCGATTCCAGTCCATGCTTGGTCAGGAGCACCTGATGGATCTTCTTCGGCCCCCAAGTCGAATGCAGCCGCTTCTCGGTGCAGATCAGCCGTTCGACCTCGTGGGTCGTGCGGCAGGTCACGGACTTGGGAGCGCGGCTGCGATCCTCGAGCGCCTTCATCCCGCCCTCGGCATGGCGCGCGAGCCACTTGTGGCCCGTCTTGCGCGAGATTCCGAACTGCCCGCAAAGCTCCGTCACCGTAAAATGACCGCTCCCCGCCAAACTCACAAACTGCTGTTTTTGTTCCATCGATGACACATTTTTCCAAGGCATCCGCCCAGTTAGATGTGTAACCCATGTCCCCGGTCAACTTGT
>JAYTLO010000238.1:0-10092 GCA_043729385.1 Akkermansiaceae bacterium
CCCTTTTCGCCGCCGGTCACATCGGCAACGTCAACGCCGCTCTAACCGAAGTTCGCGCCGCCCTTGAAGCCGGTAAAGACGCCGTGGTCGAAGCCGAGAAGCATTTCAAAAAGCTCCAAGCCTCCGCCGCCGCCTCTCTCGCAGACGAGTCCCTCGCCGAACTGATCGACTCAGCCACGAAAGAAGGAAAACCCATCATCGTCTCCTTCGAATCCGATGCGTCCCTGCTCCAAGAACTCCAGAACGGCCTCAAGAAAAAGCAATTCGCCGGCCCCGCCCTACTCATCGTGGACGACGGAGAAAAACTCCACCTCGCCACCCACTGCGGCCCGGACGCCCTAGCAAAAGGCCTAAAAGCTGGCGATCTCCTCCGCGATCTAGCCGCCCTCGCCGGCGGAAAAGGCGGCGGCAAGCCCGACCAAGCCCGCGGTGCCGCGCCCGACCGTTCCAAGCTTAAAGAGCTCAAAACCTCGGCTGCTGAGAAATTCTAGGATTCACGGAACACGTTCGTAATGAACGTGTTCCTCAAACAACGAGATGGCTCTTCCGCGCGACGCGCAAGATGGTGGCTTTGGTGCCCGAGTTGAATTCCAGAAAATCGTGCTCGATGCCGTCGCTGACAATGACGCCGTTGTTCCGGCTTCATGCCGGAGGTAGTTATACTGCCGCGCATCAGGATTTGTGAAAACGGTTAAGGAGGAGGCGAAGTATTCAAGGGGAGGACATGCGCCCTCGCATGTCGTTTTCGACGCCCTCGTCGAAAACGTCGCCCGATCACCCGAGACGCCAGTCTTCGACGGGGGAGCCTCATGGGGTCGGTAGAATTTTCGGGATTCGGACGCATTTCGTTGAATCAATCACCAAGCTCCCGTGATGGCAGACGCAGTCTTTGGCGGGGGCGCCGAAGACAACACGCGAGGGCGCGTGTGCTCCCCAAGACTTTCACGCCATCATTCCGCTAGAAGAGTTTCCACAAATCTTCACGCGCGGCAGTATAGAGCTTGTAGGACGGCGGCATCGGCGCTGGCGAGTGTCTGCATCGTGCTGGCTTCTCATCGGGATAGACGGAGAAAAACTTCCACCTCGCCTCCTGCGGCAGCCCGGAAGCGGTTAGCCGGATCAGGCCTGGGCTGGTGGTTCAGAATTATCGAAGCTCGAGGAAACCAATGCGGCAATCACCACGAAGTGGTCTTCAATGCCCTCCAGCGAAGACCTCCTTGGCTCTATGTTTTGACGTCAGAGTCTCCAGTTCGGTCAGTTCCGGGTTTCAGAATGGCGGGTCTTTTTTGCTTGTCGGTCTCGCTTCGTCTGCTTTGTTCCACGGGAATCCCGAAACTTTCCACGGCAAAACCGCGCGTCTCGGCACGCTATCCGCTGTGGCAGTCGTAATCCTTTCACACAATCCCACATGACATTTCCTGCCGCGTCCGGCCTCATTTCCAGCATCGAAGAATCCTCGATTGACCGCCGCCGCGTCATCAGCGGCCTTGGCTTGGCCGGTCTCGGGCTGCTGGTTTCCTCCACTTCCGCAGGCGCCTTTACCTCTGCCGCCGCGCCGAAAGTGACTGCACCCACCCAATCCCGCAGCCAACCAAGCCCGCAAAGGGAGCGGATCGACCTAACCGATCTGAATCCAGACTGGGCGCGCAACCAAGGTTCTTTGCTGCCGGAATACACCCGCTACCTTTGGAATCTAAAGCTCAAAGCCATCTCGCCAGCGCAAGTGATTGAGGCTCACGCCAAGAACAGGGGTGCCATCTGGAACACCCTGCCGCCCAAAGCCTGGTGGACCCGCATGGGCTACACTCTGCGGGTCGCGGACCGCATCGCCTTAGAAATGAACGTCAAGGAAGTGGAAGTCGTTTCCGCCTATCGTAGCCCCGCTTACAATGCGCACTGCGAAGGCGCGAAAGCCCGTTCTTGGCATCAGGCAAACGTGGCTGTGGATGTGAAATTCGCGGCACGGGCCTCGCAAGTCACAGCCACCGCGCGCAATCTCCGAGATCGCGGCCTCTTCAAAGGCGGGGTCGGGGGTTATTGGGATTTCACCCACATCGACACCCGCGGCGAGAACATGAATTGGTGACCGACTACGGGTCCAACTCAAATCTCAAACTGACCCTATTTCCAGCGGGATGGATCCTCTGTCATGGGTGGCTTCTTGAGCAATCTTCTCCGCAGAGTTTCCGTCCAGGCTGGCGCAGGACGGAAACGGGCGAAATAAATTTCGCGGTCCTTGAAGATGGACCTATCAGAAGTGAATCGCGTGGCCCTCGGCGGCCAGGGTGGCTTCGTGGATGACTTCGCTCATCGTCGGATGCGCGTGGATGGTGGCGTGGATCTCTGCGCTGGTGAGCTCTTGGTCGAGGGCGAGGCCCATTTCAGCGATAAGTTCGGTGGCGTTCTCGCCGATGATATGCGCGCCTAGCAGTTCGCCGTGTTTCTTGCCGTAGAGGAGCTTGGCAAATCCGTCGGGCTCGCCGGCAGCGATGGCCTTGCCGATGGCGACAAACGGGATTTTCCCGACGGTGTATTCGATGCCTTCCGCCTTGAGCGCACGCTCGGTTTTCCCAACCGAAGCCACTTGCGGGTGGCAGTAAGTGCAGCCGGGGAAATTGGTGACTTTGCGCGGCTTGTGACCTGGGACGTAGAGGCCTTCGATTGCTTGCACTGCCTCAAACGAGGCGACGTGGGCGAGCCATGGCGGACCGGTGATGTCGCCCGCGGCATACACGCCGGGGATCGAAGTCTCATAACGGTCACCGACGGTGATGTAGCCGCGGTCGTCGAGCTTCGGTTGTTGGCCGCCGGGAAGGACCGGCTGGATGCCGATGGCGACGATGCAGACCTCCGCGCTAAGCACGCCTTTTTCCTTCGGGCCATCGACGGTGAGTTCGACATGGGTGCCCTTGTCCACCATCGCGGTGATCTTGGTGTTCGTGAGGCAACGGATGCCCTGCTTGATGAGGGATTTTTCCAAGGCATCGCCCACTTCGTCGTCCTCGACCGGAAGGATGCGGGGGGCCATTTCTATCAGGGTCACCTTGGTGCCGAAGGCATTGTAAATGTAAGCGAACTCCACGCCGATCGCGCCCGCGCCGATGATCAGCATTTCCTTGGGCTGCTGTGGGATGACCATCGCTTCCTTGGAACCGATGACGGACTTGCCGTTGAAAGGGAGGGGCGGCAGGCCACGGCTTTTGCAGCCAGTGGCGATGAAAATGTCCTTGGTTTCAAGGATCTGCGAGGAGCCATCGGCGGCTTTCACGCTGACCTTGCCGGTGCCTTCGATGGAGCCGAAGCCGCGGACGTAGTCGATGCTGTTCTTCTTGAGCAAATACTCGATGCCGCCGGCGAGGCGGTCGGAAACTTTGCGCGAGCGACCGATCACGGCGGACCAATCGTAAGTGAGTCCTTCGAATTTCAAACCAAACTCAGCCGCCTTGTGGGTGAGCATCTGATAGACTTCGGCGTTTTTGAGGAGGGCTTTGGTCGGGATGCAGCCCCAGTTGAGGCAGGTGCCGCCAGCGCGGTCCATTTCGACGCAAGCGACTTTTTTTCCAAGTTGGGCAGCGCGGATGGCGGCGACGTAGCCGGCAGGGCCGCCACCGATGACAATGAGATCGTAGGCCATAATATTGATGTTTGCGGGTTCGCGGCGGGAAACTGTCGTGATGGCAAGGGATTGTCAAAGATGGAAAGGCGGAAACGAGGGTCTTGAATATTACCCACCGCCTTCGCAGGATCTGCGCCGTGCATCTCCGGTCGCCTAATCTCCTGATCCTGCTCGCCGTCGCTGCGCTGGCCGGGATTGTTGGCCTTATGCTGCTGCGGCGGCCAGCGGATCTTGACGCGGATCCACCCTTGCCGATGCCCGCGAACGGTGAGCCGGACCATCGCTTCCATTTTCTATCAGTCTGGGAAACGGCGCAAATCCCACGGGCGTTGCGCTTCGATCCGCCGATGGGATCGGACCACGCGGGGCTGGTTTACAACGCCCAAAAATTTTGGGAAATGAATGAGAAGCGCGGCGGTCACCACACCGGCGATGATCTGAACGGCATCGGCGGGATGAACACTGACCTTGGCGATCCGGTATATTGCACGGCAGATGGGCTGGTGATTTACGCCGGTGAGCCGTCGCCAGGCTGGGGGAAACTCGTCGTCATCGCGCACCGCACGGCGGACGGGCGAGCGCTGCAGTCGATGTATGCCCACTTGCACCGCATCGACGTGGGCATGGGGGCGCTTGTCCCACGCGGCGGAAAAGTGGGCAGCGTCGGCACGGCGAACGGCTACTATCCGGCGCACCTGCATTTCGAAATGCGGACCGGCGATGGGGTGGACATCGGTGCCGGTTATGCGGCGGTCTCGCTCAACCGGCTCGACCCGATGGGCACGGTGAACTCGCTGCGCAATGCTGGTGATGACGAGCTTTCTCCATCGCCTCTGGCACGCGCTCTAGCGGGCGAGAGCGCCCGCTGATGATGGCGAGTCCTCTCATTTGTAATAGTGATTCAGAGATCAAAAACCTAACCCCTTGACATGTCGGATCGCGGAGGCAATCAAGTTCAAGTCGGTAAAACCATCAATGCGTTCACCGTCAGCCCCCATACAAAAAACCAACATGAAACAAGCACTCATCGCCACTCTCGCTCTATCACTATCCATCGCTGCCGCAGGAGCCGCGCAGGATGGAAATGAAAAGGCCAAGGAAAAGGAGAAGGCGAAACAGGAAGAGAAAGCCGCTCGTGAGAAAAAGCGTGAGGCGGTGAATGAGGTTCTGAAAGCGAAGGACAAGAATGACGACGGTTCGCTGACGTTGGATGAATATCTAACGGGTGAATCGGACATCGAAGCCGCGACGAAGAACTTCGAGAAGTTCAACAAGAACAAGGATCGTGCACTTTCGAAAGAAGAGATCGCCGCTTCTCTGGGCATGTGATCACCTGTCACTGCAAACTTGCTTGGAATTTCCCGCTCGTTAGAAAAGCCCGCGCCTCGCCGACGAGGAACAGCGAACCTGCAATCAGAATCGTGTTTCCGCTGGCGGTGGCTGCGGCAAAGGCGGCTTGAAAGCTGGGAAACGTCTCGTGCGGCGGTGCGCCTAACGGAAGGAACGTGGCCAGTTCCTCTGCCGACACGGCGCGCGGGGTGTCCACCGGGCATAGGAAAATCCTCGCAGCCAGCGGCGTGAGGATTTCAAGAATGCCGCGGATGTCCTTGCCGCCGACCGCGCTGAAGAGCAGCGCGGGCTTTGTTTCCCCGAAAGTTTGCCGCCAAGTGGCTGCTAGGACTTCGGCGGATTGGGGATTGTGGGCACCGTCGAGGACGACGCCCGGGCGGATGATTTCGAATCTCCCGGGCCAGCTCACTTGACGGAGACCGTAGGCGACGCTGTCCGAGCTGAGAGGGATTCCTAACCGATGGAGCGCCGCCACTGCTAGCGCGGCATTCCACGTTTGATGCTCGCCGGCTAGGGCCATCGGGTAGCCTAACAGCGGCTCCGCGATGAACTCGATGGGCGAACGCCGCTCGTTGGCTTCCCGCTCTAACACCACCTGGGCCGCTGGTTGCTGGGGTGCGCAAATCGCCGGTTTCCCGCTGACGAAGATCCCAGCCTTTTCCGCCGCAATTTCCTCAACGGTGTCACCTAGCCACTGCATGTGGTCCAAGCCGATGGGCGTGATCACGCACACGTCCGCGGGCACTGCGGTGGTGGCGTCGAGCCTTCCGCCCATGCCGGTTTCTAGGATAATCAGCTCGCACTCACGGAGGCGGAACCAGCGCATTGCCAGCACCAGCGTGATTTCGAAAAACGTCGGATGCGTTTCCATCCGCTCGCACAAAGCCCGCAGCTCGGTGAGCATCGCGGCGCATGCTTCATCGGGGATTTCCTCGCCGCTCACCTGGATCCGCTCGCGGAAGTCGATGAGGTGCGGCGAGGTGAAAACCCCGCAACGCTGGCCGCAGGCCCGGGCGATGCTGTCGATCATCGCGCAGGTGCTGCCTTTGCCATTGGTCCCCGCGACGTGGATGACCTTCACTCCATGTGCCGGGTAGGCGAGGTAGTCTTTGAGCAACTGGCGCGGTCCATCGAGCCCGAGTTTGATTCCAAACATCTGGGTCGCAAACAACCAGTCAATCGCCTCGCGGTAGTTCATTGTAAAGGCCATCCTTCACCCGGATTTGAATCGCTGCCAAGCAGGCAATTACCAATCCGCGTGAGAAGTCGGTACGTGTTCGTCCGAGCCGCCGAGTGAGCACTCCATGTAGAGCTGGCCTGCCTGCGGAAACACATCCGGCGCCGCGCAAGTGTATGAACCACCTGCCGGGCATGGCATCACGCCGTGGATTTGGCGGTAGCTGTTATTTGCGATGTAGCCTCTTGCAAGCAGATGCTCGGCGATGTCTTGGCTGCCGTTTTCCGCGTTAGGTTGGCCGCCATAACTGTAGCCGTAAAGGTTCTGATAGGAGCGCGTCGCGACTTGCACGCTGCGCAGCGCTAGCACGCAGTTGGCGCGATCGCCGCCACGCCTCCAGGCTCGCGCGCCGATGAAGATGATAGATGTCAGGGCAAGGAGAATCGTGATAACAACCGACAGTTCGACCAATGTCATACCGCGGTGCCACACAACTCGGGGGGAGGAGTTGTTAGTCATTTGTTGTGGGGGAGTGGGAAGACCCTACCCCGCAACTACTGATATGAAATAACGCGATCGCGGTTAAATTTAATCCGCTTAAAAATTCCCAAAAACGTCGTAGTCGGCTGCTTAGGGAAAGCCCGAAATTTGTAGCCAGTTAGAGTTCCTTGATCCAGAAATTCGCAAAGTCGATAGCCGAGCCGTGGTGTTGCAGGCCGATGGCTCCCTTCGCCGGGACGCCGGGAAGTTGGGCGTTATCGATCACCACGCGGCCATTCAGGGCAACAGTGAGACGGTCACCTTTGATGGTGACCATGGTCCGGTTCCACTCGCCCACCGGTCGATCAGCTTTCATCTTGGGCGTGACATGTGCGCGCACCTCGGCGGACAGCGCCTGGTTCGTGCGGTAGCCGTAAACCTCGCCCGAGCCGACGGTCCAGTTCCACAAGTTCACCTGGCTCGCGATGTTTCCTCGTAGATAGATTCCACTGTCGAGATCTTCGATTTCCACGAGTTCGGGTTTCCCATCTTTGCCGGGCTTGGGAGTGCCATCTGGCAGCACGATTGGCTGCATTTTAAGTCGGCCCTTGCCGCTCCAGCGCCAATCGCAGACGAGCGTGCAATCGCCGTATTCCTTCTCGGTCCAGAGATCGGAAGGCTCGCCCGCGCGGCCGCTGTGTTTGAGGATTCCATTGGCGAAGGTCCATTCCGTGCTGTTTCCATGTTTCCAGCCATTGAGGTTTTTGCCATTGAGCAACGGCTTAAAACCAGCGGCCATCACTCCTTCCGTGTTCGCCATTGGCGGAGTTTCCAAGATCTGAATGTTTCGGAATGCGACTCGGTCGCCATGCCCAAACCAGCCGATATGACCTGCGCGCCGCTTCGCGCCTTCATGCTTGGGATTGCGGGCGCTGAGGTCGTCGAGATTCGCGCGGAGGATGATTTCTCCGTTCAGTTCGACCATCAGACCAGCATCCGAAACGACCACTCGTTCATGGTTCCACTCGCCCACGGGCTTAAGTCCACTCTTCTTCGCCGGGGCCAGTGTGTAGAGCGAGCCATTGAATTGATAATCCTTCAGGTCGCTATATTTCGCATCTGAGTTGTCGAGTATCTGTATCTCCATCCCGGTGTAAGCGCCGTCACCCTTGCCGGGGTAATGAATGCCAAGCCCGTTGTTTCCGCCCGGCGGAAGTTTGAAATCAAACTCGAGGATATAGTTCGAAAACGATTCCTCGGTGATTAGGTTTTTCCCCTCGGGGGTGCAGACGATTGCACCATCCTCCACCACATAGCCGCCGCCAGTCCAGCCACTGAGATCCTTGCCATTGAACAGTGAGCGTGGCGCAGGTTTTTCAACGGCCCAGGCGTGCGAGACGGAGGAGATGGCGATCAACGCGGGAATATAATGATTCATGAGGGGGAATTGTAGGTTCGATTATCTATCAGCGGCAAGTGCGTCGATCAGATAACGTGCCGGACGGAAGTTCTCAATGAGGATTTCGCTTTGCGCACCGCGCTTCATCCGGACTTGGCTGATGTTAAAGTTAGGAGTCTTGTGAGGGGCGAAGAGAATGTCGTCGTGGGTCGAGTTTGCGTGAGTCTTAAACATGTTTGGCAGGATGTCGCCGCCGAGATGGTCGTCGCGTCCGGTGGCCAGATGGCAGGTTCCTAGTACTTTTTCATCCTGAATATCTGCGCCCGATACCGGAAGCACCTGCGTGCCGAAGCCGAGTTCGCCAAGGGTGCCAGTCATAGGATCATCTGCTAGACGGACATTGTGCGCATCAATGGTGGCCTGATTTCCCTGAATGAGTGTGGAGTGGATGATGCAGCGGTTCTCGACGTCCAGAACGCCAAGCGTGCCATCCTCATACTTCATCGGGAATTGGCCACGGGCATCGTTAGGCACGAAATAGACCTCGCCTGCGGGAAGGTTCGCAATGTCTGGAGTTCGTCCTAAACAAAGCCCGTGCGATTTTTGGGCATCTTGGCCACCGAGTCCGAGCCAAGCTGTTAGAACCCGGCCATCCTCCAAAGCGAAGTCGATTTCGATGGAGTTCGCATTCGTCAACGCAAGGCGCAGTCGCTCCGCATCGCCGGACACTTCGTGGTAATCCACCGCAAGACCTGAGTTAAGAATCACATCATTGAGGCCGTGAAGTGTGGCACCACGGAATCCATATTGTTTGCACTTAGCCGTTAGAGGTGCCGTCGCAGAGAAGGTGGAGATGCATAGAATGAGGTCGTAGTTCGGGTAAATGTCTGCATCAAGCGAGAGGAGTTTGCCCTTTGTGTCCCAAACGTCATCCGCTAGATCGAGATTCGAGCCGTGGGTGCAGCGGAATGCAAACATCTCGCCGCCTGTCATTCCGAGTTCATCAAGGGCACCTTGTTGCAGCCCTAGATAGAAATGCTTATGGGCTTTCTTTTGCACCGGAAACCCCGGCAGCGTGAGGAATGCGTAATCCTTGATAAATGCTTCGGGTTCATCGAAGTCAATTAAGATACAGACTCGGCAGCCCTCAGTCGGCGCGAAGACGGTGCCGAGAAGGCGGACCAAGTCGAACGGAGGAAACCCACGGTTTTCGGGGTGCAGCAAGATTTCCTCATGGAAGTAGGAGGGAAGGGATGGGGCGGAGATACTCATAATGGTGAAATATCCTAAAACTGCTTGCCAGCGCCGCAAGCGGCGATTCGGGAAAACTCAAAGGATGCCCAAGTCCGGTGGTTCGTTCTCGTCTTGGCCGCCGCTTTCGCGCATCTCGCGAAGAACACTCGTCATATCATCCAGCGTATCCCACAGTTCTCTAACCACATAAAACGGCGCACCGCAGCGCACCACCAGCGCAAGACAATCAGAGGGCCGCGCGTCAAGTTCGACGATTTTTCGCTCCATGATCTCATTCTCAGCCTCCAGAAACAGGCGGGCATAATAGATCTCCTGATCCATCCGCACGATCACTGCTCGCGATACTTTCGCGCCGAACGTTTGGAGTGTTAGCAAGTAAAGATCATGCGTTAGCGGTCGTGGTGGAAGCTGACCGCTCAATGATGCATTGATCGACGCCCCCACCCCGGGATCGATGTAAAATACGATGGTTTTGTTCCCGTCTCCCAGGAATACAGCGCATCCCGCCTGGGTAGGCAGCAGTGCGATCGGTTCAACGCGAACAAGGTTTTGCATCGCTGCGAGCATACCGGGTGAAAGTCGGAGTTTCCAAGCCCAAACACTGCCCGAAGCGCCTTAGGATTGGTCCCGAACTGTTTGCGAATCGCCAATCTCACTCCAAACCAAACGAAGAATGGCAAAGGAAGCACTCATTTTCAACGACTTGTGACTAGATTCAAAAAAGTTCTCAAAAACTCCACAAAATGGATTGACCCGCGTTGCGGGGGCGGAATAGGTTCCGCCCGTCGCCACGACGGAGGGCGACCGAGAGACAAA
>JAYTLO010000239.1:0-2965 GCA_043729385.1 Akkermansiaceae bacterium
GGCAGGAGTTCCTTGCGGGTCAACATGCCGTCGCCGTTTCTGTCGAGGTCGCCGAGCGCCTCAGAGGAATCGGCAATTTCGCTAGGAGAGAGTGAGCCATCGCGGTTGGCATCGAGCGCCACCAGCAACGGCTGTGTAGGAGGTAAGCGACGGACAACCGGTGGCTTTGGCTCTTGGGCGCTTGCGGTGACAGTAGCGGCCATGACGAATAACAGGTGGAGACGGTTTGTTTTCATAATCTGTTGGATTGTTAGTTTATTGTGGGTGCCCCTCTCAGGAGGAACACTGGCGATGAAACCGCTCCCGTGTGAAACCCGTGTGTGGATACACCCTCAAAAGTGTAAAATTTGTGTAAATCCTGTGGGCGCATCAAGGTGCTTCCTGCTAATAGACTTTCAATGATGGAATCCAAAGGCCACCGCCGTCTCTTAGTCATTGATGATGATCGCAAGCTCGCAGGTCTAATCCGCGACTATCTAACACCGATGGGCTATGAGGTGGAACTCCGCCACAACGGACCCGATGGCCTTGCCGAAGCCCTCGCATCTCCCTATGAGGCGGTGATTCTCGATGTGATGATGCCGGGCATGGATGGTTTCGGCGTGCTCAAGGAACTCCGCAAGAAATCGGATGTCCCGGTGCTGATGCTAACAGCGCTGGGGGATGAAGCGGACCGCATCGTCGGCTTGGAAATCGGTGCGGACGATTATTTACCGAAGACGTTTTCATCAAGGGAACTGCTTGCTCGCCTGCGCGCGGTGACTCGCCGCTCACGAGTTCCGATTGACGACGACACACCACGCGAACTTTGTGCCGGCCTACTGCGGCTCTGTGAGGAAACTCACACGGTGGTCCTCGGTGCCAATCCGCTAGATCTAACCACCTTGGAGTTCGCCATCCTCGCCGCGCTTTTGAAATCCAAAGGTCGCGTGAAAACTCGCGAGCGCCTCATTGAGGAAGTCTCCGAGCGGCGCTTCGATATTTTTGATCGTTCGATCGACGTCCACGTTTCTTCCCTGCGGAAGAAGCTCGGGGACGATGCGAAGAACCCACGCTTTATTCGCACCATCCGCGGAATAGGCTATACCCTGCACGAGCCCGAAGCTTCTGATTTCGGTAAATCATGAAATCCGGCCCCTATTTTCCGCTGCTCGCCAAGGTGCTCGGATGGTTGTTTCTGCACCTGATGATTTTGGCTTTGGCCTTCGTCGGATTCGTCGGGTGGCAGTTAGGTCTCGGCTTGGATTCGTTACTCAGCGGTTCCGCTGGCGAGCGTCTGCGGACTTTCGGTGACGCCGCGCGGGAAGAAATCATTGATCGTCCGCGGCAACAATGGAACGGCGCGATCAAACCTCTTGCCAAGAAGGAAAATGTAGCGGCTGCCATTTTTGACTTCGTGAATCCAAAGAACTTTCCATTCACGGTTCCCTCGAACGTGTTAGATCGCACGAAGGTGGCACTTCCGCCACAGACGCTTGGTCCTCCCGGGCGTCCCCGTCCGCCGCCGCCCACGGGTAACGGTAGGCCTCAGTTAGAGCGTGACTCTCCCGACGACGTTGGACCGCCACCATTTGATGACATCGAGAACCGGCAGCCTTTTCGCGAGCCTCATGACGGAGAGAGAATGGGTCCTCGCCCTAAGGATTCCCTTCCACCAAGTCGTCCTGTCTTTTTGCTTCGCGGGGAAAATGGCGATGGCTACTGGGCGGGGGTGCACTTGGTTTTGCCTGGTCCTCCTGGCCAGCCCCGCCGACACCAGTTGCTCTTGATCCGGGCTAACAGCTTGGACGGGTCGGGCATGTTTTTCGAGTTCAAGCCCTGGCTCTGGGGCGGACTCGCGGTGCTCGCGCTGAGCCTCGCCTTTTGGACGCCTTTTGTCTGGGGAATCACCCGATACATTCGCCGACTAACAGTTGCTGCGGATGGCATCGCGGCCGGCCAATTCAAGATTTCAATTCCATCGCGTGGAAATGATGAGCTGGGCAGCTTGGGGAACGCGATTGAGTCCATGGCTGACCGTCTGGATCATCTGGTATCCGGTCAGAAGCGGTTCCTCGGAGACGCCGCACACGAACTATGTGCACCTCTCGCCCGGCTTCGCACGGGACTCGGAATCCTAGAGATGAAACTGGGAGACGCGGACCAACCTCACTTGTCGTCGATCGATGCGGACGCGCAGGAGTTGGCCACGCTGGTCGAAGAAATCCTTGCCTTCTCTCGCGCGGGCAACCGAACTCCCCGCAGGCAATCAGTTCCCCTCGAACCCCTGCTTCGAGAAGTCGTCGCCCGCGAAGGCGGGGCGGCGGCACCGGAAATCAACATTCCGGTCGGCCTAACAGTCATTGCCGACCCCACGTTGCTTGGCCGAGCCATCGGAAATCTCATCCGCAACTCCTCAGTTCACGGGGGAGCCGATGTCAAAGTCGTCATCGCCGCAGTCGAAGATGACGATTTCGTCACGATCACGCTGACTGACGACGGCCCGGGAGTTTCTCCCGACGAGCTGCCCCGCCTGTTTGAGCCATTCTATCGGCCGGATCGCTCCCGCAGTCGCGACACCGGCGGAAGTGGCCTGGGCCTTGCAATCGTCCGTGCCGCCATCGAGGCCTGTGGCGGAGAGACTGCGGCTTCGATTCCCCCAACCGGCGGATTTTCAGTCACCGTCCGCCTCCGCAAAGACGGGCTGGATGAGACCTGACCAAGAACAGCCGTGGTTTCCTGGACGAATTGAGTCATTGTGGCCACTTCGTCACCGACTTGAACTCACCTTCCGCCCATTCCGAAGGATTCTGTAGAGGTTCCAAGCAATCTCCTCAAAAAAAATCCCGAAAATCCAATTCATAACCAACGACTTGCGGGTAGATCTAAAAAAGTTCTCAAAAACTCCACAAAATGGATTGACCCGCGTTGCGGGGGCGGAATAGGTTCCGCCCGTCGCCACGACGGAGGGCGACCGAGAGACAAA
>JAYTLO010000240.1:0-1036 GCA_043729385.1 Akkermansiaceae bacterium
AAAAGGCGATCAAGTCGAAATCATCGCAGGCAATCACAAAGGCAAGCGCGGCACCGTGCTGCTGGTGAATGCCGCCAAGGGCAAGGTCACCGTCGAAGGTGGCCGCCCGATCATCAAGGCCGTCAAGCCAACCGAAGCCGAGCCTAACGGCGGCCTCAAGACCATCGACGGCCCCGTCCATATCTCCAACGTCAAGAAAGTGGGCTGAAGCATTTCGCTTCCGCCCGCGCTTAAGCGCCTGAGCAATCAGCGCTGACCCGCAAAAACATGAGCACACCAGCACTACAACAGCACTACAAGGACAAGGTTGTCCCGACTCTCATGAAGAGCCTCGGATATACCAATGGCCATCAAGTTCCACGTCTTGAAAAGATCGTGGTCACTTCCTGCATGGGCAAGTCCCCGGACCGTAAAGTCGCCGTCGATGACGCCGTCAACGAGATCCAGAAAATCACCGGCCAACGCCCGTCCATCACATTCTCGAAGAAGGCTGTCGCCAACTTCAAGCTCCGTGAAGGTGAAGCCCTCGGCGCACGCGTCACTCTCCGTGGCGCCCGCATGTGGGAATTCATGCACCGGTTCATCAACGTCACCGCTCCGAACATCCGCGACTTCCGCGGGATTTCCTCGAAGTCGTTCGACGGTCGCGGCAACTACGCCTGCGGCATCAGTGACCAATCCATTTTCCCGGAAATCGAAATCGATCAGATCAAGCGCACCATCGGCTTCGACCTGATTTTCGTGACCTCCGCGCCTAACGACACCGAAGGACGCGCCCTGCTCATGGAGCTTGGCATGCCGTTCCGCGACATGAAGAAGGCCAACGAAGTTGAAGCCGAAGCCGCCGCTGCCAACTAACAACAAGGAACCAATTTAAAAGAAACACCTGTTATGGCAGTTCTCACCGATCCAATCTCCGATTTCCTCACGCGTTTCAAAAACGCCGCCCGCGCCGGCAATGAGGAATTCTCCGCTCCTTACTCCAAGATCAAGGCGGACATCGCCCGCATCCTCCAGGAAGAAGGCTACCTCTGGA
>JAYTLO010000241.1:0-7552 GCA_043729385.1 Akkermansiaceae bacterium
GGAAAGGGGGAGCCCTTGCGGTCCTAACGAAGAAGACTTAACGCCCTCTTCGGAAGCAGGGAAAGCCTACATCAGTTCCAAGAAGCAAGGAGTGTCCGCTCTCCTGCTTCTGGGATTGCCACAGCTGCGAGATGCCGCTCAAGTCAGTGATGAATCGCCCCACCGCCAATCGGCACTGGTTCGTTAGAGTGACTCGTTTGTTGCTGATCATCACGGTGGTCCCGTTGCTGGTGCTCGCGGGTTGCCAGTCGAAGCTGATCTATTTCCCCCGACCTTATGCGGCTGAGACGACTGCGGAATGGGCGCAGCGGACCTCAGGGAAACGGATCGATTTCAAGACCTCCCAGGGAAACCAACGGGCGTTCCTCCAGGGCAATCTAACGTCGCCGCGGAACTTGTGGATCGTCTGCGGCGGCAACGGGACTTTGGCGCTTGATTGGTCAGAGTGGTTAGAGACACACGCGCCCAAGCAAGACGCGTGGCTGCTGGTGGATTTCCCGGGCTACGGCGATTGCCAAGGCGCACCGACACCGGGGCGCATCCGCGAATCACTCATGACGGGCGTGCCGCTTGCGATTCAACAACTCGGCTGGACCCGCAAGATAGACTCCAGCAGGCTGCGATTTTTCGGCCACAGCTTGGGCGGCGCCGCGTGCCTGATGGCGGCTGCGGAATTCAAGATCCAGCGCGGCATGATGATCGCGCCGTTCACCAGCACGATGGACATGAGCCGCGCGATGCTCGGGCTGCCGTTAGGGTTTCTGGTCTGGCATCGCTTCGACAACTCGGCGCGGCTCGCAGATCTATCAGCTCGCGGGCCGGGTGAAGTCACTATTTTTCATGGCACCGATGATGAAGTGATCCCCGTGTGGATGAGCCGGACGCTGGCCTCCGAGCAGAAAAAAATCGTCCGCCTCAGGGAGATCCCGGGCGGACGACATAATACGATTCAGGAAACGCACGCGGCTGACGTCGCGGAGGCTTTAGAGAAAATCGGCGGCCATTGATTTGATGGCGGGTCGTGATTCTCGATCATCCCAATTTCCTTACAAGAGGCGCTTTAAAGTTTGGAATTTGCTCTCAGCGCGAAGCCGGGCCGCGGCGGTTGTTGCGGCCGGATGCGTGGCTGTAGTCACGGCCACCGCCGCCGCCACGATTTCCGCCACCGCCGCCGCCTTGGCGACCGCGATTTCCGCCGCCTTGGACCATGCCGCCGCCGCTTCTCATGCGGAGGTGGCGATCGGCCAAGGACTCGTCGTGCCAGGCATGATCGTCCCAGCGTGGCACCGGCATTTTGATGACTTTCTCAATCTCGCGGAGGAACTCGCGCTCATCTTCCGCACAGAACGAAACGGCGCGACCTTCCGCACCTGCACGACCGGTCCGGCCGATGCGGTGGACGTAAGCTTCCGGCTCGTTCGGGAGATCGAAATTTACCACTAGGCCCACGTCCTTCACGTCCACGCCACGGGCGGCGACGTCGGTGGCGACCAGCACGGGTGTTAGACCTTTCTTGAATTTTTCGAGCGCCTTCTCGCGT
Source organism: Akkermansiaceae bacterium (assembly GCA_043729385.1). Lineage (GTDB taxonomy): Bacteria > Verrucomicrobiota > Verrucomicrobiia > Verrucomicrobiales > Akkermansiaceae > Luteolibacter. The sequence continues at coordinate 1,541 of JAYTLO010000241.1, forward strand.
TGGGCTTGGGACTTGTTGCCGTGGATGGCGTCGGCCGGGAAACCCGCTTCGCAAAGGCTTTTGGCGAGTTTGTTCGCACCATGCTTGGTGCGGCTGAAGACGATGGTGAGCTTGCCGGAGGTGGCAGCGGCTTGGCCACGCAGGAGTTGTTCTAGCAGCGGGCGCTTGTTTTCGCGATCCACGAAGCAGACTTGATGCTCGATGCGCTCGGCGGTGGTGGTGCCGGGATCGATGCTGACGCGGGCCGGGTTCCGCAAGATCGTTTGCGCGAGCTCGACGATGTTAGGCGCGAGGGTGGCGGAGAAAAACAACGACTGCCGGTTAGAAGGCAGCAACGAAACGATGCGTTTCACATCGCGAGCGAAGCCCATGTCGAGCATGCGGTCCACTTCATCGAGCACGAAAAACTCGACCGCAGAGAGATCCACGGCGCGTTGGTCGATGAGGTCTAGCAGCCGCCCGGGAGTGGCCACCAGCACATCCACGCCGCCGCGCATGGCGGAGACTTGCGGGTTTTGGCCGACGCCGCCGTAGATCAAAGTTTGCTTGAAGCGGATGTGCGCACCGTAAGTGCTGAAGCTTTTCCCGACTTGGCCGGCGAGTTCGCGGGTGGGAGCCAGCACCAGAGTGCGGCACTGGCGGGGCTTGATTTGGCGGGGCCGCTCGTGGATGGCGTGGAGGATCGGCAAGGCAAATCCCGCCGTTTTTCCGGTTCCAGTCTGAGCGCAACCGAGAAGGTCGCGGCCTTCTAGCAGCAGTGGAATAGCCTGAGCCTGGACGGGCGAAGGCGTGTGATAGTTGAGTTCGCGCAAAACGCGGTGAAGGGGCGCAGCCAGTGGCAACGCCTCGAATGCAATCGGGGTCATGTTAGTAAATTGCCTGCCTCGTCCCGGATGGGCGGCAGGCGGTGTCGATGAGCGGTTAGGTGTAACCTCCAACAATCTCTCATCGATGAAGACCGGAAAAGGGTGGAGCCATTCATGCGACTCCCCGCGCGCCGGAACCAGCGTGCGGGGCGAGGCATTAGCCAGTTCCAGAGTGATGACAAGACATTTCCGGCACATTTATGAAACCGGGTGTTAGGTGCATCCGGCGGGCGCTTTTGTGGAAACGTTTCCATAAATCCTATCTTCCCTGCGGCGCTCTTGCGCCAGTGCCAAGGAACGGCGATCTCCGAATCGCCTGCCCATGGGTGGACAATGAGAAGCGATTTTCTCAACCCATTGGCACCTCATGGGCATGGCGGATCGGAGTCCGCCACTCCTTGATTTTGCCGCACTCGACATGGGTCACTCAGCATCGCGAGCGGCCGTTGAAAACCCAAGGAACTTACGCGATTGCGTGGGGAAATTGAGGGTTTACGACCCAAGATCGCCTGCCAACATCCCGCCCGTGCAAGCCCCCGGTAAACGCCTCGCCGGCATTCTCATCCCCGCCTTTTCTCCACGCCGCGATGGCGATCTCGGAATCGGCGACACCTTGGCCCTGCGCGAGTGGATCGACTGGGCGGCGGGTCATCAGGTGGGCTTTATCCAGCTCCTGCCGATCAATGAGAACGGCACGGAAGAGAGTCCCTACAGCGCGATTTCCTCGGTGGCGCTGGATCCGATTTACCTAGCTTGCGAGGTCGGAGAAATCCCCGGTCTAACCGAGGCAGATCTTACCAAAGCGCGCGAGCAACTGAAGGCGGCCATCCAGTCGCCGTTGGTGAATTACCCGGCGGTGCGCGGGGTGAAACGCAAGCTGCTAGAGCTGGCATGGTCGCGATTTAGCAATGCCACGCCGCAGCTGCTAGAAGAGTTCAACCAGTTCCGCACGTTGGAGGCAGAGTGGCTTGAAGATTACACGTTGTTCCGATTTCTCATGGAAATCCACGGCGAGGCGCTGACGTGGGACCAGTGGCCGGAAGCCTCCCGGACGCCTCGCACCGCGCGCTCATTCGTCGATAAACTCCGCAAGCGCGATTCGGCTGGCGTCGAGGGGCGGCTCGGGTTTTTCGCCTTTATCCAATGGCTGTGTTTCCGCCAGTGGCTCGCACTGCGCGACCATGCCCAACAGCGTGGCGTGAAACTCATGGGCGATGTGCCCATCGGCATCAGTTGGCACTCGAGCGATGTGTTTTTCGCCCGCGATGAGTTCCTACTAGACTGGTGCGGTGGCTCGCCGCCCGAGGGCATGGGTCAGGACGATGCCTTTTTCCAACAATGGGGCCAGAACTGGGGCATCCCGCTCTATCGCTGGGATCACATGCAGGCGAACGGATTCACTTGGTGGAAAAAGCGGATCACTCGTCTGACACGGATTTTTCAAATCTTCCGGCTCGATCACATCCTCGGTTTCTATCGGATCTACGCCTTCCCGTGGCGGCCGGAGCGCAACTCCGAATTCATCGGACTCGACCACCAGCAAGCCGCGTCGATCAGCGGCGGCAAACTGCCCCACTGGGTGTTGCGGCCCGACGACACGGTGGAAAATAAATCGGCGAACCGCGACGACGGGGACGTCCGCCTGCGCGCCATTCTCGAAGCCGCGAGAGGCGCGGAAGTCATCGCCGAAGACCTCGGCTGGGTGCCCGAATACGTCCGCCCGCACTTGGCGGATCTTGGCATCGCCGGCTTCCGGATTCCGCACTGGGATTGCAACGACCACGGCCACCCCACGCCCGGTAATGCGTTTCCCGAGAACACCTTCGCCACTTATTCCACCCACGATCACGATCCGGTCAGCGGCATCTGGCGCGGCTGCCTGCGGGCGATCCAACAGCATCAGGAAAGCCCCACCGAGCAGACCAGTTGGAACGTCGGTGGTGCGCACAGCACATTGCGAATCCTCGCCGAGTTCGCGAGCATCCCCATCCCCCATCAGTCGCCGTGGCCTCCTTACACTGAAGGCATCCGGCTGCGGCTGCTCAAGGCGTTGTTCTCCTCAAATTCGAACTACGCGGTCTTGATGATCACCGAGCTTTTCGGCCTAGACGACCGAATCAACCATCCCGGCACCATCGGAGGTGAAAACTGGCGTTTCCGCCTACCGTGGACGCTCGAAGAGATCGACGACGACCCGCAGCTGAAGGCAAACTGCGATAAATTGGCGACGATCATCAGCATCACGCGGCGGGCATGAACTCCGTAAAAATGCCGCCGATCAGTTGCTGGGGCGCTGACCGACGGCTTTAAAATCAGCGGGCAGCTGCGTTTTGGATCTTATCGCCGGTTTTCTCGACATCTTGGCCGAAGCCGCGGGCAGTGCTGCAAGAAGTGGTGGCTCCTGCAATGAAAAGCAGGGCGACTCCGGCTGCGAGCGCGAGGATGCGGACCGTCGAGTTCGAGTTCCGGCAATTGGTTTTTGCAATGAGTATTGGATTCATGGTGGTGACGGTCTCGCAGCTCTCAAGCCAGCTCTGTCAGTTATTGCAAGCTACTCATTTTGAGCAGTTTTCGTGGTGTCACCGAGTAGAGGCATGGAGCCAAAAGTAATGCATGTTGCACGAAGCCTGGAAGGATCGCAGCATTTTGCACGACGGGGGTTCTTAATAGGCGCCTACTGTCCCATCTAAACGGCTGGCATTTAGCAACTTGGCTATTCAAATTCCCGGCGGCACACCGAATGATAGGAACAGGCAAATTCTCACTTCGAAAACCTACATGGATATTCTCATCGTTGACGACGAAAAGTCGATTCGCCTGACCACCTCAATGGCCTTGGAGGCCGAAGGTCACTACGTGGAAACCGCAGAAGATGGCAGCCTCGCCATGCGCCGAATCAAGGAGGAAAACTTCGATCTCATTTTCTTGGATCTGCGGCTCGGTGATGAAGACGGACTAGAGATCCTACAAAAAATCCTAGCCCTCAAGCCGCAGCAATTGGTGACAATTTTCACCGCCCATGCGTCGATCTCGACGGCGGTGAAAGCGACCCAGATGGGTGCGTTTGACTACTTGGAAAAGCCGTTCACGCCCGACCAATTGCGGACGATTTTGATCAAGGCGCAAAAGGCGCTGAAGACCCAAGTCGAGGTGGTCAAACTCAAGGAAACGGTGCAGGAGCTGAAAAGCGAGGTGCGCCATTCTTCTCCGCCGCTGCGATTTTCCTCGGAGGACACAAAGACCCGCGATGAATTCGACATTCTATTCCGCGCTGCGGCCACGAATGCGTCGATCCTCATCCTCGGCGAGAGCGGCACCGGGAAGAGCGTGATCGCGCGCGAAATCCACGACCGCAGCCATTTGCGGGACAAGCCGTTTGTGACGGTGAGCTGCCCGAGTCTTTCCAAGGAGCTGCTGGAAAGCGCGTTGTTCGGCCACATGAAGGGGTCGTTCACGGGTGCCGTCAAAGACACCTGGGGAAAAATCCACGCAGCGGATGGCGGCACATTATTTCTCGACGAGATTGGCGAACTGCCGATGGAAATCCAACCCAAGCTGCTGAGATTGCTGCAAGAGCGCGAATACGAACGGCTCGGCGAGAACAAGGTGCGTGAGTCGAACGTGCGGGTCATCGCCGCGACGAACCGCGACCTCAAGAAGAGCATCGGCGAGGGCCATTTCCGCGAGGATCTCTACTACCGCCTCAATGTCATCAGCGTGACGGTGCCACCGCTGCGCGAGCGGACGAGCGACCTCGGACGCTTCGCCAAAGACTACTTGGATTTCTTCGCCGCCCAACTCGGGCGCAAGATTGAGGGGTTCAGTGACGGCGGACGCGCGGCGTTGATGCGCCACCCGTGGCCGGGAAATTTGCGCGAACTGCGCAATGCCATCGAGCGCGCGACCATCCTTGCCCGCGGCACGGCAGTGGAAGCAGAGGATCTTCCTCGCCCGACGCCCATGGCGGCGGGTGGTGCGGTGGACGCAGGAAATCTGGGGATCGGCGGCGAACATAGCCTTGACGAAATCGAGCAGGCCCATTTGACCAAGGTGCTCGGTTGGGCACCCTCGCTGCATGATGCGGCGGCGGTGCTCGGCATCGACAAAGCCACCCTCTATCGCAAGCGGAAGCGCTTCGGGATCGACTAGAAAAACCCACCCGCACCCATGCTCCGTCTCCGGCTTTTCTATGGATTGCTCACCATCATCCTACTTTTATGGAGTGTGGGGGCCGCCGCCTTACTGCTGATGCGAGATAACGTCACTCGATTCGACACGCGGCTGAGAGTGGACTATCGGGCGATCGACGCCGCGCAGAGTTTTCGCTCCCTTTCGGGCAGCCTTAATAGCAACTACCTCCCGCGCTTGGCCGGGCCACCCCCGGAGCAGCCGCCTAGCAGGGCGCTTTTTGACAAACTCAGGCCGGAGCTTCAGGAAAAGCTCGAGATAATCCGCTCCACCGAGGACCAAGAAGAGCGCTGGCACGGGGTGGTGGAAAGTCTCGATCAGGCGCTAGGAATTTACCTAAACGGCTACGAGGACTATTTCAGCGGCACGGCGGTGGATCGCGGTGAGCGAGAAAAAATGCTGCAATTCATGTCCACGCAAACTCTGAGGATCATCGACCTCACGGAGTCCGTGATGAGCCTGTCTGAGGAAAGGTTGTTCTCTGGAGCTGCCCGGCTGGGCGAAGAATCCGGGAAAAACACGTTGTTTGTGGTGACACTGGTCCTGCTAGGCACATCGATCGCCGCGCTGATTTACTTCCAGCTCGTCCGCCATCTGGTGGACCCGGTGGCGTCCTTGCACCGCTCCATCGAGGAAATCCGCAAGGGCAATTTCGAACTGAGTTTGCCAGAACCCAGCCGTGGGAGTGAATTCTCCGTCGTGATCTCCGCCTTCAATGACATGGCTGCCGAGCTGAAGCTCCGGCGCGGAAAAAGTGATGATAGTCTGAAGCGCGCGAACATGGTCAACAGCGCCATTCTAGAAGCGATTCCCTCCCCCGTCTTCGTGCTGAGCAATGACAGCGGCGTCGTCCAAATCAATCCGGCGGCGGAACGACTGGCGGAAAGCCTCGGCGTCGAGGGTCGCTTGCCGCTCAAGATTCAGCGAATCCTCGACGAGTGCCGGGAAACGTCATCGC
>JAYTLO010000242.1:0-8651 GCA_043729385.1 Akkermansiaceae bacterium
GGCGCTGTCGAAGCCGAAGGTGAAGGCGGTGGCGCTGAGGTCGTTGTCGATGGTTTTCGGCACGCCGATGATCGGCCAGCCTTCCCGATAGAGTTGCAAGCCGGTGGTGAGCGAGCCATCTCCGCCGACGACGACGAGGGCGCTGATTTCTAACCTCTCCATCGTTTCCTTGGCCTTGGCGACGATCTCAGGTGGCACCTCGGCGATGTCGCCTGCGCCGACTTTGGCGGCGAAGTGGCCTTTGTTAGTCGTGCCGAGGATGGTGCCTCCGAGCTTGAGGATGCCGATGGTGTCCTTGGGCTTGAGCACGGAGAAATCACCGGGCGGGAGCAGTCCCTCGAAGCCGTCGCGGAAGCCGATGACTTCCCAGCCGAGCTGGTCAGCGGCACCGACGACGCCGTGGATGACCGCATTGAGTCCGGGGCAATCGCCGCCGCTGTTGAGGATTCCGATTCGCATAAGAGTAGAATTTTCTATTGAGGACTGGGGACGCTAAGCATTTCGCGTTCCCGATCCTGGACCTGAGCGCCCGCCTCTAACCACGGATCGTAAACCGCCCAGCCTTGGCTGATCAATCCACGGGCGCGTGAGAAGCGGTCCGGGTTATTTAAGACGACGACGATGAGCCGCCGCGGGGTGGCGCCCTTCGTGCCATCTTGCTTTTGGCGGACTAGCGGGGCGCGATCCATGCAAACGGAGACACAAGGGCCGGCGGCATTGGTCGTCCCAGTTTTCAAGCCGAGGATGCCGGGCTCGCCCGCGAGTTCGTTGGTGTTCTTGACGCGGTAGCTGCGTTTGCCAGTGGCGCCGGTGACGCTGACTTGGCGTTCCTTCTGGCGGACGATGAAGGTGATCGCATTGCGCCGCATGGCGTAAATCGATAGCCGGGCGACGTCGGCCGCAGTGGAAAATGCTTTCGCGCCCTGACGTTCCAAGCCGTGGGGATTGGCGAAGCGGGATTGCGTCATTCCTAACGCTTTGCCGAGCTGGTTCATTTCCCCGACAAACGCGGCCACCGGATCGCCTTCCTTGCCGCGGCGGCTGAGGATTTCCCGGCCGACATGATCGGCGATGGTGAGGGCTGCTAGATTGTCCGATCCGAGCAGCGCGGAGTAGAGTGCATCCCGCAGGGTGAGCTGGTCGCCGGGCTGGAGGTTCATCGGGTTTGGCCCACCGACGAGGGTGATGGTCTGCGGCACCGTGATGGTCGCGGTGCCGAGGTCGGTGCTCGTCGCCGATGCCCAATCGACCGCGACGATGGCGGTGGCGATCTTGGTAAGACTGGCGATCGGGCGCTTGGCCGAGGCGTTAGATGCGACTAGAATTTTCCCGGAGTGGGCCTCCACCACCATCACGCTTTCGGGAGCTTGAGCGGAAACCAGCGGGGGCAGCAAGACGGCTAACAGCGCCAGTGTTTTGAGAACGAAAAAATTCTTCATGGAGGTCAAGGCGCGGAGAGTATCCGGCGGAACTGGCAACTCAACCCCAAACGCGGGGCGGGGGAGGGGTAGTAGCTTCGCCGGGAAATGTGCGCTTGCGGGCTGATTTCGGGCTGGCTAGTTTGGGAATCATGCAAAGTTTGATACAGGTGCGAGAGCAGGTGGACGAGCAGTTTCTAGCGGAAGTCGGACGAGGTCGATGAAGAAGACGGTGGGAGTGAAATCACAGCGCCCCAATGGCACCCATGATCTTTGCCGTGATCTTCTCGTAGTCTTCTTTGCCGCTAGTTGCCTTGAGTTCTTCTGGCGTTAGATAGATGGCTGGGCCGACGTTGACGGTGATGCGGGCGAAGCGGATTCTAGCAGAGCCGCGGGGGAGGGCGTCGCGGGCACCGGAGATTCTAACTGGCTGGATGACGGTGCCGGATTTCGCGGCGATGAGGCCGATGCCGGGAGCTGCCTCAGCGATTTCTCCGTCGAGGGTTCTGGCACCTTCCGGGAAGACGAGGACGCGGTGGCCTTCCTTGAGTTTGCGGATGATGGTTTTTAAACTGCTCATGTCCGGGCGGTCCTGATCGACCGGGATCGCGTTCCATTGCGGATAGAGCCATTTGAAAAAGCCGACAAACAGGGTCTTGCGGGCGAGGAACACCATCTCGGTTTGATAGAGATTTCCGATCAACGGCGGATCGAGAAAGCTCTGGTGATTCGACGCGACGAGCACCGGACCCTCGGTGATTAGATTTTCACGACCAGTGATTTTCAGGCCGAAAAGCGTGCGGAAGGCCGCGCCGAATGCCATCCAGCCCAGCCAATAGACCCAGCGCATGGTGGTGTTAGGTTTCAAATCTCGGGCAGGCCTTGTTGCTTGAGAATCTCGATCGCGGCATCCACTCCGCCTTCGATGGTGAGGTGCGAGGTGTCTAAAATCACAGCGCCGTCGGCGATCATTAAGGGAGCGTGGGCGCGCTCGCTGTCGGCGGCGTCGCGCTTGGAAACGGAATCGACCTCGCCCACATGCGTGCGGCGGGCGGCGCGGACTTCTTCGTCGGCATCGACATAGATTTTAAATGGGGTGTCCGGAAAAACCACGGAGCCGATGTCGCGGCCTTCCATGATGATGCTGGTGTGGTCGAGGTAGTTGCGCTGGAGGTTGACTAACCGATTCCGCACTTCGGGGATGGCGGAAATCGCCGAGACGTTGGCATTGATCGCCTCGCCGCGGAGGGCGTCGGTGGGGTCCACGCCGTCGATGGTGCAGGTGGAGGTCATGCCGATTTCCCCGCAATGGATGTCGATGCGATCCATCATCGCGACGACGGCCGCTTCATCGGACGGGTCGATGTTTTCCTGGAGGGCTTTCCAAGTGACGGCGCGATACATCGCACCAGAGTTGACCATGACGAGGCCTAACCGTTTGGCGATTTCGCGGGCGAGGGTGCTTTTGCCAGAGGCAGCGGGACCGTCGATGGCGATGGCGAAGCGGTGGTTGTTAGCAGGATCTTGGCTCACGCGTGGGAGACGGTTGGGAGGGTGAAGTCGGCGGCGTTAGATCGCTCGTGAAGAATAGCGTCCAGGTGATGGGCGAATCCCGGATAGGAAGTGTTTACGCACTCGGTGTTCGTGATGACGGTTTCACCCTCCGCGAAAAGTCCGGCGATGGCGAAGGCCATGGCGATGCGGTGGTCGCCGCAACTGTCGATCACCGCGCCGTGGAGTGGCTTGCCACCTTCGATTTCCATGCCGTCCTCGAACTCTACGACTTCAGCACCCATGGCGCGGAGGCCATTGACGACGGTGGTGATGCGGTCGGTTTCCTTGACGCGAAGTTCCTTGGCATTGCGGATGATGGTGCGGCCCTGCGCGAGCGCGGCGGCGACGGCGATGACGGGAATTTCATCAATGAGATTGGCGATTTCCTCGAGGAAAATGGTGGTGCCTGTTAGCGCGGCACCGTGGATCTCGATGTTGCCGATCGGCTCGCCCTCGGAGCTGTGGACGATCTCGGACATGTGGGCACCCATCCGGCTGAGGACTTTAAGAATGGCGGTGCGGGTGGGGTTCAGGCCGACGTCTTTGACTAACAACCGCGAGCCAGGAAGCGCGGCGGCGGCGACGAGCCAGAAGGCGGCGCTCGAGATATCACCGGGGACGGTGAAATCGCAGGCCTGCGGCATTTGTCCGCCGTCGATGGAAATCGCATTGCCTTCGCAGCGGGTGATCACGCCGAAGGATGCCAGCATCCGCTCAGTGTGGTCCCGGGTTTCGGCGGGCTGAATGACGGTGGTGGTCCCTGTGGCAAACATGCCTGCTAGAAGCACCGCACTTTTTACCTGCGCACTGGCGACCGGCATTTCATAACGGATCGGACTCAGCTTGGCGGCGTGGATGAAGAGGGGAGCGCAGCCGGGTGTCTCGCCGCGAGTCTCGATGTTCGCACCCATTTCGCCAAGCGGGACGGTGATGCGGCCCATGGGGCGGGACGAGAGCGAGGCGTCGCCGAAGAGTTCGGTGGAGAAATTTTGACCCGCCAGCAGTCCTGCGAGAAGTCTCATGCCGGTGCCGGCATTTCCGCAGTCAATGGGCGTGGTCGGGGCTGTTAGCTGCATCGACCGACCGTGGATGCGCAGGTCCACGGGGCCATAGCCGGTTAGCTCGGCCAGCACTTGATGGCGGGCACCGAGCGCTTGCATGGCGTTGAGCGTGTTCACGCAATCTTCGCTGGGCAGGAAGTTGCGGATGGTGCAGGTGCCGTTAGAAAGTCCGCCGAGGATGGCGGCGCGGTGGGACATGCTTTTGTCGCCTGGGACGCTGAACTCCGCGTGAAGTTTGGAAATGGATCTTACTCGAAATTCCGACATGTGAAGGGGCAAAAAAAGTGGCTATTGGGGTGAGTTCAGAGGGTCGCGTCGCTGCTTGGCAGTGGTGAGCCAAATCCGGGCTTGTTCTTGGTTGCCGCTGTCGAGGCTGGCAAGGATTTCGCGCAGGTCGGCGATGGTTTCCTCAAGCAGTCCGGTGAGGGCCGACCTATTTTCAATGACGATTTCCGCCCACATCGAGGGATTTCCTGCTGCGACCCGGGTGGTGTCGCGCAAGCCACCGCCGCCGAAGCGGCCTTCAGACGGGTCCTTCAAGCAAACCCGCGCGGCACTGGCGGCGATGATGTGTGGCAGGTGGCTGATCCTCGCGACGAGTTCGTCATGGATCGCAGCGCTCATCCACGACGTCCGGCAGCCGATCATTTTCCAAAAACGGTCTAGAGCCTCAGTCTGTGCGGAGGGCGCGCCGTCGTCATTGGTGAGTAGGCAGGCGGCGTTTTGAAATAAGGTGGCGGTGACGGCGGCAAGGCCATTGCGCTCGGAGCCGGCCATCGGGTGACTGCCGATGAAGCGGACGTCGCGACCGACTAACAGCGGGCTGATTTTCCGGTGCGGCACGCGTTTCACGCTTCCTACATCGGTGATCAAGCAACCATCAGGCAAACCCGCTGCCAATGCAGCGGTCACCAAGTTCGCCATCGCGCCGACAGGGACTGCTAGAATGACCAAATTAGTGTCCTTGACAGCCTGACCAAGGTCGCGGGTGATCTCGGTGATTCCGAGTTTTTTCGCGGCGTCGAGGGCTTCCTCCTTGCGTGCCCAGAGTCGGACAATCGGCGGGTTTTCCAGCGCGGCGAGAGCCAAGGCAAGCGAGCCGCCTAGCAGCCCGCCGCCGAGGATAGTGATGGTTGGGAAATCAGTCTTCATGAAAAGCAAAAGACCGGGTCCAGTGCGCCGGACCCGGTCGGTTTTCCTAGATAGGTTTACCGGGAATCAAAAATTTCTCAAGGCACGCGGAAGAACTTCTTGGCCGACTCGGGATACGTCGGGTCCGAGACAAGCTGCCCGCTGGGCATGCCTTTCACGTCGATGAGTTTGTTGTTAAAAGGACTCAAAACGTAGCCTTCTTTGCCAGGGGCTTTCATCGCGACCGGGTATTCCGAGCGCTTTTCCACGGTGGGAGGAGTGACGGTTTCACCAGGCGCGGTGGAAGGCGTTTCGGTGCCGGGTGCCGTCGGCGTTTCTTGGTTCGCTAGGTCTTCCTTTTCCTTCATGCGCTCCCGCTGTTCCTTGAGCTTTTGTTGCTCGGCAGCTGTCATGGTTTTCTGAGTCGGCTTAGGAGCTTGCTTCTTATTTCTGCTTTCGTCGTAAGGGTAGCACGAGGCCAAAAGGACGCAGCCTAGGGCGGCAAACACAGTGGAAAAATGGATCTTCATGAGACTGGAGGGTGTGAGAAAGGTTGGGAATCTAGAGCGTCAATCGAGTGTGACGAAGCCCCGCGCGGGATCATGCTTGTCCTGAGCTTTCCGTCAAGCAACGTCATCATTCACCCTCAGGAAACGGCCCGAAAGTGGCGGTGCCCGAGGCTTGTCGTCGGGGTGAGTGCGGGCAAGACTTTCTCACGCCATGCCAGATGCCACGATCCACACCGTCGCGAAAATTTTGGAAAATCTCAACCCGGTGCTTTACCGGGTTGAACTTCCTAACGGGAAAACCATTCTCGCGCATCTCTCGAAATCGCTCACCGGAGCGAAGGCCGTCTTCTCTACGGGCGACCGCCTCGTGGTCGAACTAACGCCCTATGATTTTGACAACGCTCGGATCCTCCATCTGGCTTGAAAGCGAGCCATTCAGTTCGGCTTGAAGCGGATCTCATACGCGCGGTGCAACTCACGCTGACGCGCTTCGAGTTCTGCGAGATCCATGGCTGCCAACGCCTCACGAGGACTAACAGGCTGATTTAAGAACTCCTCCAAGGTTTGGATTTTACCGATCCAAAGACCTTTTTCCTGGCCTTCAACACGGCCCTCGTCACGGCCTTCAACACGGCCTTCAACACGGCCTTCGACACGGCCTTGAGCTTTCAGTTTTTCAGCGACAGACATGACATTCTTTTCAAGTTCGGGGTTGGTCGAGAGGCTATGATAAATTTTTTCAGCGTCAAGGTCGCTGTCAGCATGGAGAGCATCGAGCAGCATGAGGCTCAAGAGGTTGTCAGGCAGTTCGTTGGCGGAAAATGCGGTCAGCCACTGGAAGAAACGCAGCAATTCCTTTTGCCGGGCGAGTTTCATGAGCTGAAGAACCACTCGCAGGCCGGTATCGTCTTCTTCCGTGGCTGGATCGCACCGGGTGAGATCGAGAAGGGCGTGGTGGAATTTCGGCAGAAAGGGCAGCAGATCTGCGGCGAGTTCATCTGGAAGCGCAAAGAGATCCTCAAAGGCGGTGGAGACGTTCCAAGTTTCCGGTCCTTGGTTGAGAACAAAAGGAAGGATGGGCGGCAGTGGCAGGCCGTGCGTTTTGTGATGCTTGACGAAAATTTCCATCATGTAGCCCAGCAAACGCAGTGGCATGGCCGGATCCGGGGTGCTCTGATGCTCGAACAGGAGATACAGCAATGTTTCGCGCCCATCAATTTGGACCGAGAAAAGCAGGTCCGAGTGGACCTGTTGGAGGCTGCTTTTGACGAATGAGCCAGGAATAAGCACCAGCGATTCCCAATTCACTTTCGCCGCGATTGCTGCCGGTAGATGACTTTTGAAAAACGCCGTAGCGTGCTCCGGTTGTGAGAAGATGGCTTTGAAGAAGCCATCGTTCGTATGCGCGGCGGGGGTGAGTGATTCTTCGGGTTTTTCCACAGCGCGGAGATTCTATCAGCCATCCGGCATAGACAAGAAAGGTTTCACCCCGCATCCAAGCTGCGATCACCTATTTCCCGATGCAGAAGCTGCTGAAAATCACGCCTAGCAGATCTTCGGTATCCACTTTTCCAGGGATTTCTCCCAGCGCGTCGAGGGCTTCGCGGAGGTCGATTGCGGCGAGTTCGGGATCGCTCGAAAGATCGTCTAGCAGCTCCAAGGCGGCGTGCAGCGATGTGCGGGCGAGTTGCAGGCTGGCTTGATGGCGGGCGTTGATCGCCACGGCGTGCTCGCCCCAGTCGGCTTCGCTGAAATGGAGCGAATCGCGGATGGCTGCGGAAAGTGCCTCGAAGCCCTCGTCACGGGTGCAGGAAATCCGGACGGCGGCTGTTTCTCCCCATGAGGAATGTTCGCCGAGATCGGTCTTGTTAAGGACTAGCAGATGCTTGGCGGCGCTGGCTGGGAGCACGGTATCGCTCGGTCGCGGCTTGCTGGCGTCCGCGATTTCCAATAACAGGTCTGCGGCTTCGATCTGTCTAACGGTGCGCTGAATCCCCTCCGCCTCGATCCGGTCGGTTGCCTTCCGGACGCCCGCCGTGTCCACCAACCGCAGTGGGATGCCCTGCAAATTAACGACCTCCTCAATGGTGTCGCGGGTGGTGCCGGCGAGGTCGCTGACAATGGCGCGCTCGAATCCTAACAAGCGATTCAGCAGACTGGATTTGCCCACGTTCGGCTCGCCGAAAATGACGGTCCGCACGCCCTCCCGCAGCACCCGGCCTTGGTCGGCGGTGGCCAACAAAGAATCCACCACCGCGAGCACTGAGTTCACCCGACCGCGCAAAAGGATGCCGGTTTGGGGGTCGATGTCTTCCTCCGGGAAGTCGATCCACGCCTCCAGGTGGGCGAGGGTTTCTAGCAACTGATCGCGCGCTGCGGTGGTGCGTTTGCCGAGGGTGCCTTCGAGCTGGCTGCGTGCGGCCCGCAGCGCGAGCCGGGTTTGCGCCGAAATCAGATCCATCACTCCCTCCGCTTGGGTGAGATCGAGTTTACCATTGAGAAATGCCCGCTGGGTGAACTCGCCCGGCCCGGCGGCGACCGCCCCGCAGGCGAGAAAGCGTCCTAACACCTCGCGAGTCGCCAAAATCCCGCCGTGTCCGGTGAACTCGACGCTATCCTCGCCCGTGTAGCTGTTAGGCGCATGGAAAACCGTCATCAACCCATCATCGAGCGTCTCGCCGTTAGAGTCCCGGACAGTGCAATACCGGACGGTGCGCGGCAGCAGGTTAGACGCTTTGTCGCCAGTCGCGCGGTCAGCAATTTGAATCGCCTCCGGCCCGGAAATCCTCGTCAGCGAAACCGCACCCATGCCTGGTGGACTTGCGATCGCGGCGATGGTCGTGCGGTCCGGGTTCTGCAAAATTACGATCCGGACGCTCACCGGGTCGAGGTCGTGCTTGGGGTTTCCTTTCCGCCGAGTCCAAGGAATTCCCAACAGACTAAGCGGCTGATTTCCAATCCGCTCGCCGTCGCTGAGC
>JAYTLO010000243.1:0-2247 GCA_043729385.1 Akkermansiaceae bacterium
ACCGCCGCGCCAAGCGCGCCAATGCCAACAAGGTCGTGAAATCCAAGGAAATCACCGCCGCCACCACCACCGATTTCGCCGAAGTCGCCGACCGCCTGCTCATCGACGCCCCGTGCTCCGGCCTCGGCACCCTCAAGCGCCAGCCCGACCTCAAATGGCGTCTCAAACCCGCCGCCATCGACCGCCTCCGCGGCATCCAGGCCGAGCTCTTGGAAAAATACACCGCCATGCTCAAGCCCGGCGGCCGCCTCGTTTACGCCACCTGCTCCATTCTGCCTTCCGAAAACCGCGCGGCCATCGACAAACTGTTAGCGGGAGGCGGCTTCATCCTCATCGAAGAACACCCGGTCTCACCCGCCGCGACCGGCTACGACGGCTTTTACGCCGCCGCGCTGATGAAAAACCCAACTTGACCCGTGGCATGGAATACAGGAACCTGTATTCCATGAAAGCCACTCTCGACATTCCGGACGAACTCTACCGCCGGGTCAAAGCCCGCAGCGCCATGGAAGGCCGTCCGATCCGCTCGGTCGCCGTCGATCTCTTCCAGAAATGGCTGGATGAGAAACCTGAGCCTGCGGTCGAGCGTGATGTTTCGCTGAGTGACGACAACATGCCTTGGTTGGCGATTGCCCGCCGCTATGTCCGCGAAGACCATAATCACGACATGGATGCGATCAAGGAAGCGATTGCGATCGGCTGGGGTGCTGAAGTTGCGGAAAAACTCAACCTAGGCAAGCCGTGAATTTTGAGAAGGTGAGCTTGGACACCTCGGTGGTCCTTCGCTTGTTAGTGGGTGTTCCGGCAGATCAGGCGAAAGTCGCCAAGGATTTCGTGACTAGGCGACTTGCCCGGAATGGTTCGCTGAATATTTCGGATCTCGTCCTCTCGGAAGCTTACTTCGCCCTCCAAACATTCTACAAGATTCCCAAAAGCGACGCCCTTGAAATGATTTCGCTACTGTCTGCACGGAGCGGATTTAACATCAGCCCGAATGCCATCAATGTGCTTTCCCTTCCGAACCTCAGCTCCGCCAAACCGGGATTTGTGGATCGCTTGATCCATGGCGCGAGCCACGGCCAAGGGCACACGCTCGTCACCTTCGAAAAAGCAGCCAAAAAACTGCCCGCCACCCACGTTCTGCCAGCCTGACCCGTCACGGACCGCGAAATTCATTTCGCCTCTTGGGTCCGTCCCGCGCCATCGTGGACGAACACTCTTTCACCTTCGCCGGAACCTGTTACGACTACGCCTTGGCAGGCCTGCATATGAAACCCAGACTTCGCATCATTCTCCTAACTGTCGTGCTGCCCGCCACGGTTGCCGGCTTGATTGCGGCCATCGCTTTGGTTCCAGGTAGCGTCGAAGGAGTTTATTATCCATTCTCATCTGTCAGTTGCCAAGGCGATCAGTTCATTGAAATCCGCGACGGCAAGGTGGTCCACTACGCCACATGCTCGAGTGAATCTTCCTTGAACGGGTTTTACGAGAATGATCCCTCAGGTTCTCCCATGTTTCGGTTTTCATCTGACAGATCAGGAGATCGTGGCAAGCCGTGGGCGAGAGCCGAGCCATATCTGCTAGGTACGAGGTTCCATTATCTGAGTAGCGGGAAATCCGAGTGGAAGTGGAAGCGGATCCTGACGGGAAAGATGAGGCATCATATGTCATCGTCCACCATTCAGGAGGTGGCTTACGAGAAAGAGAGGTTAAGAATCACGACTTACGACTCCCGGTTCAAAGTTCTCCACACGTCATTCCGTCCGATGCGCGCAGCGAGTCCCACGTCCGCATCTTCTCCCTGAGAAACTTCGTGGATTGATAGGTGAGGGGGAAGCAGGCGAATGTTCTCCACGTCGCTCATCTTGAGATTTACAACCCATGCATCCCGGCCACTATCACCTCCCATGACGCTCTGGTGCAACGGCCAATGGCTTGATTCCCTCGATCTCCCTTCCTCTCCGACGGACCGGGGAGCGATTCTCGGTCTCGGCCTGTTTGAAACCCTGCTTGCCATCGACGGTGTGGCCGTGTTCGCCGACCGGCACTTCGCACGTCTCCAACAGGCGTGCGCCAGGCTTGGCTGGTCGCTTTCTCTCCCAGATTTCCATGATACGGCGGTTGAGCTGCTAGCACGCAATGATCTCACCGCGGGCCGCGCCAGAATCCGGCTCGCCTTCACCGCGGGCAGCGGGCCGGTTCACGATCTAACGCCCGGAAGCGACCGCCTCGTCTGGATGAAAGCGC
>JAYTLO010000244.1:0-1450 GCA_043729385.1 Akkermansiaceae bacterium
TCCAAGGGGAGGGATGGCGATCGATCGAATTCCGCGCTTTGCGACTTCGTCCACCAGCGCCGGTAAACCTGCATCGATATCTTCAAGGCGGCTCTTCCCCTTCCAGTGACGCTTGGTTGGAAAGTTGATGATGTATTTCGGGCCCGTGAGAAATCCAGTTTCAAAAACCAGCATCTTTCCCGGTACCACTTCTCCCCGCTCACAGGCGGCCTCATAGATCTTGAAATTCTCCGGGAAGGCTTTCCGGAACTGAAGCGCAATTCCACGCCCCATCACGCCAACACAGTTGACCGAGGGAGAACTCGCCGGTTAGGACTTCGACTTTGGCTTGAAGATCGGTCTTCAGCGCGCCATTGCTTAACGCGAGTTCGCCCACCAGCCGCGAAATCGCGGATTGCTTGTTGTCGAGGGAGAATTCTTGGAGGATCTGTTCCTGTTGCTCCGTGAGAACCTTGGCGAGCACGCCCTCGATTTGTGCTTTGACGCCCCCGGCGTCGGTGGGGGAGAGCATCTTGAAGATGGTGCTGCCCTCTCCAAAGTGCGCGGAGAGGGCTTGAGCGATGGTGGAATTTTCAGGCGCCAAATGTGTGCGGAGAGCACGATCCAGCTCGCCATCATTGCGCAGTAATGCCTCAATCCGCTGGGGGAGAGCGCCAGTGGCGGGGTGAAAATACTGCTGGAGGGTGCCAGAGAAGTGGTTGGTTAATTCCGTGCCACGCTCACGGAGCAGTTGCGCTAATCCATTCAGAAGATCCTGGGAGGCATTGCGAATGGTGGCGGCGTCGATTTCACCGGCTGCTTGCCTTAAGGCCAAGATTCCCAGGCGGATGGCGGATTGGGCAAATTTCTCGCGTGGAGGGCCCACCGGGTGCTTGAGGAGTTCGGCGACGACATCAGGGTCTGAAAGCTCAAGCGTGAGTCAGACGCGGGGAGAGTCGAGGGTGGCGTTAAGGGCGTGCAAAGTTTGATCCTCCGATAAAATACCGGCAAACTCGCCGGTTAGCATATTGTGGAGCTGCATGACGGAGTTTAGATCGATACCCTGGTCGAGTTCAAGAGGGCGGTCCAATTGCACCGGCAACTTTGCCGGTTTTTAGTGCTCTTCAAGGCACAGATGGGCCCATGGCCCGCAACATTTGGACTTGAAAATGTTTTGAGGGCGTATAAGGCCGACTGCAGCCCTGAACGCGAGGCTCGTCTGGCGGAACGCATCGTCGAATCGGAAGTCATGCAGACTTACTTTCGCCGCATGGAGGATCCAGTTACTCAAGCGCTTTATACGCTGTGGGGTAAAAGCTAGCGAAACGGTCCCCGCCACGCTAACCCGCTACCCCTTACCGAACGCCGCACACGCCGCCGCCACATCCGCGTCAAACGACAACAACCGCTCCACCTTCGCCAAGCCAAAAGTCTTCGCCACCCGCCCCTGCGCCCCCGCCACCCGATACTC
>JAYTLO010000245.1:0-1745 GCA_043729385.1 Akkermansiaceae bacterium
TGAGAGTTGTCCCCAAAGGAGGACTTCTTCTTCATCGACGAGGCTCCGGTTATACTGAGAGCGCACGAGCAGCCAGTTGTGTTCTGAGAATAGATCCCACCGGTTCGTTGAAGCGAATGTGACGGAACCGTCACTTGTACGGAGATGTTAGGGCGGCTTGTTTAGCCGGTGGCCAAACCCGACCCCAACGCTCTCACCGAAGCCCAGTTGCATGGCTGGAAGCTGCTGGAGAAGTTTCTTGGGGTGCTCGATCAGGTGGCTCGTGGCACCGCACCCCAGCCCCGGGAGGATCACGGACTGCGTGATCTCGACCGTCGCGCCTACTTCGGGATGTTCCTCTTCGGATTGTTCAATGCGGTGACGGCGTCGATGCGGGCGCTTTGCTCCGCCACCAAACTGCCCCGCGTCCAACGCCTCCTTGGCATTGAGGGGCCCGTGGCCATCTCCGGCTTCTCAGATGCCCAGCACGTTTTCGCCCCGGAGATACTGGAGCCTGTCCTCAGCGAGTTGCTCGGGAATAGCCTCGCCCGCAACCTCCCCAGTACGAAAATCGGTCGCATCAGCCCGGAGTTGATTCGCGTGCTCGACAGCACGCTCTGGAAAGTCATTCCGCGAATGCAGTGGGCCAAGTGGCGACACCAACACGTTGAACAACGGGCCATCCGCCTGCATGTCAAACTGCGCCTTGCCGATCTGCAGCCGGTGGAGACCGAAATCAGCGAGGGAAAGATTTGCGAACGCGCGGCCATGCGCCGGATGCTCAAGCCCGGGGAGTTCTACATCGGTGATCGCAACTACGGAGCCGATCACGGCTTGTTTGCCGAGCTTGAGGAGATGGGCTGCGGCTACGTGCTGCGTTTGAACAACACCACGACTCTTGAAGAAATCGTGGAGGCCTATCCGTTATCGCCGGAGGCTGTGGCTCATGGCATTACGGGCGACGCCCTGGTGCGCATTGGGGCCGGCGGTCGTGGCGGGGTCCGCCGCGTGGTCCGCTTCCAGCGGCCAGGAATGAAGGAGGAGGTGATCCTCGTGACCAGTGAACCCCACGGGGAACTCAGCGCCGTGGAAGTCATCGAACTTTACCGCCACCGTTGGCAAGTGGAGATGTTTTTCCGCTGGCTCAAATGCCTGGTCCCGTGCCGGCACTGGTTTGCAGAAAGTCGGGAAGGCGTTCGCATCCAAATCTACCTGTCGCTCATCCAGGCACTGCTGCTGGCCGAAGTGACCGGTCGCAAGCCCAACAAGCGGATGATGGAACTGCTCCAGTGGCATCAACTCGGGTGGGCCAGCGATGAGGAACTCAGCGCCTTGTTGATCAAAGAAGAGTTCGTGAGAACCCGGCGCGGCACGGCAAAAAAGAAAGCCTGACTATTTTTGGGTGAACCTCGCCATCCGCATTGCGGGGGCCTCGGCGTGCTCAAATCAGAACGATCAAAAGTCGTCCGCGCGGTGACAGGAGATGGCACCAACGGCCTGAGTCACTGACACGCCTACAACACGGGCATTTTCGCCATGCATTCTGAAAAATGCGATGGATTCTCAGAACACAACTGGCGGCACGCCCGCTGCCGGTGCGGCGACTTATGTCACCGCCGCCGCGCCGGATTCCTTCAGCCTCGCGCTCCCGGCCGCGCTCTACACCACAGTGAAGGCCCGCCTGCACAACGGCACGAACAATGAGTGGAGCGCGCTAACTGAGGCAACATTCCAGACCGCCACGGTGCCGGCGACGGCAGCGAATC
>JAYTLO010000246.1:0-27025 GCA_043729385.1 Akkermansiaceae bacterium
CATGGTCTATCCGGTGATCGTCATGTTCATCGCCGTCGCCATCCTCGTCTTCCTGATGATTTTCATCGTGCCGAAGTTCAAGGAAATGTTCACCAACACGGACTCCGAGTTGCCGCTCATTTCGAAGATCGTCTTCGGCATGTCCGAGTTCTTCCTCGCCCGGCCGCTGTTCGTGCCCAACGTAGTATTTGCCTTCATCGCCTTCGGCATCGGCGTCTTCCTCTTCAATCTTTGGGGCCGCACCGCGGGTGGTCGCAAGATCATCGACAACTTGAAGCTGAAAATGCCCATCCTCGGCGACATACAGCGCAAGAGTGCCGTCTCCCGCTTCTCGCGCACACTCGGCACCCTCGTCACCTCCGGCGTTCCCATTCTCCAAGCGCTCAACATCACTCGCGACACTGCAGGAAACGTCGTCATCTCTCACGCCATCGAGAAAGTCCACGAAGCCGTCAAAGAAGGGGAAACCATCGTCACCCCGCTGCAAGCCTCTGGAGTATTCCCTAACATGGTCATCTCCATGGTGGACGTCGGCGAGGAAACCGGCCAGCTCCCCGAGATGTTGCTCAAGGTCGCAGACGTTTATGATGACGAAGTCGATAACGCCGTGACCGCTCTAACATCCATCCTTGAGCCGATCATGATCGTGATCCTCGCCCTCATCGTCGGCGCAGTTGTATTTGCATTGTTCCTACCGCTCATTAAAATGATCTCGACGATGGGCAACCAGTAATGCCCTTGCAATCGTCGCCCTCAGCCCAAAATCCAAGGACATGAAAATTAACCCACGCCCCGGCAAGTCAGCCTTCACACTCATCGAGTTGATGGCGGTCATCACCATCATCGTCATCCTCGCCGGCCTCGTCGTTGGTGGTCTTGGCTACGTCACGGAAAAGCAAGCGAAGTCCAAAGCCAACGTCCAGATCGCCCTTCTTTCCAAAGCACTGGAAGCCTACAAGCTTGATATTGGAAGTTATCCACTGACTGGTAATACAGCTACCGGTCTGACCCAAACTCCCGCCCTCTACCAAGCGCTTTTTTACGAGGGATATGATTATGCAGCTAAAGGGTCACCTGAAAAATGGGTGAAAACTGTTGGCTCCAATACAGCTTTTCCCAAGGCCACCAACATCTACGTGGCGGATCTCGATCCCACTGCGACTAAGCAAGGTTGGGTGGCAAATGTAACGACAGTCCCAGCAGTGATCACGCAACTCCTTGATCCTTGGGGCAAGGAATATGCATATCGCAGTGCTTCGGGTCTTCCTGCTGGCACCACAGGAGCCTCTCCAGTCAATGCCGATACGATGAATCCCGACTTTGATCTCTGGTCTTATGGTAAGGATGGCAAGTCCAAGCCTGCAGGAACCGCAGCGGCTGACATAAAGAACAACGCCGACGACATCAAGAATTTCTAACGAGTTTCTTGCAGCCTTTTGAATCACTCCTTTTCACGAAAAGCCCGCCCCAAAGGCGGGCTTTTTTGTGAGCATGTAAATCGGGACATAGCCTAATGAGTTGGTGAAATTCTAAGTGACCGGCCACTCGCCGCGATCTTGGAGCAGTTGGCGGAGGAATGACCGGTCGATTTCGTCTTTCTCGCGATAACCTTCCCCACAGATGGTGAAAATTTTTCTGAAGCCTGTCGAATTGCGCCCAGTCCGCCTCGCTTCCCGCAGCAGGTGACCGACGCTTGCTGACCACTTTGGCTCGCGGGATCTCCAGACTCAATCAATTCGTTCATGCTGGGACGCCAGGTCATCCACTACCGCATAGTGAGTTGGATTTCCGCCCACAATTTCGACGCTTGTGACGTTTGAATGTTCTCGACGCCCGCCGCATTGGCGGGCTTGCTCCTTTGCAGCAATATGAGCGAAGAAACAGCAGACTCCCCCGAAATTTCCGTGAAATCAGAAGCCGTTAGTGTGCCGCGTGCCCGCCGGGTTTCCACCCCGCGGCCCAAGAAAGTGGCCAAGGCGGCGGTTCCTGAGGTGCCTGCCGCTGAGATTCTCAGCATTCCCTTTCCCGCGCCCGCCGCGCCTGAACGTGTGGACGATTTCGAAGCGCCTCAGCAAGCTGGAAACGATTGGGCGGAACTCGAGGGCGAGTCTGCCGGTGGTGGCCAATCCCAGTCGGACGGACCCAAGCGGAAGCGCCGCCGCCGCAAGGGCAAAGGCCAATCCGCCGGCCCTCAGAATGGCGGCGGACCGTCTAACGAGGAAGTTTATACCATCGCAGTCCAAGAGCCGGTGAAGTCCGCTGAAGCTCCTCAGCCCCGTCCCGCGCCGCAGCCTCATCAACCGCAACGCCCGAAAGTGGATCCCGAGTTGCTGACCAAGATGGCGTGGAAAATCTATCTGGCAGAAGTCAGCGAGGAAGGCGTCGCGCTCATCGGAGACAACGATGCAAAAGATCTTTCCCGCCGCTGCTTCCGGCTCGCGGAAATCTTCATTGAGGAGCAAACGCGCAGGCGCTAGGCAAGGAGGGTGGACACTCTTGTCCACCCGCCAATGAGGGGTGAAAGAGAAGTACCACTGGCGCGCTTCCTTTCTCCGCCCATTGGCACCACCACACGAGTGTCGTGGCTCCGCCACGCTCAATAGACATCCCGCAGGTAGCGTTTCTCCTTCTTCAGCTGCGAGATAAACGCCACCGCCTTATCGGGTGTTAGGCCACCGTGTTCTTCGGCGACTTTGAGCAAGGCTTGGTCCACGTCCTTGGCCATCCGCGAGGCGTCGCCGCAGACATAGAAGGCGGCTCCGTTGCTGAGCCACGACCAGAGTTCCGCGCCGTTCTGCACCATGAGATGTTGGACGTAGAGTTTTTCCTTCTGGTCGCGCGACCACGCAACATCGAATTTGGCGAGCGTACCATCGGCGATGTAGCCCTCGATTTCGTCCTGATAGAGATAGTCGGTGGCGCTGTGAGGATTGCCGAAAAATAGCCAGTTTCTGCCCTTCGCAGCCGTCGCCTTGCGGTCCTCGAGAAACGCGCGAAACGGCGCGATGCCGGTGCCGGGGCCACACATGATGACGTCGGTATCGCCGCTTGGCGGCAGCCGGAACGCGTTATTACCATGCACATAAACTCGCGGCTTTATCCCGCCGTCCAGACGGTCTGCAAAGAAGGTGGAACAGATCCCACCGCGCTTGCGGCCATAGGTCTCGTAGCGGACGATCCCCACGCAAAGATGGACCTCGCCGGGATGCGCCCGCGGGCTGGAAGCGATCGAGTAGAGGCGCGGTTGGAGTTTTTTCAGGATCGCGACGAACTCTTCCGCATCGGTGAAATCCGCGGGATGGTCGATGACAAGATCGATCAGATCGCGGCCCCAGCAGAAATCGTCGTAGGCCTTCTTGTCATCCGCCTCGATCAGCGATCGGAGAAATGGCGAGCCGCTTTTTGCCTGCCATTTTTGAATGATCGACTTGTTAAGCGAGCCGATGTCGTAGTGCTGGATGAGCGCTTCTTGCAGTGAAACCTCGCCGCCGTCAGGAGTCGGCACGTCGCTCGGCTTGAAGGGCAAGTTCGCGATGATTTCATCGACGACCTCCAGCGGGTTCAACGGATAGACGCCGAGCGCGTCACCGACCTCGTAAGTTAGATCCGAGCCTTCCAGCGAGAAGCTGATCTGATGGGTCTGTTTGTTGCCCGGGCCGTTGAGATTGTAGTTTTGCACCACCGGAGCCGGGAAAGGGCGGCTCTTGGAATAGCCTTCTTTGAGCGCTTCTGCGGTAACTTCGTCGCTGCAGGGGACCGCTGCGCCGCTCGGAGCGAGAGTTGCTAACACACCGGCGGACCATTGCGCGTAAGGCTTGTCGGGATCCACATCCACATCGACACGGGAGTGAATGCGGTTCGCGCCGAGATCAGAGAGGCGGGTGTCGAACTCGATGCCACACTTGCAATAATCCGGGTAGCTGCTGTCTCCCAACGCGAGGACGGAGTAGGAAACGCCATCGAGTCGCGGCGCGGAGTCACTCATCAGCCAGCCATGAAGATCCGTCGCGGTGTCAGGTGGTTCGCCATCACCGTAAGTGGAAGTGATGATGAGAAGATTTCTCTCGCTGGCCAAACGGGTGCGATCATAGGTGGCCATGTCGTGGATCTCCGTTTCGAAATTGCCCTTTTTCAGCGTCTTGACAAGCTTCTTGGCAAGGCCTTCCGCAGTGCCAGTCTGCGAGCCATACACAACGGTCACTGGCACGGACGGTCCGTTAGTTGTTGCCGCTGAACTTCCTTGAGTGAGGGCTTTCGTCAGAAAATCATTCAGCCAAGCACGTTGCTCGGCGGTGAAAGGAGCGTCATTGGGAAGTTGAATCGGGAAAACCATTGCTTTGGAGATATTCGGCCACGGCCAAAGTCGGCGGAAGTTGTGCCCCAAGGAAGCAGGATTCAAGCCTGATGCGTGTCAATTCCCCTCATGCCGGGCATGAGTGTTTCAGGTGCATTGAGAGAACCGGCAAACGCCCGCCAGCCTCATGCCTTCCAGTTCAGGGCGCCTTTTTTCAGCGCGTAAACGTAGGCGAAAACCAAAACTCCTGCGAAGCCTGCCATGCTCACCAGCGCGGTCGGACCCTGAGCGACAAGATCGCGAAATTGCACGGCCCATGGATACATGAACACGACTTCGATGTCGAAAATCACGAACAACATCGCCACTAGATAGAATTTCACCGAGAACCGCGGCGCACCTTCACCGATCGGTAACATGCCGCACTCGTAGGCGCTGTCCTTGGTGGCATTGCGCTTTCCCGAGCGACCGAAAACCACGCTCAGGGAGAGCGTGGAAACGGCGAAGCCGATTGCGATCAGGACTTGGAACAGAACGGGAAGATAGTCGTGTGGCATAATTCAACGGGCAGACGCAGCGGTCTTAACGAGCCGAGTCAGAAATAGGGAGAAAAAAAACCCGAGCCTTCATCAGGCGCGGGTTTTTGTAAGAATCTAACTGGATCAAGCTTCCTCTTGGGCGGCAGCTTCTTGGGCTGCGGCGTAGGCACTCGAGGCTTCGTGAACGCGGCCGGTGCCCTTGTATTCCTTGCCGAGTTTCTCAACAAGACCGCGGGTCACGAGGTTTTGAAGTTTTTCATAGGCACGCAGGCGGAGCATTTCTTCCCCACCGCTGACGGCATTGCGAACCTTGAGATTTGCGAAAACGCGTTCGAAAAGATCGTTGAAGCCGAAGACCTTTTTTTCCGCTAGAACATTGCAAAGCTCGTCGGTGACATGGTCGGGAAGGCGACGTGAGAATCTGGTACGTTTCGTGGTAATTGCCATAACGGGGCGACCCTACACGCCCCCGCAACAAAAGCGACTCAAAAAAACAGCGAGGTATCCCAACCCAGAACTATTATTATGCAAGTATTAAATTCCAATTTTTACGACACATTAGAAATGGCCTGCGATGCCAGCTTGACAGGCGGGCGGTTTTGACGATTCTCCGCGTCCCGCCGCGTCGGTAACGTGGCTGGCACTCTACTCCCATGAAAAAGGACCTTCATCCGAAATACAATCCGGTCGTCTTCGTTGACATGACTACCGGCAAACGCTTCATCACCCGCTCGACCAAGACCTCCGAGAAAAAGGAAGTCATCGATGGCGTGGAGCACAGCCTCATCTCGATCGGCATCACTTCCGACTCCCATCCGTTCTTCACCGGACTCGCGCAGTTCGTCGATACTGAAGGTCGCATCGACAAGTTCCAAAAGCGTTTCGGTGCGGTCCGCCGCGTTGGGAAGCCGAAACTCGACTGATCCAGTCCGATTCCCGAATTTCACCAAAACGCCTGGCCGCCTCGTGCAGCCGGGCGTTTTGTTTTGATTGTTGCAGCCTCATTCTCAAACCTCCGCCCGTGCTCGCGAAACGAATCATTCCCTGCCTTGATGTGACCGATGGCCGCGTCGTCAAAGGCGTTAATTTTGTGGATCTCATTGACGCGGGCGATCCAGTGGAGTGCGCGATCGCCTACAACCTGCAGCAGGCCGATGAGCTGGTGTTTCTCGATATCACGGCTTCGTCCGACAACCGCAACACGATGGTCGATGTGGTTAGACGCACTGCCGAGAAATGTTTCATCCCTCTCACCGTCGGCGGTGGCATCCGCAGCGTGGAAAACATGCGCGAGATGTTATTGGCCGGTGCGGACAAGGTCGGCATCAACACGTCTGCGGTGACCAACCCCGGACTCGTCGATGCTGGAGCCAAGGCTTTCGGCAGCCAGTGCATCGTCGTCGCCATCGACGCGAAGCGGCAAGGCCCGGGCAAATGGCAAGTCTTCACCCACGGCGGGCGCACGCTGATGGGACTTGATGCCGTCGAGTGGGCGAAGGAAGTTTGGCGTCGCGGCGCCGGGGAAATTCTTCTAACCAGCATGGACTCGGACGGCACGCAGGCCGGCTACGACATTGAGCTAACAGCCGCCGTATCCTCCGCCATCGGCATTCCGGTCATCGCCAGCGGCGGTGCGGGAAATCTCGACCACATGGTGGATGTGCTCGACGCGGGCAAGGCTGACGCGGTTCTAGCAGCCAGCATTTTCCACTTCGGGATGCACACCGTCGGCGAGGCCAAGCGCCATTTCGCGGAACGCGGGGTGCCCGTTAGGCCGTTTGTAGTTTAACCCTTTAGGGTGTCTTCATTACCGCGTAAAAGACACCCTAAAGGGTTAGACTACGTGCAAAGAATCCAGCGCAACGTGGATCGGCACATCCTGCCGCTTGCGATCAATGAAGAAGCTGACTTCCTCGTAGCCTACTTTTTCCAACAGCTCTAGCGCCGTGACATAACCATCGCCGACCCGCTCAGGCACGTGGGCGTCGGCACCGATCACTACTGGGATGCCGCGCTCGCGCATCATGGCGAGTTGGGAAGGGGAGGGATTCATTTCCGGCAACGCTTTTTGGACGCCGCTGGTGTTGAGTTCCATGGCCACGCCAGTGGCGGCGATGCGGTCCAGCGCACGCTCGATGCAGGGGCGCATCCGTTCGAAATCCCACTCGGCGGGGGATTCGTTTTTGATGAGGTCCGGGTGGGCGAGCGTGTCGAACAGCCCGCTCTCTGCGGAGAGGGCGAGGTGCTCGTAGTAAAGCTGCTGATAGAGTTTTACATCGCCCGCGAAGTAGAGCTTCCGGTAGTCGCTCACCTGATAGTGAACGGAGCCGAGCACGTGGCTGAGCGGCACGCGGGCGTGGAGTTTTTCTAACCACGGCTCGACGCCCGGATAGAAATCGCTCTCTAACCCGAGCCGCACATCGAGCTGACCGGCGAACGCGGCGCGGGTGGCGGCGATCATTTCCACGTAGTCGTCGAACTGTGCGGGAGCCATCCGGACGCTGGCGGAGAAGGCATCGGGCAGCGGGCAATGGCAGGTGAAGGTGATGCCTTTGAAGCCGCGTGCGAGGGCGACGGCGGCGTATTCGTCCGGCTCACCGAAGGCATGTTTGCACAGCGGCGTGTGGCAGTGGGATTCGTAGAGAACCGGCGTGCGCATCATTTCCTGGGCTTCAGCATCGCCCGGAAGCGCGGCAGGATTTTTTGATAGAGCGAATTTTTCCCGCCGCGGGAGAGTTGCACCGCGACCAGCTCGGCGGGGGTGGTCGGGTCGATGGGGGAAAGCGAAGTCGCCTTGTAGCCGGCGGATTCGACGTGACGCTCGATGTGCGAGGCACCGGCTTTTTGAGTGACTTGAACTGTGGTGTTAGCAGCCCGGATGATCACCGACGCGATCGGCGGCACGGCGGCATCGGCGGTTAGATTTACGGAAATTTCGACCCCGGTGGCGGACTCGTAGGCAAATGGATCGGTGGATTCACGGTCTTTCCAGACTGCTTGCACGACGAGCCAAGCGAGGATTTGGAGCGCGGTGTTGCGGTGGTCGGGGTGATAGATGATCTCGACTCGGTAGATCCTCGGCAGGGCTTGTTGGGCTGCCGGGTCGTCGAACAAGCTGGCGATTCCCACGCGAAATTGCCACGAGCGCGTCCATGCGTGATCCTGAATCACCAGCTCGGGATTGGCCTGCGAGGTTTCCTCAATCATCGCGAACGAGGCCGCCGGATCGGCCCACGCCGAGCTGTCGATGACGAGTCGGTCCATCACGCTGACCAGTCGCTCGGTGAGGATTTCCGAAAGCTCGCCTTGCCACCAGAAGATCAGCGGCAGGTCCGAGTTGAGGTGGGCGAAGACCGTGTTGCGGAATCGCCCGGTCACCCGGCCGGTTAGATGGAAGGCGATTTGCTCGCAGCACACCGATTTCCGGCCGTCGGCCAAATGACAATGAGCGGTGATCCAAGCGCGGATGTTAGGTTTCGGCTCGTCTCGATCAATGCCGACGAGGATCGCCCGGCACGCGTGATCGCGAGTGAGTTCCCGGATGATTTCCGAGTTCGCGATCAAGGCTCCGGGTTTCTCCGAGTAAACGACTAGGTTCATCAGCGAGGCGTTGGTCCGCGCCTCGTCCTGTTCCCAAAGTTTCCGCAGCTCGCGATCAATCGCGGACACGGGAACTTCGGTCCCAAGCTCGGGGCAAACGTCGGGGATGATGTCTAGCAGAGTGCTCATGGCGGTGGCGGTTAGGCCGAAAGGCGGTAAGTGTTAGCCGATGACTTCCGGCCAGTCGGTGTGGAACATTTCGCCGCGCGGCTTGTCGGTGCGCTCGTAGGTGTGGGCGCCGAAGAAGTCGCGCTGAGCTTGCAGCAAATTGGCGGGAAGGACCGCGCTACGATAGCTGTCGTAGTAACCAAGGCTGGCAGAAAACGCCGGCACCGGGATACCTGCTAGCGTCGCCAACGAGATGACTTCGCGCCAATTTTCCTGAAACTCATTGAGCAGATCCGTGAAAAACGGCGCTAACATCAGGTTGCTGAGCTTGGCATCCGTGCGGTATGCCTCGGTGATGTCGTTGAGGAAACGGGCGCGAATGATGCAGCCACCGCGCCAGATCGCGGCGATCTTGGAGAGGTCGAGATCCCAGCCTTTTTCCGCACCCATGGTGGCGATGAGGTCGAGGCCTTGGGCGTAGGAAATGATCTTGGACGCGAACAACGCGTCGTGGACTTTCTTGATGAGCTTCTTCTTTTTGATGTCGATCACCGGCTTCGGTCCTTCGAGGATTTGGCTGGCAGCGACTCGCTTGTCCTTCATTGAGGAAAGAACGCGAGCTTCTACGGCGGCGTTGATGGTGGAAATGACAACGCCATTTTCGACAGCGTTCATGATGGTCCATTTGCCAGTGCCCTTTTGACCGGCGGTGTCGAGGATCAGCTCGACGAGCGCGTTTTTCGTGCCCGGATCTTTCTGTTTGAAAATCTCGGCGGTGATCTGGATGAGGTAGCTTTCGAGGTCGCCGTCGTTCCAGTCGGTGAAGACTTCCCCGAGGTCGTCGGCGTCGAAGCCAGCGGCTTTGAAAATGTTGTAAGCCTCGCAGATGAGCTGCATGTCGCCGTATTCGATGCCGTTGTGAATCATCTTCACATAGTGGCCCGCGCCGCCTGGGCCGATGTGGTAAACGCATGGCTCGTCATTCACTTTCGCGGCGATGGATTCGAAGATCGGCTTCATCACTTCCCAAGTGGAGGCCGGGCCGCCGGGCATGATCGACGGACCTTTGCGGGCACCTTCTTCACCGCCGGAAACGCCGGCACCGATGAAGCGGAAGCCCAGATCGCCCAGCCATTTGTCACGGCGCTCGGTATCTGTGTAGAGCGAATTTCCGCCGTCGATGATGATGTCTCCTTTATCTAGCAGCGGGAGCAGCGACTCGATCACCGCATCCACCGGGCCACCGGCTTTGACCATGATCATGACCTTGCGTGGCGAGGAGAGGGATTGCACAAAATCTTCGAGCGACTTCGCACCGACGAGTTTCTTGTCGGGATGCTTGGCGACGAACTCGTCGGTGACAGAAGTGGTGCGGTTATACACCGAGACCTGGAAGCCGCGGGATTCCACGTTGAGAACGAGATTCTGGCCCATGACGGCCAGACCAATAAGTCCGAAATCGCTATTGCTCATAATAAAGATGCCATTGGATAGGCGGGGGAGGATGTAGGGCGATTGGCGGATCGGCGCAACCCCTTGTTGCCATCCGCTCATGCATTTCCCACATTGCGCGAGTGAACTTACCGAATGCGATCACGTTTTCGCGGCTAGTGATGACCGCCGCCTTTGTGGTGGCGGTTTCGCAACGCTCATTGACCGGCTATGGCACCGGGCTGCTGCTATTCGTCGTCGCAGCCATCAGCGACTTCGTGGACGGCTGGCTGGCGCGGAAAATGGGCCTCGTTACCCCGCTCGGGAAACTGATGGACCCGCTGGCGGACAAGATCCTGGTGAGCGCCGCGTTTGTGTTTTTCACCGAACAAAAACTCTGCCCGGTGTGGGTCACCGCGCTGATCATCGGCCGCGAATTCCTCGTCACCGGCCTGCGTCAAATCGCCATCGAAGCCGGCCAAGTCCTCGCTGCCGACGGCTTGGGGAAATGGAAAACCACCTTCCAACTCGCCTATCTAATCACCGGTCTGATCTGGCTAACAGCGGAGCACGCCAAGAAACAAGTGCCCGTCCTCGAATGGCTAGGAAATCTCGCCCGCCCGGCGTGGGAAGGCGGCTGGCTGCAACCCGCCTTCCTGTGGGCCGCCGTCGCGCTGACGGTGATTTCCGGCGCGAACTATGTCTGGAGCGGGCGGGGTCTGCTGATCGGGAAATCTAGCTAATTTGCGCGCCGTAAGCCGCCGCATCCATCAGCTTGGTGACGTGCGCCGCATCCTTCACTTTGAGTTTGAAAATCCAGCCTTTGCCGTAGGGGTCGGTGTTGACCAGCGACGGATCGGCCTCCACTTCTGGGTTCACTTCCACGATCTCGCCGCCCACCGGCGCATAGATATCGCTAGCAGCTTTCACGGATTCCACCACGGCGGTCGGGTCACCCGCATCCACCGTGCGGCCCACTGCGGGGAGCTCGACGAAAACCACGTCGGTGAGTTCTTCCTGGGCGTGATCGGAAATGCCCACGGTGGCGATCTCGCCATCAAGGCGGACCCATTCATGGGAGGTGGCGTAGCGGAGGTCGTTAGGCGTATTCATGATTTTAAGCGTTCGGATGCAGATCTAACATCGGGCGGCAAGAGTTTGGGAAACCTCTTTGGGATTGTCAATCAGCGGCAAACTTCGGATCCTTGATTCCGCCGATTCGGTGAAAAAATTACTTTTCGCGAAACCCGCCTCGCCTCGGCGGCGGAGTATTCAGTGACCCCCGTTTCTAACCACTTCACCACTTCCTGAAATCATGAACTTTGGAAAATTGCTTTCTGCCGCCACGCTCAAAATCATCGCGCGAGGCAGTCTCGTCGGGTTGCTTCTAATCGCCGCCGCATCCCCTCTGGCGGCTGCTCCCGGAGCGCTCAAACGGCTAAGTCTAACGGTATCCATCCAAAAGCGGACCGCGACGGCAGTGGTCCCGCCCGGCATCCGTGTGGTGACTCTCCAGCGCTATGATCGCCCCGGCGGCTGGCGGAAGGTGGCCACCCAGACTGTCCGCGAGGGACGCGTGGCATTCAAGCTTCCCAAGGCGGGGCTGGCGACAAGCTGGCGGGCACTCGGGCGCGAGGAGGTGGCGGCGGAACTGAAGCCGCAGCGAAAATTTCCGGATAGCTTCTACCGCGGCAAAAGTGACTTCACCCCCAGCTTGAGCGAGCAGCTTAGCGAGAGCGTGGCGGTGCCTTTGCTGTTTGAGCCATTGTGGCTGGCTGATCTATCAGCCTCAAATTTCAACGTCACCTCCACCGCGGCGAATGCGGCGGCGGCCATCACTGCGGCCCCCGTCGAGGCCGACATTTGGCAGACGGACGGCACCACGGTCTATTTCTTTAACCAGCTGCGCGGCCTGCAAATACTCGATCTATCCGTTCCCGCCGACCCGAGATTGGTGGCCACATTGCGGCTTCCTGCCGTGGGCGAGGATCTCTATTTGCTGCCTGGCTCAGGTGATTCCCGCAGCCTTGTTTTGCTCACCCGCGTCACCGGCGGAGCAGCGGCTGCGACCCGCATTCAGATGGTGACCGTTGCCAAGGGCGGGGTGCAAATCACGCATCAGCAAGATGTCCCGGGCGTGCTTGCGGACAGCCGGATGGTGGGCGACAAACTCGCGCTGGTGACCACCGAGCCGCCGGATTCTCCGTTCAGTTGGAGCTTGGCGTCCGGGAACTCGAAAATATCGGTCACCCAGTGGCACATCTCGCCCGGACAAGCGCCGCTTGCTGCCGGTCAAGCCCAGTTATTAGGAAATAAGCCGATCATTGCTGCCGGCAGAGATTGGCTGGCCGTCGCGCTGACTCGGCTGAAGGGCGAGGCCAACTCGGAAGTCAGCGTTTTCAGTCTCGGCGCGGGTGGCTTGGCCTCCATGACGGCCATTCCCGTGCGGACCGCCGGGCTCGTTTTGGACAAATTCAAATTGCAGTGGAGCAACGGCGTTCTCACGACGATTTCCGAAAAACGCCGCACCCTGAATTTTTGGTCGCCGCCGCTCACCGTGTTGGAAAATTTCCAGGTGACAGCCGCCGCTGCTGCGGGAAATCCGTTGTTAGGTAAGCTGGAACTTGCCCCGGGTGAGACGCTCTACGCCAGCCGTTTTGCAGGAAATAAGGCCTACATCGTGACCTTCCGTCGGACTGATCCATTGTGGGTCGTGGACCTCAGCGATCCCGCGAAGCCCATCGTCGCTGGCCATCTCGAAGTGCCCGGCTGGTCCACGTTTCTCGAACCCATCGGCGATCTGCTGTTCTCGGTCGGCTGGGAATCGGGCACCCTCGCAGCCTCGCTCTTCGATGTCGCCGATCCCGCAGCGCCCACCCTGCTGCGGCGGATCAATCTCGGCAATCGGGGGACTCGCAGCGAAGCGGCTTGGAATGAAAAAGCCCTCAAAATTCTGCCAGACGCCGGCTTGGTGATGATCCCGCTGACGATCCTCCAGGACGACACTTGGAAACCCACGCCGGTGTTGCAGTTGCTGGATCTGGACCTCGTGGCTCGTGATCTCAAACAGCGTGGCGTGATCGAGCATGAGTTCGATGCCCGTCGCTCAGCCATGATCGGAAATGCCGTGGTTTCCATTTCTCAAAAAGCTCTCATCGCGGCGGACATCGCCGATAGGGATTTGCCAAAAATTCTAGCGGAAGTGTCGTTGGCTTGGCCGGTGGATCGCGTGCTGGACGCGGGCACACACCTGCTCCAAATCGAATCCGGGGGAACGTACCTCAGCCGCGCCACCGTGAGGGTTTCTCCCTCTCACGACACCGAGGCTATTCTAGCAGAAGTCGATCTCGGTGACGGCGGAGTGCAAGCCGCCGCCGTCAGCGAGGGGAAATTCTTTGTCCTCCGGGATCTTGGACTCGGCGTGGTTGATGGCGGCGCTATCGAACCTCAGCGCAAGCTTCGTCTTGACGTCTATGGCCTATCCGCCCTGCCGACGTTGACCTTGCTGGGATCGTGTGTCGCAGACGTGGATCGCGGTGCCCAAGTCTCAGGCGCTAACTTTCTCTGGCCTAGGCAGCATCGCCCCGCCGTGTTGCTCGGTTCTCAAAATAGCTTCCGCCCGTTTCCCTTGTGGTTGCTTGCTCCCAGCGTCATGCCGACGTTGACGACCGGACTCTCGCTCAGCGCCACCGGATTCGTCAATGCCATGCCCATCACTTGGATGCCGCAGGAAACCCCAAAATTGCTAGTTTTCGACACCACCCAAGCAAGTGCCCCGCTGGCCGGCCAGCCCGTCGCCATCGGCACCGCAGAAACAGTGACTAACGGCGTCTATCTGGCGGCGGATGGGCTAGTCGTGGTGGGCACTTCCGACTGGAAAAACAGCACGGCACAGCCGCCCCAATCGGTGCACGTCGTGGAAGTAGGCACGACCGGTGAGCCGGTGGCGCGGCCTGGGATCGACCTTCCCGGCACCTTGTTCGCGGTCAGCGAATTGGACCGCGCGGGCTTTCTCGCCTTCACCCGCGGGACGGATGCTGAGGGGAAACCGCAGCTTCAGGTGAGTGCCTGCGATGGCTTCGACGCCTTCGAAATCACCGGTCTCCCCGTAGCACATTCTCAAAGCGTTTCCACCGCTGGCGGGCGGCGTCTGTTTCTAGCAGCAGACGCAGCAGTCGCACGGTTCCGCTTGAGCGACGAAGGCACCTTCCTCTCGGAAAGTGACCTGCCGCTGCCCTCGAATCCCACCGCGCTGAGTTGGTTAGACGGGCTTCTCATCGGGAGGAATTCGCACTCGCTCTTCGCTGCGGAGCCGCAAGCCGCCGCAGCCGACCAATGGCCCATCCCCGCGGCGGGCCTGCGCTTCGATAATGTCACTCGGGCAACCGACGGCGATCTATTGGCCCCTCTCGGGAACTACGGCGCAGCCCGGCTGGAGCGTTGATCCATAATGGGAAGATGGGACCACTGATTGAACTGATTTTGAAGAGACTAAATCTAGAAACCGCGAATGAACGCAAATGGACACGAATAAGACTCTAAAGTGGGAAGGTTGTGAAACTTGTATCATTCATCGCCAGGGTGAAGCTGTAGATATTTGGAACTGGTTGGAAATTAGCGTCAATTCGCGTTCATTCGCGGTTTCAATTTCCCGGATAGGCTAAAAGATGATTGAAATCCAATCCGACCCTTTCAGTGGAATCAGTTCAAAGTAGCACAATCAGTGGTGAAAATGGCCGAAGCCACCCCCAAGCGGCGATCAAGCCGGCTTATAAAACGGCTTCTTCACCACCTCCGCCGGGAAATGTTTCCCACGCACTTCGATGCTGAGCTGCGTGCCGATTTTCGAAAACTCCGTTGGCAGATAGGCCATCCCGATGCCGGTCATCAGCGACGGTGAGAGTACCCCACTCGCCAGCTCGCCGATTACCTCACCGTTAGAGGAAACGACCGGATAATGCGCCCGCGGCGGGGCACCTTTTTCCAGATAGCGGATCGCTGTTAGTTTCAGCGCCGGACCCTCGGCCTTCTGGCGGGCGAGCGTCTCGCGGCCGATGAAGTCGCCTTTTTCCAAGTCGCAGAAAACTCCAAGCCCCGCCTCGATCGGCGTGCGTTCTGGGGAAAGATCGTTGCCGTTGAGCGGATAGCCCATTTCCAAGCGCAGCGAGTCGCGAGCACCAAGGCCGCAGGGTTTTGCCCCGGCTGCTAGAAAGCGGTCCCAGTAGCGGGTCGCCTTCGCGACGGGACAGAAAAACTCAAAGCCATCCTCGCCGGTGTAGCCAGTCCGGCAGGCGATGGAGCGGCAGGTCGTCATCATCATCCCGTTGCGCGGCGGCAGTGATTCACCCGGACACACCGCTTCGAAAACTTTCACCGCGTCCGGCCCTTGGATCGCTAGCCCGGCCCACGCGTCGCTCTCGTTTTTCAGCGAAATTCCCTCATCCCGCCGTCCATCCATCCACGCGAAATTCTCGTCAATCATTGATGCATTCACCACTAGGAAGAACTCCGTTTCACCCGACCGGTAAGCGATCAGATCATCGATCACCCCGCCACTTTCATTGAGCATCAGCGTGTATTGCCCTTGGCCGATGCCGAGCTTGGCGATGTTGTTCGTAAGCAGTCCGTTGAGCCACGCGGCCGCCGTCGGGCCGCTGACGATGAATTGCCCCATGTGGGAAATGTCGAAGATCCCGCAGCCGGTGCGGACCGCCGTGTGTTCGTTGATGATCGACGTGTATTGCACCGGCATGTTCCATCCTGCGAAGGATACGAGGCGGGCACCGAGCGCCACATGGGCCGCTTCTAACGGGGAATGTTTCATTTCAGACATCACGGCGCGGACACTGAAAGCCACGCCCGCGCTTGTCAATCGGCGGCGCGAAAAGCCTAATTGGGCGACTATGGCGCGGAGCGGTTGGAGCGTTAGTTTCGAAAACTCTCACTCAGTCAGCAGCCGCAATTTCAGACCGACCTTTTCGAAGTTTTTGAAGTCACTGTCGATCGTCACGAACTCCAGCTCGTGAAGGATCGCGAGAGCAGCGAGATACGCGTCGGTCCAGACTTTCGGCGAAGCGGTGGGAAGGCAGGCGAGGGATTGCCAAAGATCCGTGAACCCGTCCGGTTCAGCCAACCAGAGGACTTGGGGGAGTTCTAGCAGGTCTTGGCATTTCGACCACGCATCTGCATTGGTGATCGGAGAACTGTTGTAAGTCCGCTGGAGCAAGGGTGAGCTGACGAGGCGGAGAAACGCCTGTTGAGTCACCCGGCAAAATGCCGCAGGTTGAGATGAGTCACGGGCCTTAAAATGCCGCGAAGCCTGCCCATGGTGAGGGTGGGCGGCGAAAGCGAGCGCCACCCAAACATTCGCATCATAAAGACTGACCAAGGCGCTGCAGGTCCTCCTGTTGTAAGGTTTGCTGTTCGAGCGCGAGCAACTCTAACACACTCATCTGTGAACTGGGTGCCTTCTTGGGCGATGGGAACAACGGCAGTTTGATCGTGCCTTTGGTCACCGCAGGAATAGGCCTATGCACTGGATCGGGGGCGAGACCCCGTTTTAGAAGATCCGCCGCCACATCCTTGAGGTTACGGCCCTCGTGTGCGGCGCGGAGCTTCATCTCACGCACGAGATCGGTCGGAAGATCGAGAGTGGTTTTCATGCGGCAAGATTGCGGGTTTTCTGGATTGCTGTCAAATTCGGAGGCGGTGGAGAGGGTGAGCAACCATTTCCGCCATTGGCACTCAAGCAAGAGTGTCCGAGTCCCTGATGGAAAAAACTCACGACTTCCACCAATCGCCGTCTTTTTCCCACGGCTCGCGGGGCGGAGCTTCGGCCACGGCTTGGGCGAGGTTTTCGCGTTCTTCCTCGGCCGCCACTTCTTCTAGCAGCTCATCCACCTGGCGGTTGCGGCGGGCGACGTTGCGGCTCATGCAGATGGCGAGCACGACCAGCGTGCCCATGCTCAGCACCATCATCATCAGCATCGCGATTACGAAGCCGTCGGCTGCTGTAGTTAGATGTTCCGTGCCCATGGCTTTTCAGAATTCCAAATACTTACAGCCAATCCCCACTTGGGCACGGAAATTCTTTCCCCAAGAAGTGAGGTCGCAGGGCTTGTCAACTCGGGCGATATCGGGAAGCTTCCCGCCACATGACCTTCTTTGATCGACTGGAAAGCCGCTGGGGCAGGCTGGCATTTCCCGGCTTCCTCCGTTACTACGCCTTGTTTCATGTGTTGGTGTTCGTCCTCCAGCTCATCCGCCCAGACATCGGGGAGATCTTGGAATTCGACCGCGAGAAGATTTTCTCCGGGGAAATCTGGCGCATATTCACCCTGTTTTTTGCCGACTCGGAGTTCGGCAACCCGCGCAGCCCGATGGCGATTATCTTCCTGATCTTTGCTGTGAACTTCGTGTTCATGGTCGGCGACGGCCTGGAAAACGCGTGGGGCGTGTTCAAAGCGTCGCTCTTTTACTACACCGGCATCGTGCTCGTGCTGGCCGCGAATTTCGCTTACTCCTTCATGTTCACCGGTGCCGTGCCACTGAGCGGCACGGTCCTCTACGCCTCCGCCTTTCTAGCGTTCTGCACGGTCTTTCCGAAGGTGGAAATCCTGCTTTTCTTCATCATCCCAGTCCAAGTGCGCTTCCTCGGAATGCTGATGGCGGGCGGATTACTCATCGCCATCATTTCCGAGCCCATCTTGCTGCCGTTCTTCACCGTCGCCTTCGCCAACTATTTCATCTGGGCCGGGGTTCCCGCGCTGCGAGGCACCGCGCGGGTCATCGAGTCGGGAAAGCGCAAGAAGCGCTTCAACTCCGGGAAACTCCCCGCATCGGAGGCGTTCCACACCTGCGCCGTTTGCCAGAAAACCGATGTCAGCGATCCTGAGTTAGAATTCCGCATCGGCCAAGACGGCGAGGAATACTGCACCGGGCATCTGCCGAAATAAGGAGAGTGGACCTTCGGTCAACCCGGGTGGACTGAAAGTCCACCCTCCTCAACCCTCCTTCGCGTGAATGTCCATAAGCACATCGTCGAGCGAGCGGGTGGGTTTGGCGTGGGCGCTGGCTTTTTCGTCGCGTAGAGTGCGAAGATCTTGGTAGTCCTCGATTTCCGCCTGCAACTGCAGGAACTCCTCATACGGCAGCACGACGAACTCTTTGCGACCGTTTTTCTCGATAATTTGCGGGTGGATGGTCATGACGTGTTCAGCGGTAGGATTCCCTTCGATGCAGGATACGATACACAATGATCTGATCGCCCGCGATTTCAAAAAGTGCCCGATAATCGCCCGCCCTCATCCTGTATTCCGGGAAGTGGTTGCTGAGTCGCTTCACATCTCCGCGAAGATCGCCTTCCAGCCACCGCAGTCGCTCAACCACCCGTGCGCGATCCGCCGCAGGTAGATTCTTGAGATCCTTCTCGGCCTTGGGCTTGAACTCGATGCGGTAGTTCACGGATGAATGAGATCGATCCTCAACCCTCCTTCGCCTTCGCCGTCTTTTTCGCAGCGACCTTTTTCACGGGCCTCGGTGGGAAATCGAAGCCGATCTTGCCGTCCTTGGGGTCGAAGGTGAGGTGAGCGTCGAATTTGCGCTTGGTGCGGTTAGAGACGAAGCCTTTGAGGACGTCGGTCTTGCCGAGGCCGATGAGCTTGAGCATCTGCTCGCGCGGGATTTCGCACTGGAGGATGGACTTGCCGATGCGGATGCCGTGAGGGTCCTTTTTGGTGACGATCTCGGGAACGTGGTAGGCCTTGTCTGTCGCGTAAACTTTGTAGGAATTGCCGTCCTCGGTCTTGGCCTCGCCGATGAAATGTTCCTCGGTGAGTTCGGGAGGGCCGTCGCGGTCGTCGCCTTCGAAAACGAAGTTGATCTTGAATTTAGCGTCCATTTCAAGTGCCGCGTCGAAGGGCTTGTTGAACTTCGAGCGAAAGCCAGTGAGCGGGCCGACGAGCTTGGTGGTGAAAAGTTGGATGGCCTCCTCCTCGGTGAGCAGGCGGCCAGCGATGTGCTTCTTCGCCTTAAATTTGCACTCAAGCTCGCGGCACTCGTAGGTGGCCTCGGTCTGCTTGAGCGAAGGCGCGCCGCACATCGGGCAGGCGACTTTGAGGTCGTTGAAAACTTCGCTTTTCGCGAGGTCGGCGGCGGAGCGGGCCTTGGTGCAGATCTCGTTGGTGTAGGAGATGATCTCCTTCATGAAATCGCTACGCTTGAGGTGGCCGTGCTCCATCTGGCGGAGTTTAAACTCCCAATCGCCGGTGAGTTTGGGCGAGTAAAGGCCCTCGATCTCCATTTCCCGGACGAGCGAAATCAATCTCATGCCGCTGCCGGAAACGAACAGTTCGCGGCCTTCGCGGGCGAGGTATTTCTGGGAAATGAGACCCTCGATGGTCGCCGCGCGGGTGGCGGGTGTGCCAAGGCCGCGCTCGGCCATGGCTTCGCGGAGGGCTTCGTCGTCGATGAGTTTGCCGGCACCTTCCATCGCGGAAAGCAGCGTGGACTCGGTCATCCGGGCGGGTGGTTTGGTTTCCTCGGCGAGGACTTGCACGGGGTCTGCGTGGGCGGTTTCTCCGGCACGCACGGGCACGAGTTCGTCTTTTCCGGCGGCGACACCGGGTCGGCGGCCATAAACTTCAAGCCAGCCGGGTTTCACCAAGATGCGGCCTTCAGTCTTGAAACAATCCTGCGCAATGCGGGTCAAACGGGTCGTTTGCTCGAACTCTGCGGACGGATAGAACACGGCAATGAAGCGTTTCACGATCATATCGTAGAGCTTCTGCTCGGCCTCGCTGAGCTTGGAAAACTTGCCGGTCGGGATGATGGCAAAGTGATCCGAGACTTTCTTGCTATCGAAAATCCGGCGGGATTTGTGAAGGCGCGGGCCGTTTTCGGCGCTGCCAGCTAGCACGGCTTTGGCGTATTTCGCCACGTCGAGATCGCTGTTGCCCACGTCCTGCATCGTCTCCCTCACATTGCCGGTGTAGTCCTCAGGCAGATACCGCGAATCGGTCCGCGGGTAGGTGATCATTTTGTGCTTTTCGTAAAGCGCCTGCGCGATTTGGAGGGTGCCCTTCGCGGAAAATGGCGCTTCACGTTGGAGCGTGGTGAGGTCGTAAAGCTGCGGCGCGATCTGCGAACTCGCCTTCTTTTCCTCGGAAATTTGGCCAGTCTTGCCTTGGCATCGCACTTGGATGGACTCGGCGGTCAGCTGGTCCCAGATCCGTTCGGGCTTGGAGAGCGGCGCGTTTTCGTCCTTTTTCCACGCTTCATCGATCCATTTGCCCAAATACTCACCGGCCTCGATGCCGAAGGTGGCGTGGACCTCGAAATAGGGCGTCGGCCGGAATGCTTGGATCTCGGCCTCGCGCTGGGCGAGGATCGCGAGCGTCGGAGTTTGGACGCGGCCAGCGGCGGTGATGTTGAAGCCGCCGTGCCGGGAATTGAAGCAAGTGAGGGCGCGGGTCGCATTTAGGCCGACCAACCAATCCGACTCAGAACGGCACTTC
This sequence comes from Akkermansiaceae bacterium, assembly GCA_043729385.1. Lineage (GTDB taxonomy): Bacteria > Verrucomicrobiota > Verrucomicrobiia > Verrucomicrobiales > Akkermansiaceae > Luteolibacter. The sequence continues at coordinate 20,487 of JAYTLO010000246.1, forward strand.
GCGGCATCCGCGAGCGGCTTCATTTGCTCGCCAGGGCGCAGGTTTTCCCAAGCATCGAGGATGGAGTTGTTGGTCATCGACTGCATCCACAGCCGCTTCACGGGCTTGGTGATCTCGCCGATTTCCATGATGTAGCGGAAAATCAGCTCACCCTCGCGGCCGGCGTCGCACGCATTGACGATGTCGCTGACGTCCTTGCGTTTCGCGAGCTTGAGGACTTGCTTGAGGCGGGCCTCGGAGTCCGGGATCGGGTCGAGGTCGAACTTTTCCGGAATGGCAGGGAGCACGCTGAAATTCCACGGCAGCTTTTTGCCATTGGGTCCCATCGGCATCCGCAACTCGACCAAGTGACCGACGGCGGAAGTGATGACGGCGGTGTCGTTTTCGAAGAAAATATCGCGCCCGGAGCCCTGTTTTTCGAACTTGCCGAGAACTTTGGTGAGGACCTTGCTCAGGTCCGTCATGACGCTGGGTTTTTCGGCAATAATCAGTGTTTTTCCCATGGTGAAAGAGGGCCGTTAAGGCGCTGTGGGTTGAGGGACTAGTCTCGGGACCGCAGACTTGGCAAGCCGATTGGTGGAATTTTCGAATTCTCCCGGCTGAGACAGCCGGGACACATTGCAAAAACGCACCTGCCGGAAATCTCCGGCAAGTGCGTTGTGGTTTGGTTTCGTCAGGTGAATCAGGCGACCGCCATTTCATTGACTCCGCTGGTGGCGATGGCGGTCAATGCGTGGTCGGCGTTGCCTTCTTCCTCAAGGGTCGCGGACAGCAGTTTGACCGCGTCCGTGTAGCCGAGTCGCTCGGCGAAGGCCCGCATCGTCCCGTAAGAGGCGATTTCATAATGCTCCACTTTCTGGGCGGCAGTGATGAGCGCGGCGTCGAGAGCGCTCGAATCTGCGTAGTCTTCGGCGAGTTCGTCGGCTTCCTTGAGAAGTCCTTCCATGGCGGGGCACTTCTTGGATCGCGAGGCGAGGCCCAGTCCTTCGAAGACTTTTCCCAAGCGGACGACTTGATTTTTCGTCTCTGCAAGGTGCTTGGTAAACGCCTCGCGCAACTTGGGATCGGCTGCTGCCTTGGCCATCTTCGGCAAGGCTTTCACCAATTCCTTTTCAGCCCAGAGGATGTCGCGGAGTTGGTCAACGAACAGGTGATGGAGTTCCCCGTCAGAATGATCGGTTGTGGATTTCATGATGCTGAATGGTTGGGGTGGGGTATTTAGAGCTGCGAGATCGAGTCCCGGATTGCCTCCTTGGTCTGGCCGGTCTTCTTCTGAAGACGGCCGAGGAGTTCGTCCTCCTTGCCTTCTTCGAAGAGGAGATCGTCGTCGGTGAGGTCGGCATACTTCTGCTTCAGTTTGCCTTTGGTTTCGTTCCAAGTGCCTTTCATTTCGAGTTTGGTCATCGTCGTAGTGGGTTGGGTTGTGGCGTCCTCGTCAGATTGATCGAGGAACTGCCAGCGCCTTTCGCAAGAACCCGGCCAAGAGGTTTGTCGAATTTTAAATGGCTGGAAATCAGCGTGCGGGTGCTTGATCTGTCTTGTAATCGCTGAGAGGAATCCGCGCAGATTGCAGTTCAATGCTGCGGCTCGTCGTGCAGAATGTGTCCCGGCTGTCCCAGCCGGATTTTCGAATGGTTTTAAATCCGACTGAGACAGTCGGGACACATTTTTATGGACTCTTCCAATGCGTCCATGTCCCAGGCCTTAGCTTGGCCTTCTGTGGATTGTCAGCGATGTAGTCTTGGAAATGCAGCAATTGCCGTTCACTGCGGACGACGTGATCGAAGTCTTCCTGCATCCAAAATGGCTTCGGGAGTCCGGTCTGTTTGAGAATCGCATGGCCGGAAACCCGCTTCCAACCGGTGAGGATATCGTTGAGAGCGTGGCCCTCATGCGGTGTCACGAGAAGGTGCACATGATTGGGCATCAGCACGTAGTGGCCGAGCGTGAAATGCTCGCTGTCGAAATGGTGCATGGCGGTGACGACAATTTCCCGGAGCGACGGATCTTGAAGGGCGCAGGAACCGTAACCGGCATCCAGCCAGAGTTCCATTTGGGCGGGAAACTTCGCGTTGTAGTCCTTCTGGGTTTCGCTATCCCAAGGTTTGGGGTGGGTTTCCAGCCAGATTGCCCGTTGTTCCCGCCATTCTTTCCAGACCGGTGCTGCGACAGAGTCGGCGAGGCGGAAGGTGACGAAATAAGTGCAACCGGACTGCGTCCAGTGGGGGAGGATCCGGCGGGTTTTGAGGATCGGCGCGGACTTGTCGAGGGGTTTTAGGAAATGTGTCCCGGCTGTCTCAGCCGGATTTGGCTGTGGCTCTGCTTCCGACTGAGACAGTCGGAACACATTGGGGAACACATTTTTCTCACCGCCTTGCATAGCGAAATCCCGGAAACGCCCGCACCAGCCGCCGCATTTCCAGCTTCATCAACGTCGCTGTCACCACATGCGCGGGCAGGCCGCAGCGCTCGATGATCATGTCCACGGATGATTCATCCACCATCACGGCGGCGAAAACGGTGGCTTCTTCTTCCGGAAGTTCGGGGATTTCCGTGGCGGGTTCCGCGATGCTGGCCTTGCGGGCGAATGGCAGTTCGCCTAGGTCATCGAGCAGGTGGCTGGCATCGGCGACGAGGGTAGCTCCGTCGCGGATGAGTTGGTTGCAGCCGGCGGATGTGGGTTTGTCGATCGGCCCTGGGACGGCGAAGATCGGCTTGCCATACTCGGACGCGAGATTCGCGGTGATTAGAGAACCCGACCACGCTGGGCACTCGACGACGAGCACCGCCCGCGCCCAGGCGGCGACGATGCGGTTGCGCATCGGGAACGTCTGCTTGTCCGGCGAGGTGTGCAGCGGGAACTCGGAAACCACCGCGCCGAAGCCCGAGGCTATCTTCTCCGCGAGCGCGAGATTTTCCGGCGGGAAAAGCTTCGCAAGCCCGGAGCCGAGCACCGCGATGGTGCGGCCATTCGCGGCGACAGCCGCTTCGTGGGCGGCGGTGTCGATGCCACGAGCGAGGCCGGAAATGATGGTGAACCCAGCCTGTGCGATCTGATAGGAAAGCTTCTTGGTCGCCTGCGTGCCGTAATGGGTGGCCCGCCGCGAGCCGACGACGCTGATGGCGTGGCGGTCTCGCGGTTCCAGTTTTCCCCATACATACAGCAGCAGCGGCGGATCGTAGGCTTCTCGCAGCGGGGCCGGGTAGTCCTCGTCGTTCTGGGTGACGATGGAAATTCCGCGCTCAGCGGCTTCGCGGATTTCGGTGAGGGGATCGGCGTGGTCTTGCCAGGCGTGCAGGATTTTCGCCGTTTCCTCGCCGATGCTATCCACCCGCATCAGCCGATCTTTGGCCGCGCCGAGGATGGACGCCGGATCGCCGAACGCTTCCAGCAAACGCCGGACTCTCACCGGCCCGATTTTCGGCAGCATGTTGAGTGCGACAAGGGCTTCCCGGGCGGTCATGTGGGGGCAAGCCTGCCGATAGATCTTCCTCGCGTCAAAGCTGCTTTCCCGGAAGAAATTCTTATCGCTTCAACCGCTCCCGAATCGTCCGAATCGCCCCCTTCGCGGCTTCTGGAACTGTCGCCTCCACTGCGTCCAGCTCAGCCATCACGCTGGTATCAGCTGCCTTCACTTCGTCGATCGTCGGAGTGGCGTCGTCGGCCGTGACGAGCCGATGGCCGTAGAGGAAATTTGCGTTAGGGAAGACCTTCGCGAAGTATTCCAACTCCCCGTCTGCATGTGAAGTGGCGGAAAGATAGCGGCTGAAAACGTCCCGCTGCCCCGGCTCCGTGATGTCGAGGCGAGACATCAATGCCGCCCGTTGCTGCGGCGCAAAATTCATCCAAGCGCCATCCGCTGAAAACGCGGCGGTCAGCAGCGCACGATCTCGGATGATCATCCGGTCCAGCGACATAAACGCCGCCCGACTCGCCGCCGTGTTGGATTTGGCCGTGGCCTCGCTTGCCAGCGCGACGATCCGGTCAAACATCGGTCCGCCGCCGACCTCCACCGCGATGTCGAACGCTTCGAGAAATCCCGCCGAGGGTCGGTCGAGCCAAGGCGATTTCAGCAGATCCATGAAGCGCCCGGACAACTCGCTTTTCAAATCTCCGTCCAAGTCGTTCCAAGCCATGTTGCGCAGGGCCAGCGCGTATTCGTCCGCCGAAGTTCGCTGGTCCATGATTCCGCGGGCCACCTCCAAAGCCGCCATCGGATCGAGCGATGGAAGCAAATCGAGCAACGCCGATCGCACGCTTGGAACGGCCTCCATCATCCCGTCCGGGCCGATTTCAAACGGCAGTCCAGTCGGCGAGTCGTCGCCCGTTTTTAGAAATGCGACGACAGCCGCAGCCGCCACTTCCTCCGGTGCTTGGCGGATGGCATCCCGCAACTCGCGCAACATCAGCACGGCCAGCTCGTCGTCGCGATTGGCCCGGAATGCCTCGGCAGATCGTTGAATCAGCGCGTAAATCTCAGCCTCGCCTTGATTGGTCGCTGCTGCGGATTTATCTGCCACGGACGATGCAGCGCGATTGGCAGATTCCGCCCGTGGATTTCCTCCTCGTGCATCACCGCCCGCAGACCTCGGTTTGGCGGTAGTTTTGAAATTAAGGACCAGCAAGCACCCGACGATCGCAGCCGCGCAAAGGCCGAGCAGGAACCAACTGCGGATGCCGCGGATCATGTCACTTGGCGAAGGCGGTCACCGCCAGGCTGAACTGATTGAAGGTCGCCAGGTTTTTCGCCCGGCTGTCCTGCATCTTCACCTGCCAATTTCCATTGGCCACATACCCACGGAAGGTCGTCGTGTAATTCGCCTGGTTGATCACCAGATTGTCCGAAGTGCTGCTGGATGCCTTGTTGATCCAGCGGATGCGACCGCCGGGCGATTTTACATAGACATTCAAATCGCCGCGTCGGGGCGTGGTCACCGAGAGGCTAAATTTCAGCCCCGTGACCGTGTCGGAAAATCCAGAAGCGGTGGTGCTGCGAGATGAGTAGCGGGTGGCCGCGTCCGGCAGCTGCAAAGGTTGGGTGTTGCTAAAAGTCTGGGTGACGCTCTTGAGACCAAGCGCGGCGGAGGCCATGCTATTGGACGAACTGTCCAGCGCACAAATGCCGGCCGTGTCTCGACTCCCCGAAACCAGAATCCCTCCGAGCAAATAATTATCGCTCTCGTTATCCCACACGAAAAGCGGACCGCCGCTGTTGCCCTCACCTGTGGAGACATCGTCAAAGCCGTGATAAGCCTCGCGGATTCGGTATCCCCTGCGGGTAAACCAGTCGGTCGCGTGTTGGTAACTGTGCCCTGAATCACCCGTGTACTCGATGTCCGCCGGATAGCCGACAATCCGTTTCTTCCGGTCCGAGCGAATGGCTAAATTTCCGTCCGGCCAACATTCCACCGCCGGGCCGAATGAAGTTGTGCCGTAGAACACGGTGAAATCGTAGGCAAACGCTCGCGCCGAATCGCCGCCATAAGTGTCCGCATTGTCCGAGTAGCTGGTGAAATAGCGAAACCCACGCGGCGATGCGCCGAAGGCTGGAACCGGCGGGTCGTAGCTTGAGTAATTCCGGTAGAAAACATAGTCCGTTGCCCACACTCCGTTTTCGTAAAACAAATGGCCGCAGGAATAAATGAGCCTCGGATCCCGAGCCACCACCCCGGACCCACGGTACCAATCCCGCGCCACATAGCTTTCCAAGTAGCCCGTGGATGGGTCCGCCTGGACGGGTTTCGGATAATAAACCTCCGCCGATCCCCGCAAGCCGGGAAGGATCAGCAACGCCACCAGAAATCCGGCTCGGGGTAGTAGTTTCAAAATGAAGTGTGCGGTTCAGGGTGAATGTTTAGAAAGCCGAACAGTTATTGAATCGCATCCCACGAAGTCAAGGCGGGGTTGCGACCGCGCTTCTTCCAAAATGTGTCCCGGCTGTCTCAGCCGGATCCCACTCTCAAATCACGCCAGCGCCAACAACGACTCGTCCCAATCCTTCCACACCGGGTCCAGATTCAGCCCCTTCAGCATCGCCGCCACTTCCGCCGGGCTGCGGGTGTCGTGGATTTGAAATTGCTCGGTCGCCTTCTCGCAGCCGGATTTTTCCTGAATCTCCACCCGCCGACCCTTGACGGTTAGATGAAGATCAGCGCTGCCCGCACCGGTGTAGCCGCCCGGTTCCGTCTTCGCCCCGGCCGACATGTGGGTTACGCCGAGCGTGGCGATCGCATCCCGCAGCGGTGCTGGCTCGCGGGTGGAAACGACGATGCCCACTTGCGGGAACAGCAGCCGGAAAATCGCGATCAACCGCACGAACGCCTTGTCCGGCAAGTAAAGTTCCGGATCCGGTTGGTATTCGTAATTTCCCGCGTACGGCCTCATCCGGGGAAATGCCACGGTGAACTGCGCTTTCCAACAATTTCGATAGAGATATTCCAAATGCGCGCACAGCGCGAGTGCCTCGAACTTCCAATTCGCCAGCCCGAACAACGCGCCGATCCCGATCCGCCGGAAGCCGCCCGCATACGCGCGCTCC
>JAYTLO010000247.1:0-4360 GCA_043729385.1 Akkermansiaceae bacterium
TGCCGGCTCGCTCACTTCGTCAAGCTTTTAATTGAATTGTTTTTGTATAAATCACTTTAAACCAGTTATTTACGCGCTAACCTGACGCGAATGGGTTTCGTCCGTAAGTCCCCCCGCAAAACGCACGACCTGGTTCAACAGTTACGACGAGGAGTGGGCTGCCTTCCTCGCCGAGAGTTCCCTCAAAAAATCGCGCTCCGGAATTAACAACGAGGTCCCCGAAGCGCTTCCCCGCGTTTGGAACTGCCCTCGTGGCTGAAATTTCCCAGACCCGCACGCGTCGGGTCATTCCCCTCAGGGAGGGCGGTCTTCGGATCGCCCTCCCTTTTTTATGCCCTGATATTGGCGCGTGAAGTTTTTGCTAAATTTCGAACTTCCCCCGCTGGTGTTACCTCATTTTACTGCCCGCATGTCCGCGAATATCGTGCTCAAACCCAAAATCCAACTCGGCGTCGTTCCGACTCATTTCAAATTCGTCGGCGGCCTCGTCCCCGATGAGCACGGGAAATTCCCCCGCGATGCCGACGGGGTGCTGCGCGTCCTTTCTGAGATGGAGAAACTCCGCGAGATTTCCCCAGTCAAGATGAGCATCGTGCAAATCCCGTTCTTCTCCTCCGCCGATCCGGGCGAGGTCACGGAAATGATCGACGGTCTCAAGGCGATGGACTTGGAAGTCCACTTCATCATCATGGTCGGCGGCGCAAACCCGATGAATCCGGCGGATGAAAATGCCGTGGTCGCGCAGCTCGTGATAAGCCTCAAGGCGGCTATCAAGCACGGCATTCGCCACGTTTCCTCGACCTCCATCGAAGAATGGATGAGCGCGGACGAACCCCGCATCGGCCGTGAATTCAACGAAGCGATCCACCAGAATGTAATAGTCCACATGCGGGTCTATCAAGAGGCTGGCGTCGAGGGTTCTTGCGTTGAGAACTGGCACATCGAGTTTCTCCGGCCCGGCGAGTTTAAGACGTTCACCAACATCGACCGCGGCTGGGCCTTCGTCAGCGCGGCGAATAAGGCGCTTGGCAAGAAGTTCTTCAAGCTGCTCGTGGATGCCGCGCATTGTGGCGACTCCGGTCTGTCCATCGCGGAAAACAAAGCGCTCATCACCCAGATCGCCGCCGCCGGCGAGTTCGGAGTGTTTCATGCCTCCGCGAAAACCACTCGTGGCTGCTTGTCCACTGACGACGGTTGGATCGGCGCATTACTAACAGCCGCTGCCAAGACTGGCGAGCTGAAGCATGTGTTCGTAGAGGTTTTCGACCACACCGATCCGGCGCTTGAGCTGGTCCGCAAACTGGACCCCGGCCATGGCATCGATACTCGCGACGGTCGCAGTTACACCGAGGTCACTGCGGACGGACTGGGCGACATCGCCCGCCGCCTCAACAACCTAGTCGCCCGCGGCATCCTCAAAGCCTGAGTCGGCCATGCCTGTAGTCCACGGAGAAGCGTCGTTTCATCTAACGACACCCGAACTCGATCTTGACATCACCGCTCGCGGCGGGCACCTCGCGCCGGTGGTGTTTCACCTAACGGGCCGCGATGTCTCGCCCTACGCGCTGGCACCGTGGGAGCCGGCGGAGTTCCCAGAAATGCCGCCACTGCTGTCCGTCCTGCGCGGGGATTTCCTGTGTTTCCCCTTCGGCGGGCAAACAAACGGCCCGCCACACGGCGAGACCGCGAACTGCGAGTGGACGCTGATAGATTCTGATAGCCGCTCGTTGCGATTGCGGCTGGAGACGACCGACACGGGTGCTGCGGTGGTGAAAACGATCGCAACGCGCGACGGTCATCATGCGATCTACTTTGAGCATGAAATTTCCGGAGCGGAGGGAGATTTCAGTTATGGAAATCATCCTATCCTACATTTCTCAGCTGCCGGACGCGTCACGACGAGTGCGTTTCACTGGGCCTCGGTGTTTCCCGGGCCGTTCGCGAATCCGGCTGACGGAGAAACTCAGGCGCTGGCGGAAGGGACTGTTTTCACAGATCTTCGCGAAGTTAGACTCGCCGCCGGTGAGACCACCGATCTAACCCACTATCCAAGCCGCGCCGGAAATGAAGATCTGGTGATGGTCGCCCACCTGCCTGCCACGGACGATCAGCCGTTCGCTTGGTCGGCGGCAGTGCTGGATGGCTATGTCTGGTTTTCCCTGAAAAACCCGGCGTACTTCCCGGCAACGCTGATGTGGCTTTCTAACGGAGGCCGCACCGCACCGCCATGGAACAGCCGCCACATCGGGCGGCTGGGGATCGAGGACGTGTGCTCGCATTTCAGCGATGGCGTGGACAAGTCGCGGCTGGATTTACTGAGAAAACACGGCGTAGCGACGACCCGAAATTTCCGCAAAGATCAGCCCATCACATTGCGAAACCTTCAAGCGGTCGCCACCGTTCCCGCCGATTTCGGGGCCGTTAGCAGCATCGTCCCTGCGGGTGAAAACGCGGTGGCCATCATCGGCGAGTCCAGCGCGCAAATCATCATCCCGCTGGATTGGCGATTTGTCAGTTGACCATCTAACATTGCAATTTCCTCCGATCACTTCCGTATTCACCAACCCCGATTCCCTATGAGTATTCCTCTAACCACTGCCGACGTAACCACCACATCCTCCAACCTCAAAGCCCTAGTCGATGGCCATCTCGAAGACACCGGCGGCCTCCTCCGGCTTTCGCCGACATGGGTCCCCCGCTCTTTCCTGCAACCCGGCCTGCGGATCAAACTTCATCCAGATGACACCTACGCCTACGGCCTGAACCGCGGCGGCATCGACGAGCGCTGGTTCGGCTCGACCACCGTCACCGCCAACGAAGGCCGCGCGGATGACGAGGGACTTTCCTATGTGATCGTCGGCAACGAGCGCTTCACTCTGCGCGACGCGATCGCCGAGTCCGGCGCGGCGATCATCGGCAAAACGATGTGGGATAAATATGGCAAATGGCCGGTTTATTCGAAGTTCTTCGATAACATGGGACCGATCCCGCACCACATGCATCAGAGCGCCGAAAAAGCCGCACTGGTCGGCCAAGAGGGCAAGCCGGAGAGTTATTATTTCCCGCCGCAGCATAACAATGTCGGCAACAATTTCCCATACACCTTCATGGGTTTCGAACCCGGCACCACCCGCGATCAAGTCCGCAAGTGCATTGCTAACTGGAACAAAGGCGAGAACGGCATCCTCGATCTATCAAAAGCTTATCGCCTGAAAATTGGCACTGGCTGGTTGATCGATCCCTGCATCCTCCACGCCCCCGGCTCGCTCTGCACCTACGAACCGCAGTGGGGTTCCGACGTATTCGGGATGTATCAAAACCTCGTGGAAGGCCGCGAAGTCCCATGGTCACTGCTCGTCAAGGACATGCCGTTAGATAAACATCAAGACATCGACTTCATCATCGATCAGCTAGACTGGGACAAAAACGTGGACCCTAACTTCAAGGACAACCATTACCTAGAACCCGTCACCGCCTCCAAAGGCGAGGGCTATCATGACAAGTGGATCGTCTATGGAAAAGTCGATGGCTTCCAGTATTTCACCGCCAAGGAAATCACCGTCGAGCCGGGTCAAACCGTCACTATCAAAGACAACGGCGCTTACTCGCTCATCGTCGTCCAAGGCGAAGGCCAAGCCAACAAGCTGCGCCTGAATTGCCCGAAGCTCCTTCGCTTCAACGAACTCTCCAACGACGAATTCTTCTGCACCGAGTCCGCCGCGCTACAAGGTGTCACCTTCAAAAACACCTCGCTAACAGAGCCGCTCGTGGCGCTGCGCTACTTCGGCCCAGAGGTGAACCCGGACGCTCCGGCGATGGGTGCCTATAAAAATGCCTAAGCTCGACTGCATCATTTCCTGAATTCCTTACCACAAGGAGATTCCTGTGTTCAGGGATCTCCTTTTTTGTTAGATTCCTCTTCCACCCATGTTCGAACAAGCCTTCAAAAACATTGATGACGTCCTCCACAAGGATGCAGGATGCTCCAGCGAGCTGGACTACACCGAGCAGACCTCCTGGCTGCTTTTCTTGAAATACCTCGATGCCCTGGAGCACGACAAGGCCACCGAGGCCAGGCTGGAGAGTAGGAAATACTCCCACATCATCGACAAGCCCTACCGCTGGGAAAGCTGGGCCGCGCCCAAGGACAAGTCCGGCAAGCTCGATCACAACCACGCCCTCACCGGCGACGACCTGCTCGACTTCGTCAACCGCCAGCTCTTCCCCTACCTCCAGGGCTTCAAAGCCAAAGCCAGCGGGCCGAACACCATCGAATACAAGATCGGCGAAATCTTTTCCGAGATCAAAAACCGCATCCAGTCCGGCTACAACCTGCGCGACATCATCGAGCCCATCGACG
>JAYTLO010000248.1:0-1039 GCA_043729385.1 Akkermansiaceae bacterium
AACAAGATCGAGCAGGAAACCCGCATCCGTATTGAAGCCAAAAACCTCGAAGCCGAGCAGCAGTCCCTGACCATTCGGCAGGAAGGGGAGTTTGCGCGACTTGGTCAGGAGCGGGAAGTCTCCATGCGCAAAGCGGAGCAGGAGGCGCTCATCAAAACCGAGCAGGCGATGCGCCACCGCGAGGCGGAGGAGTCGTCCATTCTGGCGGCCAAACAAATCGCTCTCCAAACCATCAACAAGGAGCGCGAGATCGAGCAATCCAATCTTGAAAAACAACGGCAGCTGGAAACCGCCGACATTGCCCGCAAGCAGGCCGTGGAGATTTCCCAGCAGGAAGCCGCGATCAATATCGCGCAGAAAAGCGAAGCCAAGTCCAAGGCGGAAGCGGAGGCCTCGAAAGCCTTGGCGGAAAAAGTGAAGGAGGAGGAAAACGTCATCAGCGTGCGGATGATCGCGGAAGCGAACCGCATGAGGGAAGTGGAAGTGATCTCCGCCCGTCAGGACGCCGAGCGCGATGCCACCCGCGTCACCGTTGCCGCCGAAGCCGAGAAGAAGGCCGCCGAGGATTTGGCCGCGGCCCGACTGACCGCCGCGAGGGCGGAGGCCGAGTCCATCATCATCAGGGCGGAAGCCGACCAGAAACGTTATGAAGCCGAAGCTTACGGCATGCGTTCGCTGAACGAAGCCAAGAACCTGCTGGGAGAAGCTGTGATGGCCTACGAAATGAAGAACATCCTCGCCAAAGTCGCGCCCGAATTGATCGCCGCCAGCATGAAGCCGCTGGAGAACATCGAAAGCGTGCGCGTCATCAGCACCAACGGCCAGCTCATCGGAGGCGGCGGGAACGGCGGCGGAGGCAGCGATGGAAACAGCACCTCTAACGGAGGGGGCAATGTGCCGGACCAGCTGGTAAATGCGTTATTGCGCCACCGCATCCAACTCCCGGTGGTGGATGATCTCCTGAAACAGCTCGGCATCCACAGCCCGAGCCCCGTGGACATCAGCAATGCGCTGATGGCGGAAAAGCAGGGAGAGAAAG
>JAYTLO010000249.1:0-5675 GCA_043729385.1 Akkermansiaceae bacterium
CCCTCTCCTAACAACCAGCAAACCAAACCCGAAAAACCACCTCTCAGCAAAAGTCAGAAGTCACTTTTACAGAAAAAAATTTGCGCGGCCGGTTTGTTCGCTTGGTGCGACCTGTGCGGGCAGGACTGATAGATCGTCGAGTGACATTAGTTCGCTGATTAATTTGCCAATGTCCGGGACCACGTCCCGATTTAGCGTGGTGAAGGAATGCAAGGTAGCCGCTTGTTCTAGCAGACCTGGCCGGACCGACGGCTTGCCGCATTGGACCATCTGCGCGATGGCGGAGGCAAACGCAGAGGGGTCCTGGAGTTCGGTGCGCGCAGCTGCGATGCGCCGCGACAGCGAGTGTGTGAGGGCGGGATGCTGCTCGTAGAATTCACGGTGGCACACCATCACGAGTTGTTGTGCGAATTTCCCCGGACTGAATCGCGGATCGCGTTTCCCGAATCCTTTGGCTTCGGCGTGGATGCCCCACGGCGAGGGCGCGATGATGGCGTCGAGCGCCTCCGCTTCGAGTGCTTGAATCATCAGGTTCATGGGCAACATGCGGAAGGTGAGTTCGATCAAGTGGCCGCTCGCCCAATGGCCAAGCCATTCGCGGGATTGTGCCTTGGTGAGCGAGTTCTGGCTCTCCACTCCAATGGTAAGACGGCTCGGCAGCTTGCTCAGGCTGCCGGATTGGAGGGGATAAAATGCTTTGTAAATCGGCTCGCGAAGGACCAACTCGGTCGGGCAGGCGTGCAGGAACAAGGGCACTTTCCAAGCGGCGCGCTGCCCCGGCAGCGCGAGGACATCGGCAATGAAAATTTCCCAGGGAATGATCCCACCGATGAGCTTTCGCGTGAGCATGTCGCGGCTGATTTCTCCATAACTGGAATACGCTTTCATTCGAAATGACCTAACGGGTTCGGCGAAATGAGGGAGGTCACCGACGAAAAGCGGCAGGACCTCGAGCGAGGGTAGAATTCCGAGAAGCTCGTCGGGAACCTTGGTCATTTGAATGGAACGAAGTCGCTAAGGGGCAATCAACTTGCGGCGGTCTGATGAACCTGAGCAGTTGATATACCACTGGGAGTGACACTTTCGGCGATTCACTCGCTTGCATCCGTCGGTCTGCTAGGCGGCGCGTTGAGCGGGCGGGGCAGGGGACCGGTGCCGGCATCGCCGAGGGCGGCTTGCGTGCGGATCGCCGCAGCGATGGCGGTGGCGAGTTTTTGGCGATAGCTGGCGTCGCTCACTAGCTGGCTCTCGGCGGCGTTGCTGAGGTAGCCGCCTTCTAGCAGGAGGCACGGGATTTCCGGGTTACGGGTGAGGCGGATCCGGCGGCGGACCATGCCGCGGTTGCCGCTTTCAGCTGGGCAGACTTGGTTCATCGCCCTCTGGCAGCGGACCGCGAGGCCATGGCTATCGACGCGCCAGTAGTAAGTTTCTGGCCCGCGGATGCTGGATGGGCCGCTGTTATAATGCATGCTCACGAGAATCGCGTCGCCATAACGGTTAGCCCGGCTCACCCGCTCGTCGAGATCCACGAAGTTGTCGTCGCTGCGCATCATCACCACCCGGAAATCGCGGCGGAGGTCGTCGGCAATCCGCTTGGCCGTGTCCAGCGCGAGATCTTTTTCCTTCTGCCCGGTGGTCCGGCTGACAGCGCCGCTGTCCTTGCCGCCGTGACCGGCGTCGATGATGACCGTCTTGAAATTTTTCGGGCCAGGTCGGTGGCCATACACGTCGCGCCCCGACGAGGAGGGCGGAGTAGTGGCGCAAGAAACGAACAAGGCAGTTAGAGAAACGCTGAGGGTGATTTTGAGAAACGGACTCATGGCCGAGACTCATCGCAGGATCAGCCATGCAGGGAAAGCCTTGGTTTTTACGTGGGCCGGATTCTGGAACCGGCCCATTTTCAATTGGATTTCTGCAACCTGTCCATCTGCGGTTGATTCTGAATCTTTCGCCGGTTGCCCTAGAGGCGAATCCGTGTCAGCGCCCCGCCATGGAGTCAACTTACACTGCAATCATTCAGCAGGATAACGGCTGGTGGATCGGATGGATCGAGGAGGTTCCCGGCGTGAACGCTCAAGAAGCGACCAAGGAAGAGCTGTTATTCAATTGGACCGGCGCGGATCGCTCTGTCTTGACGGATCACTCACATGCAGCGAATTCTCCCTCGTTTGAAAGCCACTCACCTCATCCCACCCGTCGCGGCACTCATCTTGGTCGTCGCTTGGAATGCCGTCCAAGTGCGGTCGATCGCCTCGCTCGAAAGCGATGTCTCAGCCACGCAGGCAAAAGTTTCTCACGCTCTCGCAGCGGGAAATTTCCCGGCAGTCTCAGCGTCCGCAGACCGGTCTAACAAGGGCACTGCCTCCGCCCGCAAGCAACCTCAGGATTGGAAAGAACTTTCTGCCAAGCTCTTGGAAATGGAGAACGGCGGCGGTCGCAGCGATCTGCGGGCTGGCCTCAATTTCCAACAGGAGCTGGCGGGAATGACCCAGCAGGAAATGATCGCCGCGCTCGACGAGATCGCCGCGCTCGATCTATCCGCCGAAGCCCGTGAGTCGTTAGAGAGCTTGATCCTGGCGCCGTTGATCCGCGAAGATCCGCAGCTTGCGTTAGAACGGTTTGCCGACCGGATCGACAGCGAATCGAGTGCGATCGGTTGGCAGCTCTCGACTGCCCTGCGCGATTGGGCGAAGAAAGATCTAGCAGGAGCCACCGCTTGGTTCGACCGCCAGATCGCTGAGGGGAAATTTGATAGCAAGACGCTTGACGGCCGCAGCGAAGAACGCACCCGCTTCGAGGCCGCGTTGATGCAGAGCTTGCTTTCATCTGACCCCAATGCCGCCGGCCAGCGGCTCGCTAACATCCCCGAAGACCAGCGCCGCGAAGTCCTCGAACAAATCGCATTTCCCGAACTCGGCCCGCAGGATCAACAGACTTACGCCGCGCTGGTCCGCCAGTTAGTCCCGCAGGACGAGCGTGCCGGATCGTTTGCCCACATCGCTTCCGAGCTGGCCGATGACAGCGGCTACGGCAAGGTCACCAGTTTCCTCGATGCCGTCCAAGCCACCCCCGCCGAGCGGTCCGCAGCGGCCATGCAAACGGCCGAGTCGCGCTTGCAGTCATTAGGCATGGAAGGAAATGTGAGCCGCGCGGATGTCGATAGCCTGCGCGAATGGCTCACCCGCCAAGCACCCGGCGAAGTGGACAGCATCACCGGCAAGGCCATCGCCGAGGCCGCCCAAGAGCAGGGGAAATTCAAGTTCGCCGAGGCCTCGCAACTCGTCCTCCAGTATCATCAAAGCAGTGGCAACGACGATGTGTTAGTGGCCTTTCTGCAAAGCTACTCCGCCCGCTCTAACTTGGAAGAAGCCATCCATATGGCAGACCTGATTTCCGATACAAAGCGCCGCGCGGAAATCCTCAATCAGCTCAAATGAACGGCTCCACTAAGATTTCCATCGCTGCCACGCTCGTCATTCTCGCCATCGGCGGAGCGCAAGGTCTCATGCGCCAACAGCGTCTAATGGTCTTGCGCGACCAGCAACGCGAACTCGTCGCGAAGGCGGAGAAACTCGGCATTTCGGCACCCCACTCCACTGAATTGCCAGTGACCAAACGCCAGCGCGACGACCGCGCGAACCAAGCGAGTGCCATGGCCAAGGAGTTCATCGCCTTCGGCCGGGAAATTCAAATTCACGATCAGCAGGGAAATGAATCGGACACGGCATTTAAAAAACGCGCCCTCGAAATGCAGACAAAGTTGATGGACCTCGACACCGCCCAACTCAAGGTGCTCATCGCCAGCCTGCGCGATGACAAAACTCTCTCCGACGAGATCCAACAGAACCTGATTTGTTACTCGATCTCGATGCTCGGCGAGGATCACCCCGCTGCGGCACTCGCCCTTTTTTCCGAGTCTGCGGACTTGCTGAAAGACAGCCTAACCGGCACTAGCGTGGTTGCTTCCACACTGGCGAACTGGGCGAAAAAAGATCCACTCGCCGCACATGAATGGGTCCGCAAAAACCACGCCACCCACCCAGAACTCGCGGATGACGATGCCAAGCGCTACATCATCGCCGGTGCTGCGGATACCGATCCCAAGCTCGCCTTCAAACTCATCGGCGAGATGCAGATCGATGACGTTTCATCCGCCGTCCAGTCACTCGTCGAGGCGGGGAAAACCGCCGAGCACCGCACCGCGATCTTAGGTGCCCTGCGCGACCACCTTGCCACACTGCCCGATGGACCCGAGCGCGACGATTTGCTTCAGGAATCCCTAGAAACCATGGGCCGCAACCTCACCAGCGAAAGCTTCGACTCCGTGCAATCGTGGATTTCCCAATCCAAACTCAGCCCAGCGGAAAGCGCCCAATTTGCCGGCGGGCTCTCCTATTTTAACACCAAGCAAGACACCGGTCGCTGGATCGACTGGATGGCGCAAACCCTGCCCCAAGACGCGGTGGCTAACAACGTCGATAACCTCGTCGGTCAGTGGACCCAGGAAGACTATCAGGCCGCAGGAAAATGGCTGGCCGCCGCTGCCGAAGGACCGGCAAAACAAGCGGCTGTTAGCACCTATGCCGGCACCGTCGCCGAGTATGAACCCCAGACCGCCGTCCAGTGGGCGCTCACTCTACCCGCTGGCGAAGAGCGCCAAGCCACCTTCGAGGCGATCTATCAAAACTGGCCCAAAGCCGATGCCGAAGCCGCCGCCGCATTCGCAAAACAATACGGCGTAAAAGCCGAAGCGGAGCCTTGATACTCGCGCCTTGAGGACTGCGATACCCACGCTCCCACACCCTGCGGCGATGAGTCAGCCGCTGAACCGCCGATGATCTATCCCATCCATGAGCATCAAACATCGGCCCTCAATCTCCATGAACTCCCTTGCGGCCTGTCAGAATTTGGACACTGCCCCTACTCCACAAACAGTCGCCATTTGTGATTCATTATCCTATCAAGCGGACTCAAAATTCCCATCACTCCCACCCCATTGTTCATGCTCCAGCACAATAAGGAGAGTGGACATTTCTGTCCACTTGCCGATGCATGGCGAAAGAAAGCGCGCGAAGCACATCTCTTTCACATCCCATCGTCCAGTCGCACAAAAATGCCTGCCCTCCTCACTGCCACACGCCACACCGGCTTCGGTCAGTGGTATTCCCCAAGAATAAGAAATCTGTGGCCGTCCCTGAACCTGTGGGAAAAACATCTTAACGTATAATTCATGAAGAGCTTTCAAAGCAATGATTCTGTCAGATGATTAGCTCCCAGACACACGACAAAACCCTTCTCTCTCTGTCGCAAAAGTAGCTGGAGCGTCTCGCTCCAGACCGTTGTCCGGGCGTCCCGCCCGGACTCTCTATTCAATTCCTTCATCTGCGTTCATCCTGTCCATCTGCGGTTAAAATAAATCTTCATTACCTCTACAGTCTGGATCAGCCGCAGGTCCGCCCCGCCCGGCCTCTCTACCAAGTTTCTTCATCTGCGTTCATCCTGTTCATCTGCGGTTAAAATAAATCTTCATTACCTCCATATCCCCAAGCGTCAAACCTCTCACGTCAGCCCATCAGATCCGCGGCACACCCCAGCCACTATTTACCTAAACCACTCCACAACTCTCCATAACTAACAGCATTCTCCGCGAGCAGTCATCATTTGTGAACCACCAT
>JAYTLO010000250.1:0-1639 GCA_043729385.1 Akkermansiaceae bacterium
CACCTTCATCTCGGGCTTCTTGAATTCCTTTTCGAAATTCTTGATAACCTTGGCGGCGGAGAACACTTCGGCTTCACCCATGACATAAGCCATTTGACCCGTTAGGTCAGCACCGATGTCCGGCATTCCGGCTTCGGCAAGAGCTTTGCGCATGTAGCTATTCTTGGCGACGGTGCAGTTAGCACCACCCGCGCCGAGGCGGTTGCGGAGTTCCGTGAATTGCTGCACGGTGAGGCCGGTGTAATCGATGACGATCAAATAGGGAGACGCGTTGACGCGATCCAACAGGCCGTTGATGATGATTTTCTTATCGGGATTCATATGCGTTGGCGGCCAGGTGTTAGGCAGATGCCTTGGTGTAGGTGGCGGCTTCCAGAGGAATGCCAGGGAGCATCGAAGCGGCGAGAGTCACAGCTTGGATGTAGTTACCTTTTGCGGAGGCCGGCTTGGCGCGGACGACGCTGTCCACGAAGGCACGAGCGTTTTCCTCTAACTGAGCAGGCTCGAAGGAGGACTTGCCGATTGAACCCGAAACGTTGCCGTTCTTGTCGAGTTTGAAATCCACGCGACCGGCTTTCACTTCGCGCACTGCCTTGGCGGTGTCGTCGGTGACGGTGCCAGTCTTCGGGTTCGGCATCAGGCCGCGGGGTCCGAGGATCCGGGCGATTTTCCGAACTTCGGTCATAGCGTCGGGAGTGGCGATTGCGGAATCGAAATCCGTGAAGCCTTCTTGGACGCGCTTGATGAGGTCTTCGTAGCCGACGTGTTCTGCACCGGCGGCGATGGCCGCTTCAGCAGCTGCGCCTTGGGCGAAGACCACGACGCGGACGTTTCTGCCGGTGCCGTGTGGCAGGGAAACCGATCCGCGGACCATTTGGTCACTCTTCCGAGGATCCACGCCGAGGTGGAACGAAAGGGTGACGGTGGGGGTGAACTTAGGCGCCGGGAATTCCTTCACGGTGCTGATTGCATCGACGAGCGAGTAGCTCTTGCCAGCTTGGACAAGGGCGACTGCCTTTTTGTAGCGTTTGCTGCGGTGTTTGGCCATTTTGTTAGTAGGTTGCAGTTCGGGCGGAAATTGCGGAATGCGCTTCCCTCCTGCGGGTGCTTCGGGCGGTGAGTCCTTGGGCTGAAAATTTGAGAAAAAGACTCGTTGGCGAGACGCCAACGCTCCTTGATTTAGTAACCTTCGATTTCAAGACCCATCTGGCGGGCAGTGCCTGCTAGAATGCGGCATGCGGCTTCAGGATCCTTGGTGTTGAGGTCGGGCATCTTAATTTTGACGACCTCCATCAATTGAGCCTTGGTGATCTTGCCGACCTTAATTTTGTTAGCTTCCTTCGACCCCGAAGCAAGTCCTGCGATCTTCTTGAGAAGGTTGCCAGCAGGTGGCTTCTTGGTGATGAAGGAGAATGACTTGTCCTTGTAAACGGAAATCACGACAGGCAGCACGTCGCCCACTTGGGACTGTGTGTTCGCGTTGAATTCCTTACAGAACGCCATGATGTTGACACCCGCCTGACCGAGGGCTGGGCCGACGGGAGGTGATGGATTGGCGGCTCCGGCTTTGATCTGGAGCTTGATGAGTTTGACGACTTCCTTGGCCATAAAATAATGCGGTTAAACTTGCGGGAGAGGG
>JAYTLO010000251.1:0-2290 GCA_043729385.1 Akkermansiaceae bacterium
GTCCCCGGCCAGCGGTGCTTTCGCCCCTGCTGCCTCCGCCGCCCCCTTCTTGCTAATACATTCGGATCCTCCAAACCACGCGATCCGGGTTACACCCCAAAACAAACACCCCAATGAAATACAACATTCGTAGAATTTCTCGTAACACCGCCATCCTTACCTTCGAGGCATCCCATTCGCCGGAATTCCGTCCGCCTGAAATTAAACGCTATCTACCCAAAATCCGCGACTACGTGGCAGCCACCACGGGAGATGTTCTGGGCCTCCAAGGGAATAAGCCTTGCGCGCTGATCATCGAGGTCAGGATAGACGATCTAATCACCATCCGGGACACCCACCCGCAGTCCGGCAACTCGCGTTACACGAATTTCAGAATTGACGGCAACTTTCTGCCGGTGCGCCTCGCCACACCGAACCGCCCCATGCCGCTCGAAGGGTATAACAAGCTGTTGTGGATCAATCGTGCTGTCGATTTCATACCTCAATCGACGGATCGCAGGTTAAGGGGATTCTTTAGCCGTAAACATCCGAAATGGTTGCAGCGCATTACGGATCGCCAACTCGCCGAATGGCGGCGGGAGGATGCGGACAGCTACTACAATTACGCCCCGATTCACAAGGTGGCACGTTACATCAAACGTTTGCCCGAGATTGCCCCTTATGCGGCACTCGCACGTTTTAAAAGTCAATTAAGCCCCCAGCAGTTAGCTAAGTCTATCAGAAGCTCTCCGAATGGAGCGGTCACCTATGCCATAGACGACATCCCTCCGCTGGCCCGTGAAGACTATCTCATCAATAACGCAAAAGAAGCTTTGGAGTTTGCCGCCGACAAGCTGACAGACCATGAGCTAGGAATCGTCTCAAGGATTGAGATGTTTACGGCCCTGTCCCGCCGATATAGGATGAGCGGGCGCCGCCGCGCTATCATGCTGGCATCATCCTATTGCATGTGTTTTGTCGCCGGGAGCGCCGAGCCGCTTCCTGCCTTGCAGAACGAGATCCGAAAATCGCTCCTTGCATATCCCGCCGAATGGCGGGCGTCGGATCCTTACGGATTTCCATCGATCCTGAGGGGCCTGCAAACCTTCGTAAAAATGGGTTTCGACTATAATTTGATCCTGGCCCTGATGGCAACGGTAGGCCCGCAGGAGAGGCAGGAACTGGCCGGAATTGTCGCTGCGATGATATAAGAATAGTTGGGAAATGTCCCCCTTCCTTTTGGGCGAGGAATCCCCAAACCCCTCGAAGAACGGACCGGTTTGCTAAGGGGCGTCCGCCCCTGGCGCGTTCAAGGACAAAGATTTCACGATTTTTGGTGCCCTAAAAATCGCAAAATTTTCTCCTTGAACTTGCCTCCCCGGTCTCGCCGACGGGCAGGGGGGATTTTGTTTCACATCCCCCCTTTCCAAGCGAAGAAGCGGGTTGATCCCGCGGCGGGCGATTGCCCCGTTTAAGCACGCATCTGCAGCGACGGGGGTGGGCTGATGGCTCCGGTTAGAGTAGCTGGCAAACTCCGGCGGGGTTGCGATTGCGCTCCATCGGCTTGGGGTTGCGAGGCGGCGGCTGAATGGTGCGGACATCCGGATGCCCAGCAGAAACCAGCAAAGCTCCCCTACCCCAAACTGAGTCCCGGCTTTGTAGCGCGGTCCCCCACTCACTGGATGCCATCGGCGGATCGCCAACACATCTCCAAAGCCAAACGACACTGCTGTCGTGGAATACCACGGCGCACCGTTTTCCAGAATCAACGAACTCCACCACTAACAAAACACCACACCCATGAAAAATATCCTTGAATCCACTTCATATCTATCTGACTCCCAATTGGAACGATGCCTGATCATCTGCCCCGAGGTGGTGATCCAGTTAGCCTTTGTGAGTCTCACTGGCGATCAGCAAGCCGCCGTCGCCATCGGTCATCCCGAGCTCATCCTCCGCCACGCCGGGAGCACCGCCTCCGCAGATTGTTTGCGGTGGTGCGCAACAGCAGCCCCCTGCACTGCAATGGCGGTACGGGCGAATCTCCCGGCTGGGGTCCGGCCAATCTTGTTAGCTCGTTCTTTCGCCTTCTGCTGGCAAGGACACTTCGGACACCCTGATCCGGAGCTGCATCAGGAAATCCTGGAGTCCCTCTTCACCGACCCGGACGAATGGCTGCTCGCGAACGACGGCAGTTTGCCCGCAATCGTCAACAGGCTCTGGAAGTATCACAAACTGGCACTTCTGCCGCGCTATCTAACACAGCTTCTGGCGGCCATGCCCTGCCAGAACGAGGCCATCGTCGACTCCG
>JAYTLO010000252.1:0-20516 GCA_043729385.1 Akkermansiaceae bacterium
CATCTTCATCTGGTCGAGGAAGTCGGTGAAATCGAATTTGCCTTCCTGCATCCGCTTCATCGAGCGCATCGCGTCGGCTTCGTTCACCTTGTCGGCGACTTGCTCGACCATGCCGACGATGTCGCCCATGCCGAGAATCCGGTCGGCCATCCGGCTCGGGTGAAATTCGAACAACTGATCTAACTTCTCACCCTCGCCCGCGTATTTGATCGGCTTGCCAGTGACCGCCCGCATCGAAAGCGCCGCGCCGCCGCGGGCGTCGCCGTCTAGCTTGGTGAGGATGATGCCGGTGATGCCGACGGCTTCGTCGAAGTGCTGTGCGACGGAAACCGCCTGCTGGCCGGTCGCGGAATCGGCGACTAACAAAGTTTCCTTCGGGTTAACGAAGGCGTGCAGGCGCTTGAGTTCTTCGATAAGCCGCTCGTCGATTTCTTGGCGACCCGCAGTGTCGAAAATGAGCACAGTGCCCTGCTGTTTCTCCGCCCATTCCAGCGCATCCTTGGCGACTTTGATGACGTCGGTCTCACTGGCCTCCGGGGTATAACAAGGAACATCGATCTGTTTCGCCAGCACTGCCAACTGATCGATGGCTGCGGGCCGATAGAGATCGCAGGCGATGAGGAGCGGGCGACGGCCTTCCTTCTTCAAACGGTTCGCCAGCTTGGCGGAAGTGGTGGTTTTGCCGGCTCCGTTCAGTCCGCAAATCAGGATGCGCGCAGGCGGATTGAGATCGAGCGGAGCTTGGTCGCCGCCTAACAGCGCTTCGAGTTCGTCATGGAAAATCTTGACGATCTGCTCGCCGGGTTTGATCGACTTGAGCACGTCCTCGCCGAGCGCCTTCTCCTTCACCTTGGCGATGAAATCCTTGGCCACGCCGAATTCCACATCCGCCTCTAGCAGCGCGATGCGAATTTCGCGCAGCGCGTCGGCAATGTTTTTTTCCGAAATGCGGCCCACGCCACGAAGGTTGCGGAAGGTCTTGTCGAGACTGTCGGAGAGTGAGGAGAACATGGGGTAAATGCTGAAAGGACGAGGTGGCTGCGTGTTCGGGCGATGGCGGTCTGGCGGTCGCGTAGTCGCTGTTCCGGGGAAATGGCTGACATGGATCGGGTGCCGATGCAAGAGCCATAGGGATGTGGGACACCTTGCAAGACCTCCACCGCTGCCTCCCTTCCGCCAATTCAGATGCTACCGAACCGACCCCTGGTTGACAGCATTCATCAAGATCGCACTTGGAGCGCCTACCCAGCCGCTGACCTCCTCAAACAACCGCCAGCGGAGGCAACCGGCCGCAAAAATGGAAATCTCACAAACTTTATTCCTTGCGATCCTTTGCGGCTAAATCTCTTCGATACCACTTTCCCACAATTTCAGCCCTTTCACACCATAGCCATTTCTCACCTCATTCCCCGTCCGGCAGATAGGCGGATTCTAGGTCGAGTTGGAAGGACCAGCGGAGCGGGGACTCAGGGGCTTTGCCCGTGGTGTCTTTCCAAGTGATGACGACATGGCAGCTCGGCTGACGCAGGCGGCGGTTGACCTGCCATGAGAGTTTTTGCATTTCAGGAACGAAGGTGGCGGGGACTTCACCGAAGCCTGAGACTTTCATTGAAAGCGTCTTGGGGTCGAGGTCGGCGACGGTGGATAGATCGGCGGAAATTTCTGGGAGCCGGGAGTTGATAATAGCACCGGCTTCCGGGGTGACAGGGTAGGGGGTCGTCTGGGCGGGACCGGAGGTCGCGCCGCCCGGTTCGGTGGCGTTGCCGCCTTCGCGGAAGGTGGTCGCTGTCTCGAAAATTTTATCATAGTTTCCGAGGATGATATAGCGAGGCAGTGTTTCGTTAGGTTGTGCGCGTTTGATCTTACCCGGCACCACGGTGAACATGCAATCATAGCCGAACTCCTCGCCGAGCTTTAGCATTTCCTCAGTATAGTATCCACCAGGATAAGCATAGGAGTTCACCTTCACCGGGAACTTGGACTCGATAAATCTCTTGGACTCACCCATCTCTTTACGCAAATAGGCATCATAAACATTTGCGCCTTTTTTCCGATAACTCTTCACGGTGAGTGGATACGGATGGCTCACAGAATGGCTACCGATCGACAGTCCACCGGCAGTTAGCATTTCCTGAATCATCGGAGTGGTTAGAGCTTTGCCGCCGCCGTCGATGTAGTTCTTGTAGAGAAAGATGGTGTAGGGAAATCCAAACTCTTTGAGAATCGGGAACGCATCGGTATAAATAGATTTCCAACCGTCATCGAAGGTGATGAGAATCGACTTCTCAGGGAGTTGCTGATCACCTTTTTTCCAAGCGATAAATTCATTGAGAGTGATCACCTTGATCCCCAGCAGGCGGATAGCTTCCATCTGTTTGCGAAATTTAGAGGTATGGAGCCGCATCGCGGTTTCCGGCAAGTTCTCGGCGATGTCATGATAGCCGATGATGGAAACGCGCACTCCGTCATCGGGAATGGCCGGGACTTCGGCAGGTGGTGGAACGACCGCCGGAGCCACGACAGCGTCTTGCGCCCACAAACAGTGGCTGGTGATACAGGTGAGAAGCAGTGAAAATTTAGTCATCAACGCGGGCAACCTAAGCGCGGCGGGGATTTATGGAAGTCCGAAGACGATGAAAGCAGGGGCGCGCCGCAGGAAACGCCGGGTGACTTTGCGGGTAAATTCAGCGAACTACTTTGCTTTCAAGATCGCCACATCCGCAGCTTCACGGCGGCTTTCTCAAAGGTAACCCAGTGACATCCTGAATGTATCGAGTCGGCATGGATCAACCGATCCACGAAACCCGGCTTACTCGCCCGTCCGTTTCCGGCCCCACCCGCAGCGCATCGCAGGCCTCTTGCGGAAAGATCGCCTGTCGTTTGCTGGTGAGTTTGATTTGGGGCATGGAGCTAAATAAAGAGAATCCACCTTACCCGGCATTAGAAAAGTAAGGCCCAATCAACATCAAGTTACGGTCAGTTTCACCAGTAGATCATCGCTGTCCACCTGATCGCCTTTTCGGACGAGGACTTCGGAAATGGTGCCATCGCTGCTGGCACTAACAGTGGTTAGCATTTTCATGGCTTCGAGGAGGACGAGCTTGTCGCCCGCCTTGACGGCTTGGCCGACTGAGACTGCAACTTCGGTGACCATACCGGGCATCGGCGCACAGGCTTGGGCGGTATCCTCTGGGTCGCCCTTGGCTCGGGCAGCCGTGGCGGTTGATTTGAGCGAATGATCAGCCACCACGGACTCGCGGGGCATGCCGTTGAGTTCGTAGAAAAGCGCACGACGGCCGGCCGAATCGGCCTCGCCGATCGAGATGAGTTTAATGATTAGAATTTTCCCGGTATCGATCTCAATCTCGATTTCCTCGCCGATCTGCAAGCCGTAGAAAAATGCGGGAGTGGGTAAGCCGCTGAGATCGTCATACTTCGCGCGGAAGGCGGTGAAGTCGGCAAACACCTGTGGATACATCAAGTGCGAGTAGAGGTCGTCGTCACTTGCGGGGCGGCCGAGCTTGGATGTTAGTTCGGTGCGAGTCGCTTCGAGGTCGATGGGCTCTGCCAGCTCGCCGGGCCGCCGGGTGGTGGGCTTGCGGTTGCCTAACACCACGCGTTGCACTTCCACCGGCCAGCCGCCGTCGGGTTGGCCGAGACCGCCAGCTAGCATGTCGATCACGCTTTCCGGGAAGTCAATGGAGCCGGGCTTGAGCTTAGTTACATCCGCTGCCTTGATGCCGCGGGTGACGAGAAACATACACATATCTCCGACGACTTTGGATGAAGGAGTGACTTTAACGATATCGCCGAATAGCACATTCACCTCGGCGTAGGTGCGGGCGATTTCGCGCCAGCGGTGGCCGAGTCCCATCGCATTCGCCTGCTCGCGGAGATTGGTGTATTGGCCGCCGGGCATTTCATGTTCATACACTTCCGCCGTGCCGGAGCGCGGGGCGGAATCGAACGGCTGATAGAATGTGAGGACGTGCTCCCAGTAGTCGGAAAACTCGTTGAGCGAGTTGAAGTCGAGGCCGGGATCGCGCTCGGTATTGGCGAGTGCGGCGGATATTGAGTTAAGATTCGGCTGCGAAGTGGAGCCAGACATCGACGAGATCGCGAGGTCCACGACGTCCACGCCGGCCTTGGAAGCGGCGAGCACGGAGGCGGAGTTGATGCCCGAGGTGTCGTGAGTGTGGAAATGGACCGGTAGGCCGGTTTCCTCCTTCAGCGCGGTGACCAGCTTGAAGGCGGCGTGCGGTTTGCAGAGTCCGGCCATGTCCTTGATGCAGATCATGTGTGCACCCATCCGCTCAAGTTCCTTCGCTTTCTCAACATAGTATTTTAGCGGATACTTATCGCGTCGCGCGTCGGTGATGTCGCCCGTGTAGCAGATTGCTGCTTCGCAAATCGCCTTGCCGTGATCGCGGACGGCTTGCATCGCCACTTGCATGTTAGGTAAGTAGTTGAGCGAGTCGAATATTCTAAAGATATCCATCCCGGAGTCCGCCGCGTGTTTGACGAATCCGGCGACGACGTTGTCCGGGTAGTTTGAGTAACCGACTGCATTTGAGCCACGGAATAGCATTTGGAAACAGATGTTAGGCACCTTTTCGCGCAAGCGGCGGAGGCGGTCCCACGGGCATTCGCTGAGGAATCGCATTGCGGTGTCGAAGGTGGCACCGCCCCACATTTCGAGTGAGAAAAGCTCCGGTGTGCGGTGGGCGACGGCCTCGGCGACGCGCAACATATCGAAGCTGCGCATGCGTGTGGCGATGAGCGACTGGTGGGCGTCGCGGAGAGTTGTGTCGGTGATGAGTAGGCGTTTTTCGGCGAGGATCCATTGTGCAAATCCCTCGGGACCCAACTCTAGCAGGACATCACGGCTGCCTTTGGGTGCCGTTGCTTGGTGTTCGATCACCAGTGAATTTGGGACCAGAGCTTTCGGCATTGCCGCTTGGGGTTTCCAGCCCTTGGTCGTCGGATTGCCGTTTAATGTGATATCAGATAGATAGGACAATGTGCGAGTCGCCCGGTCACGACGACGCTTGAATTGAAATAACTCAGTCTTGGTATCGATTAGTTTAGTATGGGCTTGGCCACTGCGGAACGTCTCGTCGGCGATGACGTTTTCGAGAAAGGGGATATTGGTTTTCACCCCGCGGATGCGGAACTCGCGAAGCGCGCGGTCCATCCGCTGGCAGGCCATCGGGAAATCCCGGCCCATCGCGGTGACCTTTACTAACATGGAATCATAGTACGGCGTGACGACAGATCCCGCATCGCCGGAAGCGGCGTCTAACCGGATTCCAAAGCCCGCCGCCGAGCGGTAGTTCAGGATGCGCCCGTAGTCGGGGGAGAAATTTTTCTCTGGATCCTCGGTGGTGACACGGCACTGGATAGCAAACCCAATGCACGGCATTTGCTCCTGCGGCGGAATCGCAATTTCCTCGCTGAATAGTGAATGACCAGCTGCCACGAGGATCTGTGAGCGCACCAAGTCGATGCCCGTCACGCACTCAGTCACCGTGTGCTCGACTTGGATGCGTGGGTTCATCTCGATGAAGAACCAATCGTTCTTATCCATATCATAGAGAAACTCGACGGTGCCCGCATTGTCATAGCCGATGCCCTTCGCCAGTGCGACGGCAGCGTCGCAGAGTTCTTTTCTAACTTTCGGGTCGAGATTCACGGCCGGGGCGACTTCGACGACTTTCTGATAGCGCCGCTGCACCGAGCAATCCCGCTCGTGGAGGTGGACGACGTTGCCGTGTTGGTCGCCGAGGATCTGCACCTCGATGTGCTTGGCACGGGAGATATAGCGCTCGAGGAAGACGGCGTTGTTACCAAATGCATTGAGCGCCTCGTTCTGCGCCTCGGCTAATAGGCCGCCGAGTTGCGAGGGCTCTTCCACCACTCTCATGCCGCGGCCACCACCGCCGAACGCGGCCTTAATAATCAGCGGGAAGCCAATCTGATGGGCGGCGGTTAGAGCCTGATCTGGATCGGTGATCGGTTCCTCAGTGCCGGATAAGGTCGGCACGTTGAAGCTGTGAGCCAGTGCACGGGCCGCCGTCTTGTCGCCCATGTTCTCCAATAAATCCGGCGACGGGCCGATGAACACAATGCCCTCGCGCGCACAAGCCCGGGCGAATGCTGCGTTTTCCGATAGAAATCCATAGCCGGGGTGGATCATCGTCACGCCCTTCTGTTTCGCCAGAGTTACGATGCCTTCCACGTCGAGATATGCGCCGACTGGACCTTTCGAAGAATCGAGTTGATAGGCCTCATCCGCCTTGAATCGGTGGATCGAAAAGCGGTCTTCCTCGGCGAAGATCGAGACGGTCCGCAGACCCAGTTCGTTAGCCGCACGGAAAATGCGGATGGCAATTTCACCGCGGTTAGCGGCCATTAGTTTTCCGGGCTGGCGTTGGGCTTCAAGCATCGTGGAGGCTTTCTATTCGCCTCCGGGCGGTTCGTGAAGCGGAAATCCCGGCGAATTTTTAATCCCCGCTCTTACTCGTCCGGTGACCTGGCTTTGCGAGGATCTCGATGTAAACCGACGCGCACTCACCTGCCGCTGCTAGATCGATAGCAGGGACGATTTCCTCGACATGCTTGGCTTCCGGCTCTGCCTCGCCTTGACCGACCTTGCAGTTGAAGTCCCAGAAATCCACGCCTTCCGGCAGCGGCTTCTTGCGCTCGCGCTTGATGTATTTCCGCACGTCGCTCTTGATCTGCTCGACGACGCGGGCCGGCTGATGTTTCTCTGCGGTGAGGGGAAATGTCTTTTTCATGGCGGAGGTTGTGTCGGGAGATCGCATGGAGTTCAAGCTTTAGCTTGCTGTTGAGCGTTGCTAGTTTCCCGCATGGCCATTGAGACTATCGCCGGGTTTTCCCCGACCATTCATGAAAGTGCGTTCATCGCCGCAAGCGCGGATGTGATCGGGCGGGTGACATTGCATGAAGAGACGAGTGTTTGGTATAACTCGACGCTGCGCGGGGATATCAATGAAATCGTGATCGGGCCGCGGTCTAACGTGCAGGACAATGCGGTGATCCATCTGGCAGACGACTATGGCTGTTATATCGGTGAACTGGTAACAGTTGGGCACTCGGCAATCCTTCATGCCTGCACGGTGAAGGACGAGGTGCTGATAGGAATGGGCGCGATCGTGCTGGATGGCTCATTGATCGGCGAGCGCTCGATCGTCGGCGCGGGCGCACTGGTCACGGGCGGGACCATTATCCCGCCTGGGTCCTTGGTGTTAGGCTCGCCGGCCAAGGTGGTGAGGACGCTCTCGCTGGACGAGCAACTGAAAATTCGGAGCTGGGCGGATAAGTATGTGCTGGGGTCGAGGATCTATCTGGAGCGGGAATAAGGAGGATGGACGCCTAGTCCGAGCGTCTGCCGATGAACTGCAATTGCCCCGGGTGTAGCGAAGAGGAGAGTGGACGCCCTCGTCCACTTGCCAATGGGAGGTGAAAGCGCGGACCTAACGGCCTTCTCTTTATCCTCTCATTGGGCTCGCGGACAAAAGCGTTCGCGCTCCTTACAGGAACGGATTACCCGCTCGCTCCTCACCCAATGTCGTCGCCGGGCCGTGGCCGGGGAGGAGGATGGTGGAGTCTGGTAGCGGTGTTAGAATTTCTTTCAAACGCTGTAGCGCGTGTTGATACTTTACGGGTCCGTCGCAGCCGCCGATGGAGCCGGCGAAGAGGGCATCGCCGGTGACAAGGACGGGAAGGGCGAGGCCGTCGATGTGATAGCCGAGCGCTGGGTTGGCATGGCCTGATAGATCGCAGGCGTGGATGGTGAGCGAGCCGCAGCGGACGGAATCGCCGGGATGGATGGGGCGGACCTTCTTGATGTTAGGCCCGCAAAGGTCGATGCCCTCTGCGTCGAATGGCGGGATGCCGCCGATGTGATCGTGGTGGGCGTGGGTGATGAAAACGGCATCGGGTCGCGGTGCCGCCATGGCATCAAGTGCGACCGTGCATGAATGTGCGTCGTAGCCAGTATCGAAAAGGAGCGCCGCGCCGCCAGTCCACACCAGCCAAGCGTTTACTCGCTCGCCGCTGAAGGGTAAGTCGAGGCGGTGAATGTTAGATATAGCGAGTGGCTGAGGCTGATAGTGATCGTGGTTCGCCAGGGCTGCGGGATTTAAGCCTAACACTGGGGCGAGGCGGCGGGCGATGTCTGGGGAAAATTTTCCCCGCGAGAATGCGAGCACGTCCTTTTCCGCCAGGCCTGCGCGCACAGCGGCCTCGCCCGGTGCGAGGGCGAGGCCTTTGAACGCCTTCCGAATGACGTAAGTGAAATCGTCTTCTAACATTATCTCATCCGGTAGTAGCCATCGGAGTTGTTAAGGAAATAGACGTCCTTCGGATTGAGGCGGGGAAGCCAGACGAAGGACTTACCGGCGGCATCGACCTCTTCGGTTAGTGCGGTTTGTTTAGCGACCTTTGTCGGATCGACCGAGTCTGGATCCTTGGTGAATGAGGTTTCATCTATGCCATTGACGATGTGGTTCACCCACTTCAACTCCTTGGCTTGCTCGCCGAATTCGCTCCAGTCGCCGCTAGAGGATCGCGCATACATCTTTTTAATAAACTCGTCTGGAGTGATACCCATTTTGTTAGCGATGGGAGTGCCGAAGCGGACCCACCAACGTTGGCTTTCTTCGTGGAATTCACGCTGCTGGGTAAGGTTCAGCTGGGCCATAACCACCGAGCTGATTTGGTGGTGGAGGATGACCGCATTCGGATAGGCATAGGATTCCTTAGCGAGGGTGGTGATGGCGGCGGCCATTGAGGCGGCGAAGGATTTCACCACGACATGGATCGGCGCGTCGCTGGATTCCATGGCTTTTAGAATCCGGTAGCCGGCCATCACCGAGCCGCCGGGGCTGGCGTCGATGACGATAAAGATCGGCAACTCGCGGTCCTTGTTATTCCAATACTGAATGCGGCTGGTGATGAAATCCGCGGTGTGAGTGGTGATCAGGCCGTTGAGCGGGATGCGGCGGTCTGACACCACGAGGATGCCATTTTCCTTCAGCGGAGTTTTGAGAAATACCGGTTTCGCATCGGCAAACTGCGAGCGCTTGTCGGCAGTCTCGATGCGGGTGATGTCGCCTTGTAGCTTGGTGATTTCCAGAGCGGCTTCAGTTTGCGCGGACTTCAGATCATTGGCTAATTTGTCCGCACGGGCTTTCGAGAGTTCGCCCTCTTGCACCAGTTTGTCTTTCTCCGCATCGATCTTCGCGAGTTCTTGTTGGAGCGCGATTTGGCGCTTGGTCGTTTCCAGCGCGACCTGCTCAGTCATCAATTCGCGCTCTAACTTCAACCGCGTGACCTCTGCGCGCATGGCGTTGGTCGCTTGGACGAGCCGCTCGGCTTGAAGTTTGTTATCGGTGGCGAGGGCTTCCTGCTCCTTGGCTTTCGCCTCAAGCACGGGGTCTTTGGCCTCGGTCGCAGCTTCGGCTGGGATGGGCGGAGCAGCTTCCTTGGCAGGCAGCCAAGTGGTTAGGGCTAGGCCGAGAATGGCGGTGCGGGCGGTCAGCAGTTTCATAAGGTCGTCCTAAAACGGTGCGGGGATGCGGCTTTGTTTCGAAAAACTTCTACCGCTTGCGTGCTTTCGCACGGAGGCCGATGAACACGATGATGCCGGCAAATGTGATGAAACACGCTGCCGCGATGCCCAGTGCGGTGAAAAGTCGGCGGCTGCCCGAATCCACCTGCGCGTCGGTGATCATATCCGCAGGGATTTCGTTAGGCTTGCGAGTCAGCACGACCTTTCCGCCGCTGACTTCCACTCGGGTGAATTTCGCCATCGCCGGACCGATGACCTTGTCTGCTAGATAGCGCTCGGTGATCCGGTAGGGCGACATTTGGTCGATAAACTCCGGTGCGACTTTCTTGCCGGGGACATCAATAGCATCGAGTCTCAGGACGACCTCCTGCTTGAGCAAATGCGGGCGGGCGACCAGCGTGCCGTTTAGGTAGCGCGAGTCCGAGGCGATCCAGCCGGGTTCTTCTTTGCGGGCGAGTCGCGACTTGCCGTTGAGTGGAAATGAAATCGCGATGCGCAGCACTTCAGCTTCTATACTAATAATCCGGAAGGTTCCTCGGAGTTCCTTGAAGGCATCGTAAGTGGCAATTGCTAGGTTAATGTCATCGGCTGATAGAGCGAGCGAAGTTTCACTATCACCAGCGAGTTGTTGGCGAAAAACTTCGATACGTTCCGCCAAATTGTTGAGTTCCGGCTCTTTGTTTTCGAGTGATGATACTTCGATGGGGATCGGCTTTTCTCCGGTGAATTTCGCGATTTCATTAAACTGCCGGAACAAGGTGAGCACGGAGAAACCAATCAGGAAAACCATTACCCCGAGGGCGGCGATGAGGATGGCGCATCCCGCGAATGGGGAGCGGGCACTTTCGTCTCTAACGGTCTTGAGCTGATTCATTAATAGTTGCTGGAAATGTTAGCAGGCGGCGTATCACGGATCTAACCGGCGGCGCTCTCCGTCCTCAGGAATAGAGTGAGGCGGTTCTTCATCAGGCTCCGGCAGCACATCGCTGGCGTGCGGATCGTTCTGCGGATACTCGTTGTGCCAGCCGTCGTCGCCAGCTTCGTCTGGATGGTTATCATGCCAGTCATTGGCCGGCGGCACCTCCTCGGCGCGCATTTTCTCCTCGCGGGCAAGCTGGCGTTCCATGCTTTCGCGGGCTTCTTGTTCTTCCTTGATGCGGTTCTTTTTGCGGTCGAAATAAGCCAGCCAAATGCAGATTTCGTAAAGGATGATCATGGGTGAGGCCATCAGAGTCATCGTCATCATGTCAGGCGTCGGTGTTAGCAAGGCGGCAGCCACGAAGATGGCGACGATGGCGTAGGAGCGAGTCCTAGACATCGTTTCATAAGTGAGCATTCCCAGTTTCACAAAGACCATCACCACCACTGGCAGCTCAAAGGATGCGCCGAACAATAATGTGAATTGAGTGGCGAAGGAGATATACTCACCGATCCGCCAGTCATTAGAAATCCCCATATCGCCACTCCACTCAGCGAAAAATAATAAGGCACGCGGAAGCACGAGATAGTAAGCAAACGCCGCCCCGGTTAGAAATAAGCCAAAGCCCACCGCCATCGCCGGCCATAGCACTCGTTTCTCATGGTGATGAAGTCCGGGCAGGACAAACTGAAGAATGAATAGTAATAGCAGCGGAAATGAAACCACAATGCCTGCCACGAATGAGAGTTTCATGGATAACATGAAACCCTCAGTCGGCTTAAGGGCGGACATCATTTTCAGGTTGCCATTGATGTCGCTGTCCGTGTTCGGCTTGGTGACGAGTAGTGCTTTGACTTGTGATTTCGTCACTTCGTCATCCGGGAGCGAGTTAACGAAAGCCTCGCGTTTTGCCTCTGGTAAAATGACGGTCGCTCGATAGATGCTAACAGTCCGGGCGTGGAAGACCAGCGTGTCGTCGGTCAGTGCCTGATAGAAAACATCGCGTTGCTCCGGTGTGAGACTCATCGCCGCATGCTCCACCTTGCGGGCTTTGCCCCAAGTCTCCACCGTCACCGGACGCGGGGCGTCTTCGGGAAGCGTTTTGCGGATCTGGGCGACCAGCACTTGGTCTACTGGCTGCCGAAAAAACTCCATGAACTTCTTGTTGAAGGCGAAGCAGACGATCATCGAAACCACCAACGTGATGACCACTCGCGTGACCATCGTGCGCAAGTCCTCCAAGTGCTCGAGAAACGGCTTTTCGTGGTCCGGATGGGAATTCTCGCGGAGCTGGATGGCTTTTTTCAGCAGATACATGCTTGTGGGGGCGGGATTCAAGCGTCGCATCCCCACCACCGCAAGGGCAGATGTCTTGGCTCGGGAAATCAGGCGTTGCGGCATCGGGGGCCATGCTCCACCTTCCGGCGGCTCCGGTTTACCCCCAGATTTCCCCATGTTCCAACACGACGCGCTGATCGCCGAATTTCCAATCCTGGATCACTCCATCCAAGGCCGCCCTTTGGTTTATCTCGATAATGCGGCCACCACCCAGAAGCCGATGGCGGTCTTGCTGGCGTCCCGGCACTACTACGAGGCGGTCAATTCCAACATCCACCGCGGTGCCCATCACTTGGCGCGGCTCGCCACCGAGGCGTTTGAAAATGCCCGCCAAACGGTCGCCACCTACCTCAATGCGGCCAGCTCCGACGAGGTGATTTTCACCTCTGGCACCACCGATGGCATCAATCTGGTCGCCAGCATCCTCGGGATTTCCGGCCGGATCAAGCCGGGCGACGAGGTGCTCATCTCGACGCTCGAACACCATTCTAACATCGTTCCCTGGCAGATGCTTTGCGAGCAGACGGGCGCGATTCTCAAAGTAATTCCCTGCCACGAGGACGGCACGCTGGATCAAGGGGCCTTTATTTCTCTGCTCAGCGAGCGCACCAAAATCCTCGCACTCACTTGGATCTCTAACTCATTCGGCACCGTCAACCCGATCGCGGAAATGACCAAAGCCGCGAAAGCCGCCGGGGCGCTGGTCATGATCGACGCCGCGCAGGCTGCTGCTCATGTGAGGATCGACGTGCAAGCGCTGGACATCGACTTTCTTGTGTTTTCCGGCCACAAGGTTTACGCCCCGACAGGCATCGGCGTGCTGTGGGGTCGCGCGGAGGTATTGAATTCCCTGCCGCCATGGCGCGGTGGCGGCGAAATGATCAAGGAAGTCACTTTTGAAAAAACCACCTATAACGAGCTGCCATTCAAGTATGAAGCCGGCACGCCTAACATTGAGGGTGCCATCGCTCTCGCCGCCGCGCTGGACTTCGTTCACGGCGTGGGTCTGAGCGCGATCCAAGAGCACGAGCGGGCGATCATCCGCTCTGCCGCTGAGGTACTTTCGTCGATTCCCGGGATTCGTTTCTTCGGTCCGGCCGATCGGGCGGGAGCGCTTTCCTTCACCGTCGAGGGCGTCCATCACTACGATCTTGGCACGTTGGTGGACCAAATGGGTGTCGCCGTTAGAACCGGCCACCATTGTTGTCAGCCGCTGATGGCGCGCTTCGGCATCACTGGTACTGTGCGCGCTTCCTTCGCAATGTATAACTCCGAGCGCGATGTCCAAGCACTCGCCGAAGCCACTGAGAAGGCGGTTTCGATGTTGCGTTAGATATAGATCATATGAACATCGTCCTCGGAATTTCTGGCTCCATAGCCGCTTACAAGGCGGCGGATCTCGCCTCGCAATTGGTTAAGTTAGGCCATGAAGTGCATGTGGTGATGACTCGCGCGGCCACGGAATTTATCACACCGCTTACCCTGCAAACGCTCACGCGTCAGCCGGTGCTTGTTTCGCTGGAGGATGAGAAAAACTCTTGGAAACCTGGACACATCGAGCTTGCAGATCGTGCCGATTTGCTGGTGGTCGCCCCGGCCAGTGCCAATGTGATTGGGCAATTTGCCAACGGGCTTTCGCCGGATCCGCTCACCTCGATCTATTTGGCACTCCCGCGCGGGACGCCGGTTCTCATTACTCCGGCGATGAATGGGAAGATGTGGCTGCATCCCGCGATGCAGAGGAATGTTGCTTTGCTAACAGCGGAGGGTTGCTTTTTCGTCGGCCCAGCGGAAGGAGATTTGGCGTGTGGCTATGAAGGCATCGGGCGGCTCGCGCCGGTGGAGGAAATTTTGGCGAGGATCGCCGGGATCTTTTAACGGATTACGAAATTTATTTCGCCTGAGAAGCATTCAATGACGTGGTCATCGGATTTTGGCGACCTGCGCTAGCGAATGGGTGGCGTGTTTCATTTAACGCTAGAAAGAAGGTCATCGATCAACATGAAGTCCGCCTATTCGCTATATCGAATTGCAACCGTCCAAATTCAGGCGAGATAAATCTCGCGGTCCGTTAGACTTCGCCTGCTTGCTTGGCGATCTCTTTGAAGGCCGGACCTACTTGGCCGGGTTCCCATTTGCCTTCGATGCTTACGGCTCCCTTGTAGCCCGCTTCCCGCAGGACGCGGAAATATGGGCGGAAGTCGTCGCCGGAAATGCCGGGCACGGTGCGACCGACTTTTTCGGCGATCTCCACATGCACGACGACGTCCATCGCCGCCTTCAGATCGGCCGGGGTGTCACCGCCGCAGGCGAGGTGATAGAGATCGGCGAGCATCCGGATGTTCGGGTGATTCGCGGCGCGGATGAGGGCAGCACCTTCGCCGATGTGGTTGATGAAGTTGCACTCCTCCGCGCGGAGTTGCTCGACGGTGACGGTGATGCCCTGGGCCTCCGCGAGCGGGCCTAGCAGCTTAAGCAGCGCGACGAACTGCTCATTCGCTTTTTCCTTGGGCCAGCCGTCGGGGATTTTCCGGGCACCGCTGCTGCCGAAGACGATGATTTTGCCGTTGGCTTTCTTCATGCGGCGGAAGGTGGTGTCCGCCCATGTTAGAATTGCCTCGTGATTGGCATCGGGTCCGACGCAATGCAGGTTCGCCGGGCGGATGAAGCCGTTGCAGGCGAGAATCGGCAGCGGCGAGGCTTTGAGGTTTTCCAGGTTTTTCTCGAACTCCGCCTCATCCTTGTCAGGGACGAGGAAGCTGCCGACACTCTCGGTTAGAAATTCCGCACCCGCCGCCTTGAGCGCCGCCGATTTGTCGAGCGGGGCGGCGATGCCCATGGCGGAGAAGAGCTTGTTGCCGGGCGTTTCCGCCATCAAGCGGGGCATGAATGCGGTGCCGACAAGCGCGATCGATCCGGTGTGCAGGAACTTCCTGCGAGTCGCGAGGTGCATGGCGCTGGAGTGTTAGAGGTGGAAGACCTTGCCGCCGACCATGACTTCCTGGGTCTTCTCGTCGAAGGTCACTCGCTCACCGGTGCGGGCAGCGGCGTTGGCCATGATGGTGGCGATAGAGTGCTGATAGCCTGCCTCGACCGGAGCGTGCGGTTGCTTCCGCGAGCGGAGGCATTCGAGCCAGTTTTTCATGTGGGCGGTGGTCAGCGCGTCGGCACCGGTGTTAGCGGCGGTGGTGGCTGGGCCGGAGCCTTCGAGCTTGAAGTCGGCTAGCTGGTTGGCTTGCAGTTTCATGGCGTCAGCATCTTTTTTCGGCAAGCCGCCGTTAGATGTGACTTTGCTGGTGTCCAGATTGAGTTCACCGCCATTCGAGTAGTAAATCTCCTTGGTGCCGCCGGCGGAGTTACTGAAGCGGGAGCCGTAGGTGACTTGGAAACCGGAGGACGGGTCATCAAGTGGGCCGTAATCGAACACGGCCGTGAGAGTGTCGAGGTTGGTGCGGCCATCCTTCCACTGATAGATGCCGCCATTCGCCGCCACCGAGCGCGGGTGGGGGAGGCCGGTGAACCAGTGGATCGTGTCGATTTGATGGCACATCCATTGGCCGGGAATGCCGGACGAGTAAGGCCAAAACAGACGATACTCCAAATACTTGCGCGGGTCCCACTTGGCGTCCGGGCGGTTGCAGAGGAAGCGTTTCCAATCGACGTCCTGCTCGCGGATCGCCGCGACCAGATCGGGCCGGCGCCAGCGACCGGGTTGGTTGACGTTCCAAGTCATTTCCGCAGCCACGATGGGGCCAAATTTCCCGCTCTTGAGGTAATCGTGGGCTGCCTGATAGGTTTGGCCCGACCGGCGTTGCGAGCCGACTTGAAGAATTCTATCAGATGCCTTCACCGCCTTGAGCGCGGCGCGGGCGTCTTCCATGGTTTCGGCAAACGGCTTTTCACAATAGGCATCGCAGCCGACGGCGATCGCCTCGATCGAGTGGGTTGCGTGCTGGAAGTCGGCGGTGGAAATGATGACGGCATCGAGCTTGGCCTTCTCATACATCTCCTCGTTGTTGCGGTAGGTCGGGATTTCCTGGCCGAAGTTCTTGGTGAAATAAGCCTTCGCCTCATCCCGGCGGCGACTCCAGAGGTCGGAGACGCCGACGATTTCGCAGTTGAATTCATCTGCAACGGCCTTGTAGGCGGGTAGCAGGGTGCTATTCAGCCGGTCCGAAAAGCCGACAATCCCGATGCGGATACGGTCATTCGCGCCAACGACACGAGACTGGGCGCGGGCGGTTTGGAAGGTTTGTGAAGCTAACAGGCTGAGGGTGCCGAGCGAGCCGGTACGGAGAATTTCACGACGATTCATAGGGGTTCTGGATGGGTTGTTGGATGGGATGGATAACGGAAGACTCTATCTCCGGTGACATCCTTGCGGATCGGAAATCAGGGTAGTCATGCTGTCGAGAGCGAATGTCCGCAGCTTCGAGCTGCGACAAAACGGCCATGACAGGTGAGATATTTCAGCGACTACTAGAAGCGGCGGATTTCAGGCTGAGGAAATGGATTTTCCGCCTTTTCTCCTGAAAATCTGGGAATCGGCGACTTTGGGCTTGCAACCCCCCGCCCATCCCGTAACACCTGCGCCCCGAATTATGGCTAAGAAAAGTTGGATCGCACGCAATGCGCGCAAAAAAGAAACCGTCGAGAAATACGCTGAACTCCGTCTCAAGCTCAAGGCTGCGAAGGACTATGTCGGCCTTTCCATGCTGCCGCGCGATGCGAGCCCGACCCGTTTGGTGAACCGCTGCGAGATCACCGGCCGTCGCCGGGCGTTCCTGCGCCGCTTTCGCCTTTCCCGGATTACCTTCCGCGAGCTTGCTTCCGCCGGGATGCTCCCAGGCGTGACCAAGTCCAGCTGGTAAGCTGGCACGCTACGCGCTACTTTTGACGTGGGTCGGAATTCTCCCGTTCCCACGTCGTTTTTATGCCAATCTACGAATACGTTGCCGAAGCTGCGGATGACCCTGAGCATTCGTGCCGCGTCTGCGCCCGTGGATTCGAGCTCAGACGCCCTATCGACCGGGCACCGTTGTTAGTCTGCCCGCTGTGCAAGAACCCGGTGAAAAAAGTCATTTCCCGGATCAATACCCCCACCGTGACCAAGCCGCTCTCTGTGAGCGATGCCAAAAAAGCTGGATTCACTATCTTGCAGCGGCGTGACCAAGGCGTTTATGAAAAACTCTAACGCCCAGTGAGCACCTTCCTCCCCACTTTTTTCCTCGCCGCTGGCGGGCATCCGTTATCCACCGAGTTTCCATCCGGGATCGAGGTGTTCTTTTACATCGTCGGGATCGTCTTCTTCCTGATGCTGAACGCGTTTTTCGTCGCCGCCGAGTTTGCGATCGTAAAGGTCCGGCCAAGCCAAATCGAAACGACCGCCAAGGAATCCGGGCGTGATTTCAGCCGCGCCTTGCACATCGTCAATCATCTGGATGGCTATCTATCCGCTAACCAGTTAGGCATTACCATTTCGTCCCTCGCCCTCGGTTTCTTGGGGGAACCCTTCGTCACGGCGCTGGTCGCACCGATGCTCTTCCACTTCGGACTGCCTCAGAATGTTGTCTATTGGACATCGCTGGCGCTGGCCATCGCATCCTTCACCTTCCTGCATGTCGTCGTCGGTGAGCTGATGCCCAAGTCGATCGCGATTCGCAAGTCTGTCGCCACCACCGTACTGCTCGCCGGACCGTTGCATCTTTTTTACAAGACCTTCAAGCTGGTCATCGTGTTCTTCAACGGCACCGCGAACTGGCTCCTCAAGTCGCTCTTCAGCATCGAACCCGTCGGCGAGGGCGAGCACATCCACTCCGCCGAGGAACTCGCGCTGTTAGTCACTCAGAGCGGAAAATCTCAGGAAGTCACCGAGACCGAGCGCGAGATCCTCATCAATGCCCTCGGACTCAATGAACTTTGGGTGCGCGACGTCATGACTCCCCGTAACAAGGTGGTCATCCTCGACGCGGATCAGCCGTTCGACAAAGTTTTGGAAATCGCGATGCGCAGCAAGCACACCCGGTTTCCTTTAGTTAAAGGTCACCTCGACCAAGCGATCGGCCTCATTCACATCAAGGATTTGTTCAAGCTCATCAAGGATCCCGACCCGGATCTGATGCGCATCAAGCGCGAGCTGAAAATCGTCCCGGACACGATGCCGTTAGACACGTTGCTCACCTTCTTCCTCCGCGAACACGCCCACTTGGCGATGGCCGTCGATGAATTCGGCACGCCCGTTGGGATCGTGTTCCTCGACAACGTGATGGAAGAACTCGTGGGCGACATCCAGGACGAGTTCGACAACGAGCGCTCGTCGTTCGCTCGCGTCAATGACGAGGAATTCGTCATTGAAGGTGCGATGACCCTCAACGACCTAGCCGGCCACGTCCCGGAGCTGTTTCTCGAAAGCGGCGAAGTCACCACCGTCGGCGGTTATCTCACACAGCAGCTGCAACGCTTCCCCGAGGTTGGTGAAACGGTGGAAGTGTTAGGCTACGAAGCCCGCGTCACCAGCACCGATGGCAGGCGCGTGGGGCAAGTGCATTTCCGCAAGCTGATGCCGGCGGTGGAGGATATGGAGATGGCTGAGGAGGTTTAAGGAGGGTGGCCCTTCGGTCCACCCGGGTTGACCGAAGGTCAACCCTCCTCACGCCCCGCGCATGAGCGAGATCTCTGCG
This sequence comes from Akkermansiaceae bacterium, assembly GCA_043729385.1. GTDB lineage: Bacteria > Verrucomicrobiota > Verrucomicrobiia > Verrucomicrobiales > Akkermansiaceae > Luteolibacter. The sequence goes on from JAYTLO010000252.1 coordinate 18,533, forward strand.
AGCGAGACCATGGCCTTGAGCAAATCCTCCCGCGGGACGGTTTTCATATCCATGACTGGCACTGCCCGATCCAGCGTGAACTTGCCGGACCGTGTCCGCCGCAGCGCGCTGAGGTGCGCCCCGCAGCCGAGTTTCTCACCGATGTCGTGGGCATACGTCCGCACATAAAATCCCTTCGAGCAGTTCACGATGAAGTCCACTTCTGGCAGCTCGATGCGGGTTACCTCAAACGAAGTGATATGCACTTTGCGCGGCTCGCGGACGATCTCGATGCCCTTTCTAGCAAGTTTGTAAAGCGGCACGCCGTCCTTCTTGATCGCGGAAACCATCGGCGGGATTTGTTCGAAGTCGCCCATGAAGCCCTCGAAGGCCGCGTGGATTTGCTCCTTTGTATAATCACCAACAGGCTTCGTTTCCAGCGTGTCACCTTGGCGGTCCTGCGTGCTGGTGGTCGAGCCGAGCGTGAGCGTGCCCACGTATTGCTTGTCCTCGCTCATCAGCAAATCTTGGATCTTGGTGGCGCGGCCGATGACTAACATCAGCAGTCCCGTGGCCATTGGATCGAGCGTGCCGCAGTGGCCGATCTTCTTCGTATTTAGGGCGCGGCGGGCGATCGCCACCACATCATGCGATGTCATGTCTTCTGCTTTGTCGATCAGTAGCACGCCGCTCGGGCCGTCAAAATCCTTGGGATTGTCTCTCATAAAAGTGGTGTAAAATTTAAAGTCCGGCTGCCTCGATGCGGCGGCGGATCGCGTCTAACACGAGTGGCTTCGCCACCGCCAGCGGCCCGCTCATGCGGATCCCCGCGGCCAGCGTGTGGCCACCGCCACCGAATTCCATGGCGATCTGGCAGACGTCCACTCGGCGGTCTTTCGAGCGCATCGAGACCCGGATTTTTCCGTCTACCAGCTCTTCGAAAAACACCGCGAGCTCCACTCCGCGGATCGCGCGGATGATGTCGATCAACCCCTCGCTGTCCTCGGGCATCAACGCAAGATCGATGCGCACTTGGTCTAGCAGCTCCCAGTGGGCCACGCGTCCGTCCGGCGAGAGTTCCAGCGTGTTGAGCAGCGCGCGCATCAACTCCACGCGGCGGTATGGATAGTTGTCGTAGGTCTTGGAATTGATCGTCCCCACATCCAGGCCGCGGTCGATGAGGGCGGCTGCCATCTGATAGGTCTTGGCCGTCGTGGATGGATATTGAAACGATCCGGTGTCGGTGGAAACGGCGACGTAGATCGCATCGCGCGTTTCCGCTGGCAGCGGCAGGTCGAGCGCGGTGATGAGCTGATAGAGAATCTGGCCAGTCGCCGGGCTGGTCGAGTCGATCAAGTTCAGATCGCCATAGCCCGGATTGGAAATGTGGTGGTCTATGTTGAGCCAGATTTTCGCCTTGGAAGCGGCGTTCAGCGCGGCCTCGCCGAGGCGGGGCTTGGTCGCGGTGTCGAGCGCGATTGCCACCTCCGCGTCGAGCGGCGCGGCGGGTGGTAGCTCGATTTTTTCCGAGCCTGCTAGAAATGCGAGGTTGTCCGGCAGTCCGTCCTCGTTGATCAGATAGACCGTTTTACCCGCAGCCATTAGAGAAAATCCGAGCGCAAGTTGCGAGCCGATCGCATCGCCATCTGGGCGAACGTGGCTGATCAGCACGAACGATTGGTGGTCGCGCAGGACTTCGCCGATTTGGTCGATGCTGGCGTTTGCAGGAGATGTCGTAATTTCGCTCATGGGGTGGAACCGCGGCGCGGGGGGCGGATTCTTCCCGGCAACCCCATCCGCGCAAGGATAAATCTGAGAATGGTTCGGAATGAAATTCCCGGAGACAAAAAAGCACCTGCGGCGAAAGCCACAGGTGCTGTTAGGAATCGCGGTTCCGGTTATTTATCGAGGCCGGAGAAGCCTTCGAGCGACTTTGGAATCATCACCGTGCCGATGGAATGCATCACCCCGTTATTGGCCATCACGTCGGTGCTGAAGACTCTCG
>JAYTLO010000253.1:0-1699 GCA_043729385.1 Akkermansiaceae bacterium
CCGGTGCTTATGGCATCCCGTCCGTCCACATCAAGCGTCCGGCGGACGTCACCAAGCAGTTGGAAAAAGCTCTCGCCTACAATGACGGCCCGATCCTCATCCACGCCGAGTGCGTCAAGACCGACAACGTTTTTCCGATGATTCCGGCCGGCGCCGCACTCGAAGACATGATCACCGAAGCGCCAAAAACCAAGATGGCGAAGCCCATTGGTTCCACATGAGTCGATTCAATGCTGAAATCTGAAATTTCAAATCCCAACTCTCTTCCCATGCCCCAGACCATCGTCACCACTGACACTCCCGTTCCGGCCCCCGCACTTTCCCGCGGCCCGACTCACACGCTTTCTGTGCTCGTCAGCAACGAGCCCGGAGTCCTGATGCGGATCTGTCAGGTCTTCTCCCGCCGCGGCTTTAACATCGATTCGCTCGTCGTTTCCGAAGGCCGCAACGCGAATTTCTCCCGCATGACCATCGGCATTTCCGGCGATCCGCAAGGACTGTCGCAAATCATCATGCAAGTCGGCAAGCTCATCGACGTGATCCATTGCTCGGAACACGACGACCAGGACGCTGTCGTGAAAGAGCTGATCATGGTGAAGTTCCTCGCCACCGAGGACCAACAGACACAAGCGCTCCAAATCATCGAGCACTTCGGCGGCAAAACCGTCGATTTCACGCCCACCTCGATGATCGCCCTCGTCTCCGGAAATTCTTCGAAGATCGACGCAGCCATCAGCATGTTCTCGCAGTTCGAAATCATCGAGACCGTCCGCACCGGCAAGGTCGTGATGGCCCGTGGCGAGCAGCCGACGTAAGGAGCAGGGACATTTCTGTCCCTGGCATTCATTCATTCAGCCCGCGCAGAATCCTCTGCCCTTGCCGGATGTAAGCGATGCTCGACCAAATCGTGAAAATCGCCGCCACCATGCACGGGATTTCCGGACGCAGCACAGTCACCCGCAGCATCACCCAGCCGATGGCGAACATCTGCGTGACCGTACAAACCTTGCCCGACCAATGCGGAGCGAACTTAACCTCGCGATGATGATTCCATAGGATTCGAATTCCGCCGAGGATGATGCAGTCTCGAGCTACTACGACCGGCGCAAACCACAGCGGCAGATGCCAGCCGGGAGATCCCCAGTCCACAAACGTCAGGACAACCACCCCCGTAAGCAGCAGTGCCTTGTCCGCGATGGGATCGATAAAAGCACCGAATTTCGAGCATTGATTGAAGCGCCGCGCCACCCACCCATCGACCCCATCGGTGGTGGCGGCGACGATGAAAACCCCGAGCGCCCACCACCGCAGAGCTTCCACCGGTTGCCCGATTTTCACCGTATGACCGTAGTAAAAAGCCAGCACCGCGAATACGGGGACCAAGCAAATCCGGGCGATGGTGATTTTACTGGCAAAGGTCACGGTTGAACTCAAGCAGACCCGCAAGCCCTGCGAAACCCGAATCTTTCCCATCGGCACGGCGGCCTCATTTTGAAGAAGCCAACCGCGAATGGACGCAAATAGACGCGAATTCTTGAAAAATCTAGGGACTCATCGTGAAGCAACGAAATTCGTGTGCATCTGGGGATTAGCCGTTGCTCATTCCCACTAACGGAACCCGGACGGGCCAATCCACCGGATGGAAAAAGACTAGCGCGAGGGCGCGTGTGCTTCCCAAAATAAGAGGTGGCGGGCAGAA
>JAYTLO010000254.1:0-10690 GCA_043729385.1 Akkermansiaceae bacterium
AGATTGAAGGATGCCAGTGCGGGCGGTGGTGGGCTGATCGGTGGTGACAGGTTGCTCGTTTCCGGCAAACGCCGAGGTGACACAGCCGATGATGGGGAATAGCAGGAGAGTGATCGGTTTCATGAGGAAGGTCTGGTGAAGGAAGTCCTTCCTGGTGGACGGGGAGTGATAAAGCCGGTATAGGCCGACCGCGATGGCCTTTGGCCGATACTCCCCGAAGGCAGGCGGCTTGGACATACGCCACCGCCTCCCCGGCCCTTGGGTCGGTTTGGCGGCATCGTTGCGGTCGATGCCGACCGCCTATACCGAGGTTTATCAGACCCCGTCCACCTGAGTGGACTTAGGGAGACAGCGGCAAATCACACGCTGTGGCAAGGTTGAATTTGCCAGACCTGACAAGCCGAGCCGAGCTTGAGCGAATCCGGGGATCGTCATGCTTCGGCGCTCGTGTGGGAATCAACCGAGCAGCAACCCCGCAAGTCATCACTTCTCATAACTTGCTTATTTAAAGTCTGATCCAACAAAAGGATCGGTCGTTTAATCAAAGGGAGCGGTCTGTTTTGTATTGGGACCGGCGGATTGTCTCACTGGAACGTTCCTTCTGTTGAAAGGATCGTAGGTCGGGTAAAATCCAGCGGGGGCTTCTGTGAAAGGAATATTCTGTAGGAGAAAATGAGCGTTCCTGATCATCAAAGGAACGCGGGATGCGCCCGGAGGATAATTCCTTTTCGTCCACCGAGCGTTCCTTGGCGGTGATGGGACAATGGGATAGTTGGCGGCGGCGAGGTGGTGCCGCTGACTTATGGAACTGCGGATGCAACAGGAACGCTCGGAGGCAGGGTACTTCTTGCCCTTAGCGCCTTCGATCACGCTCAGCAGAACAGGTCTCTTGGCCGGTATCAGTCTTGGCCAGTCCTCTTGACTAAGTCGTTGTAGAATCAAGGACTCGAGAGCATGAATCCAAGGAATTGAAATTATCTGGAAAGCCTTACTCCGTGCCTTTATCCGACCCGGCGGGCGGTTGCCGCTCGCACGGTAACATTTTCTTCAGCTTTGAGCATAGTCGTGGCTCCTTTTCACAGCCGCACCGCCAGTCGGGTCTGCTTGGTGAGTGGAAATTCTTGGGCGACGCGGGCGTGGGAGCGGCGGTGGATGCCGACTAACATACCGACAGCCGCGAGGCTGAAAACCAGGCTGGTGCCGCCGTAACTGACGAAGGGCAGCGGCAGTCCGTCGTTAGGCAGCAGCGCGGTGGTGACGGCGATGTTCTGAATGGCCGGCACGACGATCATGCATGTTAGACCGAGTGCGAGGCAGCGGTTGAAGACACTCGTCGCTTGCAGCGCGATGCCACAGCCGCCGACGGCGATTAATACGAAACAAAGCACCACGCCCATCGTGTAGGGCAGGCCGAGTTCTTCACCGATGACCGGGAAAATAAAGTCCGTGTAGGCGAAGGTGAGCGTGCCAAATTTCTCCACGCCGTTACCGAGGCCCACGCCCCAGGGGCCGCCGTTGCCTAGGGCTAACAGAGCCCGCCATTGTTGCATCCCTTTGTCCATCTGGTGGACGGGATTTTCCAGGTCCAGCCAGGCGTCGATCCGCGCCCGCCGCACCGCGTCATGAGTGACGAACCAGAGGGCGCCCGCCATGGCCGTTAGAGCGGTGGGCACGAGGTATCTGAGGCGGGTTCCGGCGCAAAACATCATCGCCGCGATGGCGACGGAAATGGACATGGCAGAACCCACATCGGTCTCGATGGCGATGAGTCCCAGCGGAATGCTGACGATGAATCCGGGAATGACAAAGCCGCGCCAGAACGTGTGGATCTCAGTCTGCCATCTGGCAAACCACGCGGCCAACGCCACCATGATCACGATTTTCGCGACTTCAGAGGGTTGGAAGTCCCCGACCAGCGGCAGCTTGATCCAGCGGTGGGATCCCCAGTGCGGATTGGCGATGCCGGGGACAAAACACAGCACCAGCAGCACGCAGACGGCGACTAACAACCAGGGTGCGAACTGGCGTAAAATTTCTAGCGGAAACCGCGCGGCGATGACTGCGGCGACCAGTCCCAGCCCCACCATCATTGCCTGGCGGCTTACGAAATGATACGGGCCGAAGTCCTTCACCCACGCGCCGGTGCTCGTCAGCATGATCAGCCCGAGCGCGACCAAGGCCGCGACGGCGGTGCAGAGGATGATGGAGCAGTGGCGGGTCATCGGTTAGAAACTATCGGGGAATCGCCAAGCTCGCGCCAATCTTAAGTTTACCGGCATGACTGATGCCGTTGGCTTTCATTAGGGCGTCTTGGTTGACTTTAAATTTGTTAGCAATCCGCCAGACGCTGTCGCCGCTTTTCACGACGTAGGTCTTGCCGGACGTGATGACTTTATCCTCGGCAGTGGGCGTGGTGTTAGGCCGGACCAGTCTCGCCCGCGGCGCGGCGATCACGTCCACGGCATCGACCAGCCCTGAGCTGTCGTCTGCTAGGGTCGGCTGATCCGTCGTCACCGGTTCGGATGCCTCCACGGCGGCAGCGCGCTGCGGCGGAATTTTCAGCAACAATCCGGGCACGATGTCGGCGTGTTTGTTAATCAGGCGGAGATCGCCCTCGTCCACCCCGACTGCCGCAGCCACCCGCGCGTAGTTGTCGCCCGGTCTAACGATGTAGGGCTTCTCGCCGGACGACAAGCGCGGCAGGTCCAAGCGCGGTTTGACGGTGACCACTTCCGGGACGTTGTCCTGCTGGCTGGCGTTCGCAGTTTTCGACTCATCCGGCGTCCGCCCGTCGAGGAATTTGATATGCACGAAAATCAGGCCGATCGCGACGATGTGGATCAGGAAAATAATGGTGAGTGCGCGGGAAATTTTTGAGCTGCTGTCGTCGGATTCCATCTCAGACACACCGGCAGCGGCGGCGACTCGTTGTTTGCGGTTGCCGGTGACGGCACGCAGGCGTTTGAAAATCCCATTGGGCACGGGACGGCGTTTGACAGGCAGAGTCTGGGGTTTCATGAGAATTAGCGAAGTTGGTGGACGAGATCGCGGAAGGCATTTCCGCGTTGTTCGTAGCCCGAGAATTGGTCAAACGATGACGTCCCCGGCGAAAGTAAAACGGTGGAGCCGCGCGGCGCAAGGCTGCGCGCCGTCTTCACCGCATCGGCCAGCGTGGATACGGCTTGGCAACTAACAGCGGTGGAAAACAAGTCCGCCAGTGGTCGGGCGATCTGGCCGAAGGTGACCACGGCGAGCGCCTTCCTTACGAGCAGCGGCACCACTGGCGCGTAGTCGAGACCCTTTTCCTTGCCGCCGGCGATGAGCACCACCGGGCGAGTTTGCGAGCGCAGGGCACTCTCTAACGCATGAAGGTTGGTGGCCTTCGAGTCATTCAAATACTCCACTCCGTCGAGGGTGCGGATGAGTTCGCAGCGGTGCGGCGGCGGCGCGTAGCCCAGCAAAGCCTCGCGCATCACTTGAGCAGAAATCCCTAACGCCTGGCAGGCGGCGAGGGCAGCCATCGTGTTCTCCGCGTTGTGGAGGCCGCGCAGGCCGGTGTCGCGGTCCATGTCGAGCCAGGTCTCGCCGCGATGGGTGACAGTGTGGCCCGCCGAATACCAATCCGCAGCGGGTTCGGTGGTGGAAAAAATCACTGGGTTCGCCGCCAGTGCGGGAAGGTCTTCGCCGGATCTAACCACCGCCGTGTCGGCGGAAGTTTGGTTTTCGAAAATCCGCAGCTTGGCCGCGCGGTAAGCAGCCACCGTGGGATAGCGGTCCATGTGATCGGGCGCGAAGTTGAGCCAAATAGCTACCACCGGATGCAGCGTGGAGATCGTTTCTAGCTGGAACGAACTCAGTTCTAACGACACCACAGTCGGCGGGTTCGCTTGCAGAACGACTTCCGCGAAGGGCGTGCCGTAGTTACCGCAGGCGGTGCCGCCGAGGGCGGCGTGCGACAGGATGCGCTCGACCAGTTCCGTGGTGGTGGTCTTGCCGTTCGTCCCAGTGATGCCGATGATTTTCCCATGATAGAAGCGGGCTGCCAACTCGATTTCACCGATGACTTCGCCCGTCTGTTGGGAAAATGCTGCGACGTACGGGCCGTAGGTGTCGATGCCGGGGCTCACGACTAGCAGATCGGAGACGAGTTGCGCGCCGTCCGCCTCGGTTGCGTGTGGATGAATTTCCACCCCCTCTGGCATTCCGTCAAAAGCTTCTGGACCGGCGAGATCCCAAGCGGAAACGCTCGCACCTTCGCGCAAGGCCAGTGCCGCCGCGGCGCGACCGCTGCGACCCACGCCCAGAATGGCGACATGTTTTCCGGTGAGATCCATTTTTCGGTTAGGCAATCTTGAGCAGGGCGAGTCCGAACAACGCGAGCATGATCGAGATGATCCAGAAGCGGATGATCACTTGGTTTTCATGCCAGCCTAGCAGCTCGAAATGATGGTGAATGGGCGACATCTTGAAGATCCGTTTTTTGCGCAGCTTGAAACTGCCGACTTGGAGGATGACCGACATGGCCTCCATCACGAACACGCCGCCGATGATGATTAGCAAGAGTTCCTGCTTGGCGCAGATCGCCGCCGTGCCGAGTGCGCCGCCGATAGCGAGCGAGCCGGTGTCGCCCATGAAGACCTTGGCCGGATGACAGTTGAACCACAGGAAACCGAAGCACGCACCGACCAGCGCCATCAGGAAAATCGCCAGCTCGCCGATGTAGCGGTTGTGCGGGATCACCAGATACTCGGTGGCCATGAAGAAGTGACCTGCTAGATAAGCGAGGAAGGCATAAGATAGCGCGACGCTGATGGTGGTGCCTGTCGCTAGCCCGTCGAGTCCGTCAGTTAGATTCACCGCATTCGAGCAGCCGACGATGACCAACGCGAAGAACGGGATGATCAACCACCATGGCAGATCGACGATGGCGATTTTAAACAACGGGAAGCAAATCGCGCCGATCCCGATGGGGTTCTGGCCGAGGCGATAGCCTGCTAGACCGTCTGAAATCTGTTGGGGCGTGGCACCGAAGCCGGAGATTTCCTTTTTAAAAACCAGGAAGCAGGCAGCGACCAGCGCGATGACTAACTGCCAACCGAGCTTCTTGCGGCTGCTGATGCCATCGGACTTTTTTTCCTTCACCTTCTTGTAGTCGTCGCAAAATCCTAACAACCCGCAGGCGGCCATGGTGCAGGCGCAGACGGCGATGAAGGGATTGAGCGGGCGGGCAAAGACCAGCGTGGAGATGAGCACCGAACCGATGATGAGCACGCCGCCCATGGTGGGCGTGCCGATTTTCCCGCCGTGGAGTTCGGCGAGTTTGTGGACTTCTGCGGCGGAGCGGATCGGTTGACCGACCTTGAGCGAGATGAGATGCCGGATCACGCCGGGGCCGAAAAAAACGGAGAGCAGAAATGCTAACATCCCGGCGCAGGCCGCGCGAAAGGTGATGTATTGAAACAAATTTAAAAACGAAAAGGTGTGTGCCCAACCTTGTTGGCCCGCAGCGCGTTCCGCTTCGAATGCTTGATACCAGTAGTCGAAAATCGCGGGAAGCATCAGTTGCGGGGGAAGGCTGCGTGCATCACGCGTTCGACGGTGGCGCTGCGGCTGCCTTTGAAGAGCACGACATCGCCGGGTTTCACCTCGCGCTTCAGCCACTGGGCGGCGAGCTCGAGATCGGGGAAATGGGGCGCATTGTTAGCACCTTGGGAAATGCCTTCCGCGCCTTCGCCCACGGCGATCACGGTGAGGTGGCGCTCTGCGGCGAGCACCCCCGTGCGGTGGTGGGCGGCGGGCGCGTGTGGGCCGAGCTCGCCCATCCGACCGAGCACGATGATCCGGCGCGAGCCATTACTAACAGGCGTGTCTGCCAGGGTCTCGATGGCTGCGGCCATCGACTCGGGATTCGCATTGTAAGTGTCGTCCATGACGGTCGTGCCGTGGTGGTCGTAGCGGCTGAGCCTGCCGCCTGTTAGCTTGGCGGTCGAGAGGCCGGCCGCGATTTCTGCGGGAGAAATGCCCAGTTTCCAGCCGATTCCAGCAGCTAACAGTGCGTTAGTCACCATGTGGCGACCGGGGACGGTGAGGGTAACTTCGGCAGTTTCTGCGCCTTCGATCACCAGCGTGAAGGAAGTCCCACCCACGTCGAAGCGGAGGTTTTCCGCCCTCACCAGACCGCGGCCATTGCCGACGGCGACCATCGCCGCCCGCGAGCGTTGGCGGAGATAATCGTTGAAATCGCAAGCGGCGGGGAAAAACAAAATGCCGTCCGGCGGCAGCGCGCGGGCGAGCATTCCTTTCTCATTGGCGATTGCCTCGCGGCTGCCGAGAAACTCGATGTGAGCGGTGCCGATGTTGGTGATGATCCCGTATTTCGGCCGGGCAATCTCACACAACGGCGCGATCTCGCCGGAATGATTCATCCCCATTTCCCAGACGGCGGCGGTGTGCTTCGGAGTCGTCGCGAGGACCGTTAGAGGCACGCCGATGTGGTTGTTCAGATTTCCCAGAGTCGCGGAAACGTTGAACTTGCGGGCGAGCACGGCGGCGGTGAAATCCTTGGTGCTGGTCTTGCCGTTAGAACCGGTGATGGCCACCACCGGCAGGTCCAGTTGCTTGCGCCACCACAGTGCAAGGCGTTGTAGGGCTAACAGCGTATCCGCCACCACGATGACGGCGGTGCCAGGTGGTGCGTCGCCTTGCCATTCTTGGACGATCGCGACGACGGCACCGGCGGTTAGTGCTTGGCTGGCGAAGGCGTCGCCATTGAAGTTTTCCCCGCGCAGCGCGAAGAATGCCGAGCCTAACGGCAGCGTGCGAGTGTCCGTTGAGACGCCGCCAGAGATGATCACATCGCCCCGTCCAGCGGCGATGGGCACGCCGAGGATGTCTGCCAGTTGCTGGGCGGGGAGCGGGTTCATCGCTGGTCGGAAATGTCCTGGGCGCGCTCGCGCAGCGCCTTGCTCGCGTGCTTGCGGTCGTCGAAGTCGATGGTCTCGGTAGCGAATTGTTGGGTCGTCTCGTGACCCTTACCGGCGATGAGAATGATGTCGCCGGAGAGCGCATTGCGGATGGCGAAGTCGATGGCTTCGGCGCGGTCCGGGATGCTGCGGAAGGCTTTGCCACGCAGTCCACCTTCGATCTCGCGGACGATGGTTAGAGGGTCTTCCGAGCGCGGATTGTCGGAAGTGACGACACACGCGTCGCTATGACGGGCGGCGGCGGCGGCCATCAGCGGGCGCTTGGTTTTGTCCCGATCCCCACCGCAACCGAAGACGGTGATGAGGCGGCGCGGATCGAGTTCGCGAAGCGTGCGACAAGCGTTTTCCAAAGCGTCTGGGGTGTGCGCGTAGTCGATGAAAACTGTGGCACCACCGGCGTTGCCGACGTTTTCCATGCGGCCCGGCACTTGCGGAGCTTCGGCCAATGCGGCGACCGCCTCGCGCGGTTTGATGCCGCAAGCACTGGCGGCGGCGATCGCACCTAGCAGGTTGTAAGCATTGAAACGACCGATCAACGGGGCGCGCACGAGATAGGTTTTTCCCTTCGCTGCGAGCTCGAAGTCCATGCCTCGCGCGGTCTGGCGGAAGTTGTTAGCGCGGAAGTCACTGCTTACGCCGAAGCCGAAACGCGTGACGGCCATTTTACCATCCAGCGATGCAGCGAGCTCTGCGCCGTATGCATCGTCGGTGTTGATCACGGCCATCGGTTTTTTCCCGTGGGGGTCAGCGGCGAGGTCGAGGAACCACTCGGCCTTGGCCTTGAAATAGGCGTCGAGCGTGCCGTGATAGTCGAGGTGGTCCTGTGTTAGATTGGTAAAAACGCAGGCGTCGAAGCCGATGGCGGCGATGCGTTTCTGATGGATGCCGTGTGAGGAAACTTCCATCGCCACGCCGCGGCAGCCGTTGTCGCGCATCCGGGCGAGCAGCGCGGAAAGCTCGATGGAGCCCGGCGTGGTGTGCTTGGCGGTTTCCACCGTTTCCCCGTCATCGACGAGGATGGTGCCTAACAACCCAGCGCGATGCCACGCGGATTTCATCAGATGATGGAGCAGAAAAGCGGTGGTCGTCTTGCCGTTGGTGCCAGTAATTCCAGCGATGGCGAGATCCTGCCAAGGGTGACCTGCTAGAACGGAGGCGAGGCTGGCGACGGCGATGCGGCTATCCGGCACATGCAGCCAAGTGGCGGGCGCGGTGTAGTCGGACGGCTGCGCGATTTCCGCTAGAATGGCGGTGGCACCGGCGGCGAGCGCATCATTGATGAAGCGGTGGCCGTCGAGCGTGGTGCCACGGATGGCGGCAAAAATCATCCCCGGAGTGACCTCACGCGAAGACGCGGTGATGGCGTGCACCTCCGCATCCAGCGATCCGGCGACCGTGACTCTTGATAGATTAGAAACTAACTCGCGGAGGATCATCGGGCGGCTGTGGCAATCGGCTGGGTGAGAGGCTCGGTGGGTTGCAAATTCATGTGAGTGGCCACGCGGGTGGCGACTTTGCGGAAGATCGGCGCGGCGATTAGGCCGCCCTGATGTTTCACCCCAGAGATCCGCGGATCTTCGATGATGACCACGCAGACGAAGGCCGGATCAAGGGCGGGCATCATTCCTGCTAGGGAAGTGATCATCCGGTCTTCATAGTAGCCGCCGCGTGGATTGTGCATGTGGACGGTGCCAGTCTTGGCTCCGACGAGGAAGCCATCGACCGCGGCGCGGGTGGCGGTGCCGCCAGTGATGGTGACTTTTTGCAAGGCGGCGCGCATCTGTGCAGCGGCCTTCGGCTTGAGCACCTCGCAGACGACTTCCGGCTGATAGTCCTCCACGACGGTGCCGTCGTTAGCGATGAGGGATTTGACGATGTGAGGCTTGCGAAGCTTACCATCACCAGCGATGGCGGAATAAGCACAGGCGAGCTGGAGTGGAGTCACGCTGGTGGCATAACCGTAACAGGCGCGGGAGAAATCGACTTCTTTGCCGGTGTTGCGGGCGATGCCTGAGCTTTCGCCGCTGAGCTGGATGCCGGTTTTTTTACCGAAGCCGAAGTTGTGAAGGTAGCCGTAAAAGCGCTTCGCCCCGAGCTGGCGACCCAAGCTGTAAGCGCCGTTATTGTTGGATTTCTGGAGCACGCCCTCGACGCTCAATGAGCCGGCTGGATGCTCGTCTCTCACGGTGAAACCCTTGCCCTGATAGAATCCGCTGTGGCAAAAGATCGACGTCTGCGGCGAGACGAGATTTTCATTCAACGCGCCCGCAGCCGAGACGATTTTAATTGTCGAGCCGGGTTCATAGATCGTCTGGATGGCGTAGTTGAAGCCGTTTTCCGCGACGTTTTCCTTGAGGTTAGAATCGAACTGCGGCCGACTGGCCATAGCGAGGATTTCCCCGGTCTTCGGGTCCATCAGGATGACGGCTCCCTTCTTGGCGACGAACTCCGTTAGGCCGGCATCCAGCTCTTCCTCGACGATGGCTTGGATGCCCATGTCGATGGTGAGTTTCACATTTAAGCCGGGGCGTGGCGGCTTGAGGCTGCCGGAATTTCCCGGAACCACTAGGCCGCGGGCGTCGCGGAAATGTTCCCGCGAGCCATCTCTGCCTGCTAGAAAATCCTCCATGGAAGACTCGACGCCGAAGAGCCCGAGCACCCGAGTGTGAGGCTTGCCCTCGTCGTCCTTTTTCTCGACCTCGCCGGTGAAGCCGATGAGGTGAGTGGCCATTTGCGAAGCGGTGTACCAACGTTTGATTGAGTTTTCGAACTCGAAGCCCTGAATCCAGTGGGCTTCGATTTCATCGCGCAAATGATCCGCGACGTCTTGCGGGAGATCCTTGGCGACGGGCAACCAGGTGGCTTTGCTGTTTTGGATTTTATCAAAAAGCTGCTCCTTCCTCATGCCGAGTGGCCGGGCAAGAATCCCGACGGCGTAGGCAAGGTGCTTTCTAACGAGAACGTCCGCAGATTCTTTTTCGAGCAGTTCGCCGCGCAGGACGTTGATGCGGCGGCGCTGCTTGGTGGCATCTAACTCATTCCAACCCGGCTCGCTGCTGGCTTCCTGATAGGCCAGACCGAAGCTGGCGATCTTCGGGTCCATCAGGTGGTTCTTGTCCACGAACACGGAGGAAACAGGGACGCTCTTGGCCAGCGGCTCTTCATGCCGATCCACAATCATGCCGCGGATGGCGGGCAATTTCTCGATGCGATGGTAGGCCTTGCGCGAGTTCTCCGCGTAGTGCTGGCGATCAACCATTTGGATCTGGACCAACCTGCCCGTTAGCACGCTGAGCCCGGTCACTAGGACTGAGCACAGGACGATGCAGCGGGTCTGGAAGGAAGAACTCACGGGCTAGGGGGCGGCGGAGGCGACGCTGTGGCGGCTGGTCGTGGCAGCATCGATTTCCTCGACGACTCCCATCGGAATCGGGCGCAAGGACGAGCCGTTTTGTTCGATTTGCTTGCGGATGACGAAGCGGCTGAGGAGGTCGTCCATGCGCATCTCGGTGGTTTGAATGTCGAGGCGGCACTGCACGACGTTGCGGTCAATCACATCGATCTCGCGGGCGATCTGAATCTGCCGATTCTTGTAATACGCGTGAAGCACCCCACCGCCGGCGGCGATGGCGGCGGCGAGAATGAGGGCGAAAAACACGAGGAAGGGCGTGCGGGTTTCGTTGCGGCGGCGGTTCATGGCTTGGGGT
>JAYTLO010000255.1:0-5715 GCA_043729385.1 Akkermansiaceae bacterium
CCTCGACAGAAACGGCGACGGCATGTTGACCCGCAAGGAACTCCTGCCGCGTTTGCCGAAGGACAAAAGCAAGCAGCCACCACCACTTCCTAAAGGCCCGTCACCACTGATGGCGGCGCTCGATCTGGATGATGACGGCACTCTATCAGCCGGTGAAATCGAGGACGCTCCCCTATCGCTGGTATCATTGGATAAAAACGAGGATGGCACTCTTTCCCGCAAGGAGTTGCATCCTGGGAAGCCACCTATCAAAACAGACACTTAAACAAAATCGCCTTATTTAGTACCGACTGAACCTAACCAAAGCAATGAAACCACTAACATTGCAATGGATGCTCGCCCTCGCGGCGTGCGTCACTGCCACGGCCCAGCCACCACCTCCTCGCGGGGATCGGCGGCCGCCACCGGTCCCGCCGTTGATCGCTGTCTTTGACACGAATCACGACCGGGAATTGTCCGACGACGAGATCGAAGCTGCGGCGGATGTTTTGAGAAAATTCGATAGAAACCGTGACAGTAAAATCACCCTCAAGGAGCTGCAAATGCCGCCGCCTCGCGCTGACAAACGGGAGCCGCAAGATCCACCACCCGGCAAGCCACCCGTCCCGCCGTTGATTGCGGCACTTGATGTTGATCGCGATGGCACCATTTCCGCCCCCGAACTCGCAGACGCTCCTGAGTCTCTCAAGACGCTCGACAAGAACGGCGATGGTGAGCTTTCCCCTGAAGAACTCCGCCCCCACGGACCGCCGCCGCCTGTCGAGGAAAAGGGCGACGCTGGAGGAGCTGAATAAACATCTCTAACACTCAACCTCCTCCCGCTCCGGCGCATCTGCCGGAGCGGGATTTTTTTGTGAGTGGCTCACTCAGACATCATCCCAAAAGCCGTGGATCTTGTCGATCTCCCGACGGTCGCGCTTGGTCGGGCGGCCCTTGGCGGCTTCTTGTTTTGCCGCGTGCCACAGCTTCAGCGCCTCATAAACTTCCGGCTTTGTTAGATCCTCATAACAGGCCTGTGCCTCCGGAGCGCCCACGCGTTTGTCGATCACCGCGATCACGGAAATCGATCTAACTCCAGGTCCCTCCGCGAAAGGAATCTCTAACTGATCGCCCGCCTGCACCGTCGATGCGGGTTTAAGCGGGTGACCATTGCGTTTCACTTTGCCAGTGGCGCAAGCATCCGCCGCGTGGCCGCGGGTTTTGCAAAACCGGGTGGCCCACAGCCATTTATCGGCACGGACGGATTCAGACATGAGCGACCACTTACTATATCTCCAAGAGCGAGGCAACATCGACGGCTTACATTCTTCCACGGCGATTGGAGTTGTCGTTAGAGCGGCGCTAGAACTAGATGGCGGGCCTATGCAAACCACACCGTTTGGTCCGCCCTGCTATCTATCAGGAATTCTAGAATCCCTCGCCTTTCACCCCCTTTGGATTCTTCTGGTTGTCGCTCTGGTGCTCGGCATCGTGTTCTATAGAAAAGTCCTGCAAGTGATCGGGGTGGTCATCGTCCCGGTGGTCATGGGGGAACACAAGGAACTCCCCAGCGGACGGATCATCGCAGTCAATGGCGAGGCCGGTTTCCAATCCCAGACGCTCGCCCCCGGCCTCTATTTCTGCAAATGGATCTGGCAATTTGAGATCACCTTGCAGCCTCTAACCGTGATTCCCGACGGCCTGATCGGCTTGATCATGTCCAAGGACGGCGGCGAGCTGTTAGCCGGTGCCGTGCTCGCCCGGCGTGTCGATTGCCAGATGTTCCAGGACGCGGAAATGTTCTTACGTGCCGGCGGACAAAAAGGCCGCCAGGCTGCATTCCTCACTCCCGGCACTTACCGGATCAATGCCTTCCTGTTCGAGGTCACGCTCGCTAAAATGACCCAGATCAGCGAGAACATGGTCGGCATCGTCACCACCCTCGACGGTGCGCCGCTGCCCGAGGGACAAATAGCCGGCCGCGTGACTGAGGGCCACAGCAACTTCCAGAACGCCGACGCGTTCCTCGCCGCCGGTGGCAGCCGCGGACTCCAACCGCAGGTCATTCTAGCAGGATCTTACTTCCTCAACACTTGGTTCGTCCACATCGAGGAAATCCCGATGACTGAAATTTCCATCGGCTCTGTCGGCGTCGTCATCAGTTACTATGGCGACGAAGGTGTGGATGTTAGCGGGCTTGATTTCAAACACGGCAACATCGTGGCGAAGGGCCACAAAGGCGTCTGGGCGGAACCGCTCGGACCAGGTAAATACCCGCTTAACACCTACATCCTGCGCGTCGAGCACGTCCCCACCACCAACCTCGTCCTCAACTGGGCCAACGCCCGCAGCGAGGCCCACCAGCTCGACAAACACCTCTCCACCATCACCGTACGAAGCAAGGACGGCTTCCCCTTCAACCTCGACGTCTCCCAGATCATCCACATCCCCATGGTCGAGGCCAGCAAGGTGATCGCCCGCTTCGGCAACATGAACAACCTGGTCTCCCAGGTGTTAGAGCCAACGATCGGTAACTATTTCCGCAACAGCGCGCAGGACAGCGACGTCATCGCCTTCCTCTCCACCCGGAAGGAACGCCAGGCCTCCGCCCGCTCCCACATCAATGCCGTGCTCGACCAATACAACGTCAACGGCGTGGACACCCTCATCGGCGACATCGCCCCGCCCGACTCGCTCATGAAAACTCTAACCGACCGAAAAATCGCAGAGGAACAAAAAATCACCTATGACACCCAGCGGATGGCCCAGGAGACCCGTCAGGATCTCGAAAAACAAACCGCCATCGCAGATATCCAAAAGCAAATCGTCCAAGCCGACCAAGGCGTGCAAATCGCCGAGCGCGTCGCCGATGCCGCCGTGAAAAAAGCCGGTGGTGACGCCGCCAGCGTCAAGCTCAACGCCGCCGCTGAAGCCGAGCGCACCAAGGTTCTCGCCGACGCCGAAGCCCGCCGCATCGCTCTAACCGGCAATGCGGAAGCCGAGAAAATCCTCGCCATCGGTAAGGCCAACGCCGAGTCCTATCAGCTCCAGGTCAACGCCATGGGTGGCGACAATTTCACCCGCACCAAGATCGCCGAGATCATCGGCAAGGACAAAGTAAAGGTCATGCCGGACATCCTCATCACCGGCGGCGACGGCGGTTCTAACGGCGCACTCTCCGGCCTGCTGGGCATGAAACTGATGGAGGAACTCGGCGGAAAAACCACCCTGCCCGCCCCCGCCGTTCCGGTTCCGGCAAAACCTTTCGAGCCCCTCCCATAAGCTCGTCACCACTCCGACCTTGGCCTGATGCCGCCGCACTCGCCCCGCGATTGCGGCGTCCAATCAGGCCAAGTTCGCTGGTTTCATTCCGGACCCAAGACAAATCACGACCTTCCCATCACCTTCTCCCGCCACCGCCGCACGCTGCTCAGGTCTAGCCGCTCCCCTTTGAACTCGATCTGCTTCACCGGCTTCGTCCCGTTCGCGCTTTCGCGTTGGAGCACGCTCGTGATCTCCATCCAGCGCACCTCGGCGAATTCCAGCTTGTCCTTACCGCTCGCTCGCTCTTCGTCTACCGAGAATGTGCCGATCACCAGCATCACCGGATGCGGCTGCTGAAGCCAGTATTCCACCCAGCGCTGTTTCTTGATCGTGAAGATCTCCGCGCCGTCGGACTTGCGCTTCGTGAGGTGGGAATTGCCCGACTTCAGTTGCAGGAAGAGCCTGCACCCCGTGCCTTCCCCGTCGTCATTGGTGAATTCCAGTTCCATGTCGATGCCCTCGTCTTCTGTGGCGGGAATCTCGAAGCACTTTTGGTCGGCGCTCGCGATGCGTGCAGCTACTTCCAAGGCGAGCAACTTGCCCTTCCTGCGAGTGTCGATCCGGATCACATCGCCACCTTTCAGGCGCTCAACCTGATAGCGGACATCCCGGCTCGCAAACCTCTTCTCCAGCGCATCCCAAAGCGGGAATCGCTCGCCGCAGTCGTCGCATTCCGTGTCGGCATTCTCCTTCTCGCGCAGGAGCTTCTTCATCAGCACCTCAGGATTGCCTTTCGGCGCGTGACACTTCGGGCAGAAGTAGTGGCGGAGGCGTTGCGCCTGTTCGCAGGAGGTCTGGAGGTGCGCGTGGATGTAGTTGGCAAAGATCACCTGCTCCTGCTGTGTCACGCCCTTGCCGAAATAGACGCTGATGTCCCCGTCGCTGCCGCTCTCGCGCGTGAGCTTGAGGCCCATCTGGTGGTCGCCCGCTAGCGTTACGAAGTCCACCGCGTCGCGCCAAAGTTCTTTGAGTTGGAAAGCCTCGCTGTCAGCAAGCTTCACTACAAGCGTCGCGTAGATGCCGTCAAGAAAGCCCTTCACTGCATAGCTTACGAAGACCGATGGATGCTCCTTCATTGGCGGACGGTCGCGTCCGCAATGGCTCGGAAAGACCAGCTTGTCGCCCTGGCGCAGGCAGAGACTACGCTGCTCCAGTTGGCGCTCCATCTCGCCCAATACCACGCGCTCCTCGGCGGGCGGAAGGCGCTTCATCTCCACGAGAATTCCGTCACGCCCGATGCTCTGGTAGATCAGTTTCCCCTCCGCGATGCTGCGTAGCGGCAGCACGCCAAGATCATTTTCCGCGCTGCGCAGCGTGCGAATCACGGCTTGCGCGTAGGCATTGATCCACTCCGGTGCGAGCAGGATGTAAGTGCCATAGTCGAGTTCCTTCACCACACAGGGACCGTCCAGCAGGCCGATCACCGTTTTCAGGATTTCGTCAGTGAAGTGCGTCTCGTCGGGCAAGCGTTGCCAGAGAAGGTCGCGCAGTTCTTTGAACGTGTGTAGCACCTGCCCTTCGTCCCGCAGCTTCAGGATCTCGTCCTTGATCAGTTTGAAAATGCGCGGCGACGTGCTCCTCTCCATCTGCGCCCATGGAATTCTGGCAATCATGGCCGCGCGCAGCTCGTCGCAGCCTTCACCCGACTTCGCGCTCGTTTCGAAATAGGCGAGGTCTTGTTCCTGCGCGAAGGCTTGCAGCTTTCCCCGGCTCGCCTTGAAGCCGGTGTCGATCCGCCCTGCCACCAAGAAGTGGGGAGTTTTATCCTTCACATAACGCCGCAAGGCCGCCTGCCAGTCGCGCAGGCCAGACAGAACGTCCTCCTGATCCGCATTAAAAAGCAGCAAGATGAGCGCAGTGCGATCCATGTAGAGCTGATGAATGAGTCGCTGATCCGCCTGCCCACCGAAATCCCACAGCCAAATCTCCCGCTCCACACCCAACTCTGTACGAGCGTCTTTGAGTTGCCACTGAGTTGACCAAGCACCTACTGTGGAGTCTTCACTAGGTCTCCAGCTTTCAACTGCAAGGCGATGTGTTAGTCCAGTCTTGCCGGAGTTGGTGTCACCAACGACGAGAATCTTCGCATTAGTGTATTGGATTTGATCAGGAATGCCCGCAGGCGGTAGATCGGTATCGGTTGATGTAGACCATTCAGCGATGAATTTTGAAAGATCCAAAGTAAAAACGTTACCTGTTGCTGTTCCTGCTATGGCTCTCTGCCCATCGCCCAGCCAAATTACTTGGGTAATAGCGGTTCCAAAAGGGCCGAACTCATAGAGACATCTTCCAGTAACACAATCCCACAATCGAACAGTTTCATCTACTGAACCTGAAAGCAAAAAGCGTTGGGAGGGATCCCATTTGCGTCAGGTTAAGGCTAGGATGCCTGATTCTACAGGAGATTTTCGG
>JAYTLO010000256.1:0-10237 GCA_043729385.1 Akkermansiaceae bacterium
TTGCCGGCTCGCTCACTTCGTCAAGCTTTTAATTGAATTGTTTTTGTATAAATCACTTTAAACCAGTTATTTACGCGCTAACCTGACGCGAATGGCCTCCGTGCTTATGCGTTCGTCGATTTACTCGCGGAGAAATTCCGTTCGCTGTTACAGCAGGTCGTGAGGAACCGCTACCGGCGGCAGGATGTTTACGATCTGGTCATGCTGATCGCACGCGGGATCAGCGAAGAGGAGAAGGCTTTAATTTTCAAAAGCTTGATAGAAAAAGCGTCGTCGCGGGGAATGGTAATTGACCGCGATTCGCTGGACGATCCCGAGGTCAAACGACGGGCCAAAGCGAACTACCATACATTGTCGGACGAAATCGAAGGCGAGCTTCCCAACTTTGAAGCAGCCTATGAAAAGATTGCTGCATTCTATCACTCCTTGCCGTGGTCGGACGATGCCTGAATCTCCTCCAAAACTGATCTAGGGGATTCAGCGGGACGTCCCGGTCCCGGGAGAGACCGGCAATGGCTGCAAACCGATCATCAAGCGAAAGCGGTTCGCGGGGATGAAGCGAGCTGAGTTGCTTCCAGGATGCCCCGCGTTCGGATTCGGTTAAGGGCAACGCAAGCTGATCGCTGCTTCGCGCAGGAATTGCCGGCGTGGATGGCGGTTCGCCGTCCGGTCAGGAAGTCGATGCTGAGTTGTGCGGAGTGGGTGTCATTCAAAATGAGGTTCTTGGTTCACCGGTAAAATTCATCTTGTTCATACTAAATTTTCAGATATTACTGAAAACACAGGAAGGCAAATACGATGAATCTACCAAAGCAAATCAAGGGAATTGAAGTTTACTACGACGGGCGCTGTGGGATGTGCTGCAGTTTTCACGAATGGATCAACCGCCAACCGCGGGCGTTCGGGATTGAATTTGTTCCCTATCAAGCGCCTTGCGCGGAACGGAATTTCCCCGGCTTGGGCACACTGGATCCGGCTCGGGAAATGATCGTTAGGACGAGCGAAAATGAGATTTTCCGTGGCGCGGAGGCCTGGGTCTGGTGCCTCTACAGTTGTGCGAACCATCAGGCGGCGGCGCGCAGGCTGGGCGGGCCAGGGTTGCTTCCTATCGCCATTCACGCGTGCCGAGTGCTGGCGGCAAATCGCCACGCACTCAGTAAAGTTTTCTTTAGGAGCAAGGACAAGAAGGTGAGGGCCGAACTGCACCACATGGAGCTGCCTAAGTGTGAGGATGGGTTCTGTGTGACGAGGTGAGAATTTTCAGAGGACCAACAAAATGAATGCAATGAATCTGGAAGTCGGATTGCGAGGGGCAGGGATGATTTTATTAGGTCTGGTGCTGGCAAATTTCGTCGCGGCCAAGCGATGGAGATATGCCGACAACTTAGCGGGTGCTGAGCCGATGGTCCGGCAAATCTTCTATGTCCACTGCAGCTATATCATTGCGATCATCGCGGCGCTGGCGGTGTTGTGCCTAGGGTGGCCTCATTTGCTAATCGAAGACCGAATGGGCCGGGTGCTTTGTGGGTTCTTCGGGCTCTTCTGGGGGAGCCGCGTGGTGGTGCAGTTGACTTATTATGATATGGAAGTCCGCCGCAGAGACCGGGGCTGGGATGTGTTCTTTTTGGGGGTCTTTGTCGTTCTCAGCGCGGTGTTCACTTTGACTGCTATTTCCCAATGAAGGAACTTTTACAAACCGGTTTGCTGATAGGCGGATGGTCGCTCGTCGCCTTGAGCGTCGCGAGTTTCTGGATCCCCAAGGCGCTCAGATGGAAGGAAAAGCTGGCGGGATTGACTCCGCTGATGCGTGAGCTGTGGTGGACGTATTCGATCTACGTGTGGAGCAGTCATGTGTTCTTCGCGGTGCTGACGCTGGGATTCGGCGACTGGCTGATGGGTGGCAGCGGGGCAGCGATGGCTATGTGTACATTCATGTTGCTATGGTGGGCAGTGCGCCTGTGGTTACAATTCTTTGGATTCGATCTCAGTGAAATTGAAGAAAGCATGATCAACCGGGTGGCTAAACATATGCTAACACTTCTATTTATGGGGTTGGTCGTCCTCTATGCGAGTTTGCTATTTTGGAACACCGGATGGCTGGCTGCGGGGGGCTTGAAATGATGTGGGTGATTCCATTGCTGGTGATTGTAGGCATCGCTGCGGGGCCAGTTCTGGCAAGTGTTAGTAAGCCGTGGATCAGGCGGCTCACCGGTTGGCTTGTGCTTGGTGCAATGGTCGCAGGCGCCCATTTCGCGCTATCAGGACATGATCCAGTTTCGCGGATGGTGGGAATTTGCTGCGTGCTGCTGGGTGGGATGAAAGGACTGGTATATGCAGAATGGGCCGGAGAACTAAAGCTCACGATCCTGCGATATTGTATGTTCGCTATACTATGGTTTGGAATGGATGCGGCTAGCTTTCGAACGAGGCGAGGAAACCTAAGTTGGAACTCCGATGTCCGATTGGGTTTGTTGCTAATGTTAGTCGGGACGCTTGGCGCGTGGCTGGTATGGGCGATGGAGTGGCGGCAGATTTTCATCATGTTCCTGCCCATGAGCCTGGGCTTTCACTTCGGGGCATTGCGGGTGCTCAAAGGAGGTTTGCGGGCTGCGGGTTTTCCGGTGAGAACTTTATTTCCCAATGTGCTGGAAACCCAGGGCATCGGCGACTTCTGGAGCCGGCGGTGGGGAAGAGCTGGCTGGAGCGAATGTCGGTGTGATGGCGATCTTCGTCGCATCGGGAGTGCTGCATGAGTTGGCCATCACGCTTCCCGTCCGCTCCGGCTTCGGCCTGCCGACCGTGTATTTCACGCTGCACGGCGTCCTGACTCTGCTAGAGAAAAAGAGGGGACGACCGTATGGAAAAATCCCCGCGTTGCTTGCCGTGATTTTGCCGCTGGGACTGCTCTTTCCTCCTGCTTTTCAAAGCGAGGTGATCGCGCGGTGTCTGGGTGTATTCGATGTCTTGCAGACCGTGTTAGCCAGCTAACCAATCGAGGCGAACGAAGACCCGGCTTGTGGCACCTGACTTGGAGGTAATGACCAACGGATTTTAGCGTTCCGGCGGCCGTGCGGACAAAAATGTCCGCACTCCTTAGGGGGGCCGACGCCAGTCTGTCTCAGCCGACGAGTCCCATCTTCGGATAGTTCGCGCCTAGGATGGGTTTCAGGTTCGGGGTCTTGAGCCAGTCGGTTAGAAGGGTGCCATAGACGCTACGGAAATCGACGGTGTGTTTGATATCGCCTTCCGAGAGATCGGTGAGGCTGGGGTGAGTGCCGTGAAGGCCGCCTTTGATGCCGGTACCGGCAAGGAAGAGACAGGAGGCTTTGCCGTGGTCGGTGCCGGCGCTGGCGTTTTCGGAAACGCGGCGGCCGAACTCGGAAAAGGTCATGAGGACGACGCGCTTGTCGTTTCCTTGCTGCTTGAGATCGGCGAAGAAGGATTTCAACGCGCCGTCGAGTTGGCCTAACAGGCGGTCGTGAGAGTTGAGCTGCTGGTTGTGGGTGTCGAAGCCGCCGTGGCTGACGTAGTAAACTCGGGTGCTCATGCCGCCGGCGATCATGCGGGCGACGAGGTTGAGGTTGCGGGCCAGCGGGAAGCCGTCGTAGCGGACGGTGGTCTTGTGCTTGGCTGCGAGTTCGAGGATTTTCGCGGAGCTGACACGGGCGTCGAGGGCGACGCGTTCGAGAAAGGCGAGATTGCCCTCGCCAGTGATGCCACCGATTTTTCCACCGGCGGGCATGGCGATGGAGCCGCCTTCGAGTGGCTGGTCATCGTCATCATCCGGTTGATTGAGATCGGCGAAAAATTCCTCGGCTTGGGCTTTTTCGCCGCCGCCGTGGATCCAGCGGTAGAGTTCGGGAGAGTTGAGGCAAACGCCGGGGTTTTTCACGGCTCCGAAGGCTTCGGGCTGGGTTTTATTAAAACTGATGCCGACGGTGGGATCGGCGCCGGGACAGGCGTTGTCGAAGTAACGGCCTAACCATCCGGTGGGCGAATGGTTGGTGGTATCTGCAGTTTCCCAGATGGAGGTGGAGACGAAATGCGAGCGGTTAGGGTTCGGATAGCCGACGCCTTGGACGATGCCGAGATCGCCTTCTTTAAAGAGCGAGCCGAGGAATGGCATGGCGGAATTCAGGCCGACGTGGTCATTGAGCTTGATGATTTCATTCTCCTTTTTCGCAAGGCGAGGACGGGCTTTGTGATAGGTGTCATCGGCGTAGGGGACGAGGGTGTTGAGGCCGTCGTTACCACCAGCGAGCTGGAGGACGATGAGGATGGTGTCGTCCCTACCGGTGATCGGTTGGACGGCGAGATCGCGGGCAGCTTCGTGGAGTTGGCCGAAGGTGCGGTCGATAAACATGGGGACGCTCCAAGCGGCGGAGGCACCAAGGACGGTGGAGCGGAGGAAATCGCGGCGAGTTTTCATGGGAGTTAGAGGTAAGAGAACAGAAGCCAGAGACAAGAGTTAGGGATTTAAGACATTCCATCAGCAGAGCTGATAGTTAGGCGTGCTGAGGATGAGGTGGCAGAGTTCGGCGGTTTCTTTATTGGTGAAAACGACGCCTTTCTTGGCGGCTGCGTATTCGATGAAGGAGCTGCGGGACTTGTCCGGGAGTGGGCTTTGGAAGAAGCGGAAGATGAGTGAATCGACGAGGTCGGTGGGGATCTCGCGGAGTTTGCGCGGGGCGATTTTTTCGTAGTCTGGGCCTTGCCAGCTACGGCCCATGCGTTTCGCGCCGGGAGCTTTCATTTTTGCGTCAGCCATCGGTTGATCGGCTTGACCGGCGCCCTTGGTGAGGAATCCGGCGAGATTGTAGCGGGTGAGCAAGGTGTTCGTATTGATCCATGCCTGCCCCCAATCCCAGCCGGCGACGTTGGGCGGCATGAACAGGACTTGCCCTAACTGTTGCTCCGCAGTGATGGGAAATCCGGTGGGCGGATCGGTGATTTCAAGCTGTTTGAGCAGCCCTATCAGGTATTGGACCGGCGATTTGATCTGCGAGCGGATGGAAGCCTCGGCGTAGAATTCTTTGGAAAGAAAAATCTCGCGGAGCAGTGGGCCGGTTTGGAAATTTGCCTTTTGGAAGCTGGTGGCCAATGCGTCGAGGGCACCGGCCGAGGGATTTTCGTAAACAAAAAACTCCCAGAGTTTTTTAGCCATGAAGCGGGCGGCTTCCTTTTTCTCGAAGATCCGGTTGATGACGTCCTGGCCGGTGAAGGGGCCGGTCTTGCCGAATACGGTCTTGTCGGTGGAGTCCCACTGGCGCTTGTCGTGGAAGACCTTGCCGGTGACCCGATTGAGCTGATAGCCGGTGAACGCGCGGGCAGCTTCGCGGACGTCCTGCTCGGTGTAGTTGCCCTCGCCGAGGGTGAAAAGTTCCATCACCTCGCGGGCGAAGTTTTCGTTAGGCATGCCCTTCTTCGAGCTTTGGGTATCGAGGTAAAGCATCATCGCCGGGTCCATCAGAATGGCCTGTGTTAGATCCTTGGAGCTGCCGAAGCCGTTTTGCCGGAAGAGTTCGTTCTGGCGGATGAGCAGCACCGGTTGCTTCACCTTCTGGATGGAAGTGGCGAAATGGTCGTGCCAGAAGAGCGTCATTTTTTCGCGCAGCGGGGCAGCGGTCTTGAGCATCCGGCGGAACCACCACGCCTGCGCTTCGAGGGCGCGCTGACGGTCCTCCATTTGTGATTCTTTGTTCGCCTCACGTTTCACTTTCTCCGCCTCTTCGGGCGAGAGATTGCGCATCGCCTGTTGGATGGTCTTGCGCTGTTCCATGCGTTTACGCATGTCGGCTAGGGCGATTTCATCGGTGCTCCAAGCCGGCAGCGGAAAGGCGTCGAGCGACTCAGTGGGAGCGATCAGAGAATCGACGGCCTGCTCACGACCGAGCGCGTGGAAGGCCTTGATGTCCGACGGGCTACCGCCGAAACCTGCGCGATTGAGGAGGTGGGCAGCTTCAAAAATGGTCCAAGAGTGATCAGCTTGCGGTAGCATGGCAGTGGGAGTTGACTGCCCAAGAAACTCCCGCGAGCGGGGGAAGTTTCGCAAGCGGAGGAACCCTTCACGGGGCACCGGGAAATTCTCCATTTCGGCGGGCCAGCCTCAGAGTCTTGGTCGCGCGACCGGCGGGCTTGCTTCGCCGAGGCGATCCGCAGCGCTCCGGGCGTGAAACTGCACCTCTTGGAATTACCACTCTCGCAGCCTCGCCAATGATTTGCTAACCCCTCACGCAAGCGAGGGTCAAAGCCACCCGCGAGACGCTCGATGCCCGCCGCCGCCCCGCATGACGCATCTTGAATGTTGATTAAATGATTGGGCAGCGCGTTGACAGCCGCGAGGGTCTGCACCATAAAAAACCCATGGTTTTGTGTCGTGGTTTTCTGGCCCTTGGGGCGGCGCTTCTGTCGCTGGGTTGCGGAAATATGCAGAACGGCGGAAACTGGCAGGCTGCCGTGGACCGCCAAGCCGGACAGCTAGGCTACCGCAACTGGATCGTCATCGCGGAAGCTTCATTTCCAGCTCAAAGCCGACCCGGGACCCGCCAAGTGACCGCCACCGTGGACGTGCCTGAGGCGCTCGACTACATTCTCAAAACCCTCGAACAAACCGAAAACGTGAGACCGCAAGTGTATGTCACTCGCGAACTCCGCGCGGTGGAAAACGACTTCGCTCCAGGCATCGACGATCTCCGCAAACGCCTCCAAGGCGCACTCCACGGCCACGAAACAACCGAGCTCGAGCAGCAATCGTTGCTGACCCTGCTCGACGATGCGAACCGCAGCTTCGACGTGCTGGTCATCCGCACGACCACCGCGCTGCCTTACACCTCGGTTTTTCTCGAACTCCAGCCAGGCTACTGGGATGTCGATTCGGAAACGCGGCTGCGCGAGCGGATCGAGCGGGAACGCACGCAAAAGATCGTGCGGCCATTCTAGGATCATGCATTCTCCCCGCGTGAGCCCCAAAGCCGAAGAACTCCGCCTCGAACGTGAAGCCGCCTGGATTGGCGATGCTGTCCTCGCCCTGTTTGCCCGCCAGTTTGTTCTACGTGAGAGAAATTCCATGGATGGCGAGTGGTTCACTCGTCTAACTTCTAACGATTTCCTCAGCGCCTTCGGCAACCCGACTCGGGTGGAAGCCTCGATCGGCAAGCTCTACAAAGCGGACGGCCTCGAAGCCGCCTTCGCTTGGATGGACGCCGAACTCGTCCCGCTGTTTCGCAAACAGATCGCTAAGAAGAGTTAGAACGCGCACTCCGATGGCCGACGACTCACCGCGCTGGACTTTGGAAGACTTGGTCGATTTCGAGCACGCGCTCGCCACATCCGCCCGCACTCCGCCAGCCGTTAAAGTCGCCGTGGTCGCTGCCAGTCGTGGCCTCCAAGCTGCCGCAGCCCGGCGCAGCGGCCTGCGGGTGTGGCTTGCGGAAATGAAGGAATATTCCTCCGGACGCAAGTTCTCCGCCGCGCTCTCGCTCGTCGGCGGCGGCTTATTGTTGGTCACCTTTCTCGGCGGGATCTCTGCGGCGCTCGGGATGTTAGACCGCGAACGCGGCGGCATCAATGTGACGCTCTTCCTCGCGATCTTGCTCGGTGGACAATGGTTAGTGTTGTTTCTAGCAGCCATCGCTTGGCTCGTCCGGCGGCGCGCGGCGGAAGGCTTCAGCGGCGTGCAAGCCATCGCCGGCAGACTCGCCCGCCGCCTCGCGGGCAACCGCGACGACGCGTGGTGGCACCGCCTGATGGATGGCGGCGGCGCGCCCCGCGCGGCGGTGTTGTGGCGGCTCGCCCGCTTGGCTCAAGCGGCGGGTATTAGTTTCAATGTCGGCATCCTCTGCGGGCTGGCCGGGCTAGTACTGGTGAAACACGTCGGCTTCTATTGGGAAACCACCACTGAGCTGGCGATGCGCTCGGCACTGGAGACTTCGGTGAAATTTCTATCAACCCCGTGGGCCGCATGGTGGCCAGATGCGGTGCCCGGCGCGCGGGTGATCGAGGCCTCCCGCTGGCTTCCGGGAAGCGCCGCCGGACTTGCGCCCGGCCCCTCAGCGTGGTGGGAGTTTTTGCTAGCAGCCACCCTCGTCTGGGGTCTCCTGCCGCGGGCGATTCTCTGGGTGCTTGCTTTGCACTCGGGTCGCCAAGCACTTGCTCGTCTGGATTTCCAAGGTCGCCACCACCGCGCCTTGTGGCGTGAAATCACCGGCACCGACCGGATAGAAACGGACGAACTTCCGCTCGACGGCGTGCTCGTGCTCGACGTGGGTGGCAGCGGGCTAACAGCGGAAACGCTGCGGCCATTTTTGCTGCGACAGCTGCGCGTGCATCCGGCGGCTTGGCTGCCAGTAGCCGTGTTAGACAGCGGGGCCGAGGACGAAGCCGCCCGGGCGCTGGCCAAGGCTCCCGCCGGGATTGTCCTGTTGGCAGAAGGCTGGTCGCTATCACCTGCTAGAATGATCGCGCTGCACGCCAAGGTCCGCTCCAGCGCTGGCGCGGAAATACCCATCAAGTTCCTCGTTGCCAATGTAGGCGCTGACCACCAGCCCGCCGCAGCGACGGCGGACGAATGCCGCGAATGGACGCGCTTCGTGGACTCACTGCGCGATCCCGCAGCGGAGGTTTTCTTTTTCGAAGTCCCTCAACCCGGCTTGTAAAGTTCCGCAAAAACCATCGTCCCGGTGGCCGTGTGCAGGGTGCTCACCACGATCACATCCGCCGTGGAGCCGATCTTCGGCGCGGCGTGATTGGCGACGATCATCGTGCCATCCGGCAAGTAACCCACCGCCTGATGATCTTCTTTTCCGGGCCGGACCAGCGCGATGCGGATGCGCTCGCCCACCACCACGTTCGGCTTCAGCGCGTCGTCGAGTTCGTGAATGTTGAGCACGTCCAGCCCTTGGATCTTGGCGACTTTCGCGAGATTTTCATCCACCGTCATCAACCGGGCACCGAGCAAGCGCGCCGTTTCTATCAGGCGAGTGTGATGAATTTCCGACTCCCCGTTCGTGGCAGTGTCATGGATGGAAATCTGGATGTCAGGCGCCTTTTGCATCGCCTCCAAGCTGTCCAGCCCGCGTTGCGCGCGCTGCCGATCCGCGTTCGAGCCGGCATCCACCCGCGCCTGCAAATCATCGAGCACGAAGCGCGGGACGATCAAACGCCCGTGGAGGAAGCCCGAGCGAAAGATTCCTAACACCCGCCCGTCCATCACCGCGTCCGCGTCTAACACCACCGGCTGACCACTCGAAGAATCCTGGCGGAACCGCACGTAAGGAATGATGAAGGCGAAATCATCGCGATTGCTGCGCAGCGCGAGCACCGAACCGAGAAAGCCCAGGCTGGCGAATAAAGTCACGTTGACCGTCAGACGCAGCACATCCAGCTCCACCCCCGAGACCCCGCTCTCGGTCATGAGCTTGTCGCGAAATGCCAGTTCTAGCAGACTCGAAATTTCCACCCGCGTGAGTAACCACGCGCAAAACAAACCCACCGCAAGGCCGAAGCTGGCCGTGGAAAACCCCCTCAAGGTGAAGCCCTTCATCAAGGTCTCGATCCAGATGAAAAACGCCGCCACTGCGAGGCCACCAAGCAGTCCGGTGCTGATAGAAATGTCGATCAGCCCCTTCGTGCTCAGCGCGATCGCCACACCCGCCGCTTCGCAAATTAACAGATAGGTGAGACGCGCGACGTTGACTGACGGATTAGAAGCCATAGGAAATCTTGTCCCGCAGCCTTCCCAACTCCTCCCATTTCAGCAAGGCGAAAGCGGGAGCGAGGCGAGTCGACCTCAGGTAACTATTCAGTCACGACCGAAGGATGAATGCTGAAAAAATCTGCGGCCGTCCCTAAATCCGCGGGAAAACTTCTTCACCGATGATTTAATAGCCACTCACCCCGCGAATCGCCAGCCATCCCATTTCAAGAGCAATCATCCCTCAGATTCAGGGACAGCCCCAGATCGGAACACATCAACCTCGCTGACGGGACTCAATGGAACTCAGCCCTCGGCCTCCACGGGGGAAATATTCTCCCGAATCGCGCCTTGCCATCCCGGTAAAAACCGTGCATAGCCCGCCCCCCTTCTCACGGAGGCTGTCCATTATCCAATCGTTCCCATGTCTTTGAAAATTCGAAATCTCGCCATTATTGCCCACGTTGACCATGGGAAAACCACCCTCGTTGACCAACTCCTGCAAGCCGGCGGCACCTACCGTGAAAACCAAGCCACCACCGAGCG
>JAYTLO010000257.1:0-10872 GCA_043729385.1 Akkermansiaceae bacterium
CCGCTTCTGCGGCGGGCTGGTGCCTCGCGAACTTACAGACAAAGATTTACACTACCCGGAAACCTGCCTGTCATTCCAGCCGTGGAACTTCAAACAATCCGCCGGTCTCATCGCCTATTACGACCGGTTCCACTATCACTACTTCCGTGTCACTTCGGCGGGCGAGGGGAGGGTGAAACTCGGCGTGATCTCGTCTGAAGACTCCGAGGCCAGCTACGTCCACGCCGCCGAACTTCCCATCGCCTCTGCGGATAAACTTTTCCTGCGGATGGAAAACAATTTCGCGAAACTCCGCTTCTCCTGGTCCACCGACGGGGTGGAATGGACTACCGTGGATCACGTCTTCGAAGCCACCATGCTCGGCGATTGGGTATCTCCCCACAGCAATTTCACCGGCACCTTCTGGGGCATCTGCTGCCAGGATCTATCGGACCGGTCAGCGTGGGCGGATTTCGACTACTTCGACTATCAGCTTCGGTAATAAGCCATGAAACAGGTCTTTCAATTTCTCGTGCTGCTGCTGATGGCGTCCAACTTGCGGGCGGAGAGCTATGCAACCCGTGCGCGGGATGCGGCCGCGAATTATGCCGAGGTCCAAATATCTAACGAAAACTTTCCCAAGGACGCGATGCCACTTTACACGGCGCGTCTGATGAATGGCGCGAATCGCAATGAAACGCTCGCCGCCGTTGATCGCATGATGGATGCCGCATTGAAGTCTAAAACTGATCCCTTTCATCTCCATGCAATAGTGCATGCCGAGCGGGTGGGTGGAAAGAAGTGGTCCGAGCCACTGCGAGGAAAGTTCCGCGCCTACGCCGCACGTTGGAACTACACCAAAGCCATCGGCGTCTCTCTCAACTACGAATTAATGCGTGATGGCGCTGGTTGGATGGCGGCCGGCATCTGGCCGGATCTTGTCGATCAGGCTGGCAACGACTCGGGAAAGATCCGCCAACT
Organism: Akkermansiaceae bacterium; assembly: GCA_043729385.1. GTDB lineage: Bacteria > Verrucomicrobiota > Verrucomicrobiia > Verrucomicrobiales > Akkermansiaceae > Luteolibacter. The sequence continues at coordinate 961 of JAYTLO010000257.1, forward strand.
CTGCGGCGCTCGCCTCCGCAAAACCTTGTCTAACATTCAAAAGCAGGGCTCCACAGAGTACGATGCTCCATTGTATTACGGCACGGATTTCATGGCGTTGCGCTTGTTGACAGACTTTGCCGATGAGAAGGACCTCCGTGAAAGTGCAGGAACGACTTTAAACTGGATGCTGGCTCAGACTGGAGCGCACTGGCACCGGGGCTACTCCATCACCACGGCCGGGCGGGCGAAATACTATGGGTCCCAGATCGTTTCGCCTGATTCGCCGGGGGCCACTACCGGCATGGCGTGGCTGGTTTTCGGCGGTGAACGTCGGCCGAACCTTGCGGCCGTTCCGCAAATTTACTGGCTGGCGTATGAAGGCCCGTTCACACGCTCGCTCGACAAGCTACGCGACTGGCAGGCCGCGCTTCCGGTCCCGAGATCGGTTCGCGCGAAGGTGGAAATTCCAGCGCAGGGATTCTCGGTCCGCAAGTTGGCGTGGATCACGGAAGGCTACGGCCTTGCCAGTCAGCGCGCCGACCTCTCCCCGCTGAGCTCCTACCTTTTCAAGGAATCGCGCGGCAACATGCTCCGTTGGGTTTCGGACAAGCCCGCAAGTTCGTTCTTTGTGTTTCAGGAGAATCGCCGCCGTCCCAAAGAAAAAATTCCGAATGCCTTCGCTTATGGCGAGAATCCTTATGCGCAGACTCTTCAGCACGAAGGTACCTTGTTAGGGGTCTATGCCGTTCCTGAAGATTACGGATTTCACCGCATGCACGCCGCTTTCACGACGCGCGGCGCGATTGTCGCAAGACTGGAGCGGGACGGTTGGATCTGCGCCCATGGGGGAACGGTGCTCTTCGGCTTCCGATCCATCGCCCCGGCGGCCCGGGGCAAGTCCGACAGCCGGGAAAAGTTTGACAATTACGTTTGCGACGAGCCCCGCAATGGTTGGGTGCTCGAAACGTCGCCTATTGAACCTTACGCCGGTGAGGGTGGGGCAGACGGTGAGTTAAAGCGTTTCGCGGATGCTCTCATTCAAAAAACCAAATGCACCGCCGACCTCGCCTCACCGCAGCCGAAGCTGACATTCATCAATCTGGCGGGAAGACGGTTAGAGTTGGATTGGCATCCCCCGGGTCAACCTTATCTGGACCAGTGCCGCATAGACGGAGATGTCATCGATTACCCATCCTATCCAATGCTAGCTGTGGACGGGAAAATCATCTTTAAGTGATCTCTCCTCCCTCTGGTCCGTCTGCAACGCGGGAATTCGCCCCGAGGCAGCAGCCGCTTTATCCTCGACGTAAAATGGCCCGCCTCTGACGCAAATTCGCCCCGCTGCTCGTGAAGAAAACTTCAAACACGTTTCCGTAAGAATGCTCGCCCATGATTTTCACCAGCTTAGGTCGCATTCCAAGCGTCACCCATCCCACCATGCAACTCGACCGCCTTGCGCTTTTGATCGGCTTTATCGGCCAGACGCTTTCCGCATTTTCCCAGACGGGTCAGGCACCCTTGGCACCACCACCGCAGGAAATTGGTCTTCCCTACACGAGATCTGCTGATGCGGCGGCACTGGATAAGATCAGGGCTGGGATCGCCGTTTTTCCCGGCAGTCGCTACGGATATGTGAATGGCTTCAGGGTCCGGCTGGACGACAAGGATCTGCTTCATGCGGAAGCGGTATTGAAAGATGGTGTGGTGTATGTGCCGGGTCCGTTCGCGGCGCTCGTGGGTGTGAAGGGATTCAAGCCCGTGCCGGTGCCGCTGGATCTAACCGCCATCGCGGATCGCTGGGTTTACGCACCCGGCGATTTGTTAGCGGAAAAGGATGTTCCTCCGACAGCGACGCCCGGTGGGAATGTCCGCACCCTGAAGGTGCGCGACGCGGTCTATTACGCGCTGGACGATGTGGCGGCCCAAAAAGGACTGTTGGTCACGCGGCATCCCCGTGGTCTGGTCTATTTGGGAGAATTCGGAATTTCATTCGGGCCGGGAGAGGAGGCGCTGCTGGATTCCGTCATCTCGCTTTTCGACACGCCGGAGAAATTTGCCGATCCGGACATCGCGACCCGGTCCATCCCGAATCTAACTCGCCAGGGCAAGTGGACGGATCATGTCAAGGTCACGTCGGAGCAACTGGCCATCCTGAACGGTCCGGAAACCGAGTGGCCGTCCGTGCCGGGAAAAGATTACGATCCCGGCGGGTTTGATCATAGGTTGTTAGGATCGAAGGTGCCCGCCCCCGGGGTCTATCCGCGATTGCTGTTTACCGATGAGGACGTGCCGATGCTCGCCGCGAGAGTGAAGTCCACCACGGTGGGGCGGATGTCGCTCATCGAGATGGAGCACCTGTTCGCAAAGAGTTTCTGGGATCCGGCAACGAGTGACGGCCAGGTTTTCCGTAAACTTGCGACGGGCGACCTCGCCGGATTGGAATGGCCGGACGACGTGCGGCCGGAGCAGATTGCCACTTTCAATACCGCCCAGCAGTTCAAGGGGCAGAAGCAGGGGATTTTCAATTCACACATCGCTTACGTCCCGGAATGCCTGACCTCGATGGCGCTCTACTGCCTGCTTGCAAACGACAACGAGCACGGCCGTCAGGTCGCCGCAGCGGTGGCGAACTATTACAAACTTCGTGAGCCGATGATCGACGAATGGCTCAAGATCAGCGATTCGGAATTCGGTTCCTCGCTGCGCAAGCCGGATGGCACGTTGGTGGAACTCAATGCGATGGGTGCGCGCACACATTGGCGAAACATCCACGGCCTGGTAGCGCACATGAACCTCGGGCTTTCGCTGGACCTGGCAGGCAAGTGGATGAACCCTGAAGAGAAAGATCTCATGCGCCGCGTGATCGCCAAGGCGACGTACGGCCGCCGCTCCCATGGGCAGGATGGACCAGTTAGGTTTCGAGATGTGAACTGGATGAGCTGGGACCTGCCGCATTTCATCGCCGTGGCGGCGATCGAAGGGCTGCCGGGCTTCGATGCGGAGGACTTCGCATCCGGTGTGGAAAGCGCGCGTGCCTTCTGTGATTGGGGAATCGATGACTCCGGCGTGATATTCGAAAGCACTGGAAAAAACCCCGCCGCGCTGCAGTTTCAACTGCTCTCCATGGTCATCATGGCGCGACGCGGGGAGAATCTGTTCGGCCACCCGCACTGGCGGAAACTCCTCGAAGGCTCCATCCAGATGACTTCGCCGACAGGCCGCGTGATGGTCAACAGCGGGACCCAATACGGCCCCTACAGCCGCCAGAAACTCTCGCGCTACCTCGCCGCGGAATTGAAGGCGTTCTACCCGAAAAACCGGTTGGCCGATTACTGGCTGACCACTTTCATCAACGAACCCGGTGCCGATCCGAATGATCGGAATCTCCTGTCTTCACCCGAAAAGTTTCCGTCAGAGAATTACCGCAAGCTGGTGCCGACCCTCCAGCGCCTGCGCCTTCCCGGCCTTACCTATCCAGGCATGGCCCGCAACGTCCTCTATGACGCGGACGTTAAAGAAACGACCCGCGCCGATCTCAAGCTGCCGCTGAATTTCAACGCTCCCGTGCAGGGCGCTTTTTCCGCCTACAGCGACCGCACGCCCGAGGCGACGTGGATGCACTTGTATGTTAGGCCGAACCATTATCTCGGCGCGGGTCATCACCACGCGGATGCGGGCATGTTCCATTTTTCCGCGCTGGGCGTGGATTGGTTCACTCAATCGCCCTTCCATCAGGCTTATGATGGAAAGTATTTCAACCTCGTGCAGGTGGACGGCGAGTCCGAACCGACTCCGATTCCAGGAGGTCCGTTAGGCTACAACGGTGCCGCCACTTATCTAGGCGCGACCCTCGGTGAAAATGCCTCGATCGCCAGCGCGGACCTGACCTACGCCTACTCGTGGCGGTGGAACACCCAGCCGCCGCAGGTTTGGTCGGACGAGCTCAAATCCATGGGTTGGGAGCTCGAACCTTCTGCGGAAAACCTCCGCATCTGGGCGGGCACCTCGCGCTACAAACTGCGTCCGTGGTGGGCGAACTACAACTACTCGAACTACATCCCCACCAGCCGTGCTCCCTTCAATCCGATGCAACATGTCTTCCGCAGCACCGCGCTCATCCGAGGTGCAAATCCGTATGGCATCGTAATTGATGATTTGAAAAAGGACGATGCATCCCGTCTCTATCAATGGGCGGCGATGCTCAATGGCGGCGTTTGGAAAGCCGATGTCGCGGGCCTCGCGTCCAATCAGCTCGCGCTGGCATGGCGCGGGGGTGATCCGAATCTGGAATCCAACGAAGCCAAACCGATGCTCACTCCACAGCGCGGCGAGCCGCTGCTGCTGGTGACCGCTCTCGGCATGGAAGAAAGCGGCGAGCCCGGCCGTCCGCTTATCCAAGTGGAAACCACCCCCGGTCCGCCGGACCGCTCTGGCAAGCCGCTCTATCACGACCGTCTGCTCGTGAACCGCCGCGCCGCATCGGTTAACTTCCGCATGTTGCTGCTGCCCTTGCGGGCTGGTGATCCGCTGCCGACCGTGAAATATGATGAAGCAACGGGCATTGCCACCGTCTCCAACGACACCTTGCGCTTCGCCATCGGCAAGGATCAACGCACCCTCATGAGTGCCAGTCGCGACGGAGTGCCACTCATCGATTAGAAAACCATCTATCAACCCATATGAAATCATATCTTGTTTTGACGATCATTTCGCTGGCCTGCGTGCTACATGCCCAACAGCCGAGCACCGACCGCCTCGGCATTGAGAACGACTACGCCCGGATCAACGCCGAGGCGGAAAAGGGCTCGAAGATCGAGCTGCGCCCGGCGGCTGAATTCACGCCTCGCGCCGGCATGCCCAACCTCTTTGCCAAACTGGAAAAGGGTGAGCCCGTCACCATCGCCTATTACGGCGGCAGCATCACCGCCGGTCCCGGCTGGCGCACGGCGACTTTGGATTGGTTCTCGAAGAATTATCCCAAGTCGAAAATCACCGAGCTGAATGCCAGTGTCGGCGGCTCCGGCTCACTCGTCGGGGTTTTCCGCGCCGACCAGGATCTCGTTTCCCGCAAGCCGGATGCTGTGTTCATCGAGTTTTCCCTGAACGATGTAGGAGATGTTAGGGATCGCCCTGCGGAAGTCGCCGGGGCGCTCGAGGGCATCGTCCGCAAGCTTTGGCGGAGCCAGCCCGCGACGGACATTTGCCTCGCCTACACCCTGCATTCCTCCGGCGTCGATCTCCTGAAAGCGGGGAAATTCTCCGCCTCCGTTTCGCTGCATGATCGTGTCGCGGAGCATTACAAGATCCCCGCGATCCACCTCGGCGTCGAGGCCTCCCGGCTTGCGGCCGATGGCAAGCTGGTCTTCACCGCGCCGAAAAGCCCCGGCGACAAGGACACGCAGGGGCGGATCATTTTCTCGAATGACGGCACGCACCCGTCCGACACCGGCCATGCCCTCAATGGTGCCGCCGCCATCCGCGGTCTGGAAAAGCTGCGGGCCAACACAACTGCCGCGCCCCATGCCCTGCCCGCGCCTCTATCAGCCATTCCGTGGGAAAAGGCCAAAACGCTCCCCGCCGCAGGGAATGCCACCTTTTCCGGTGATTGGGAAAAGCTCACCGCCGCCGACGGACCTTCGTGCCGCCGCTTCGGGAAAAAATTCTACACCTGGTTTCCGCAGCTCTATCGCACCGCCACGCCGGGCGCGGCTGTTAGCGTGAGGTTTCGCGGCACCCACATCGGGATCAAGGGCATGGAAGGCCCTGACTCGGGCATCGTCAGCATCCGCATGGATGACAAGCCGCCGGTCAAACAGACGCTTTTCACGGTCTATGCGAATGCCTGGGTCTATGTCGGCGCGCCGCTTCCCGCCGTCCCGATGGGCGATCACATCGTGACGTGGACCTTGCTCGACGAGGTGCCCGACAAGGAGAAAATGTTAGCCGTCAAGAAGACGGACCAGGATTTCCGGGCTCATCCGGAGAAATACAAAAACAACACGCTCTCCGTCGGGCAGATCCTCGTGCTTGGCGATCTGCTGGATCAGAACGGCAAACCCATCGACTAACGGTGATGCTTGCGCAGCCAAAGTCCATCCCCGTTCTTCTGTTCGTGCTTTGCGGACTGGTGGCAGTATCGGCCGCCGAACCGCTTGTCCGGTACATGGGACCGGAAGCTCCCGCGCCTGAGACGGCGGTGGTGAAACGCGTCGGCGGGCAGGAGGTGAAACTTGAGTTTTTCCGTCCCGCCGTCGTGGCTGCCGGAGAACGGCGTCCCGCCATCCTGTGGATTCATGGCGGCGCTTGGGTCGGCGGCACCACCGAGGCGACGACGCCCCATGCGCGTTACTTCGCCAGCCGGGGAATGTTTTCCGCGAACATCGTTTATCGACTTGCCAGCCCTAACAAATTGATGGTCGGCGATTGTCTGGCGGACTGCCGCTCGGCCATGCGCTACCTGCGCGAACATGCTGCGGAACTCGGGATCAATCCCGGACGCATCGCCGTGGCGGGTGATTCGGCAGGCGGTCATCTCGCCGCCGCGCTCGGCACGCTCCCGGATCCGGATCGCGGCGAGGATTCCCGCCCCGATGCCATGCTGCTCTACAATCCCATCGTGGACATGACTGAGGGCGACTGGATCCGCTACGCGGTGGGCGGAGAGGCGCTCGCTAACAAAAAGTCCCCGCGCCCTTCCGCGCCGGAGAATGTCGCGCTCGCCCGCTCGCTATCGCCGCTTTTCCATGTCAAGGCAGGGCAGGTTCCGGCGATCATTCTCCATGGCCGCGCCGACCATGTGGTGCCCGTCAGCCAGGCGGAACGTTTCACCGCTGCCACTCGTGCTGTTGGCGGCCGCTGTGATCTTGTGATTTACGAAAACGACATCGGGCATGCCTTCGTGCTCGCTGGATACCGGTGGCCGGAGCCGGTCGTCGTCGAAGCCATCCGTGCCGGGGACCGCTTTCTGGTTTCTCTCGGCTGGCTTGGGGGGGAGCCTTCTCTAACGGTATCTGATCCGCCAGCCTGGCCTGCCCGCAAATTCTGAACTAACATCCTTGAGAATCCGCTATCTTGTTTCCGCCTTGTTGTCGCTTGTCTCGCTGCTTCCATGCCATGCGGCCGGGCCATCGCCGGAGAACCAGGTTTTTCAGTGGTCCACCGCGGCCACGAACGACGCCTGGCCTGATAGCTCCCAGTCCAAGGGCACGCTTTATCTCTGGGTGCCCGAATCGTGCCGCAAGGTCCGGGGCTTGCTTGTTCTTGCCACTAACGTACCCGAGCATCGGCTCGTCGGTGATCCCGTCATCCGGCGTGCCTGCACGGAAAATGACCTCGCGCTGGTCTGGAGCGTGCCCACTTTTTGGCGCTTCGGCAAGGTCGCCGCTGAACCCGGCGGCGAGGCGATGGACGTCAAGAAACTGCCTGGCAGCGACGCCATTCAGGTCGCTTTCTTCCAGCGGATGTTAGACGGGCTTGCGGAAACTTCCGGTTATTCGGAAATCGCCACCGCCCCGTGGTTGCCCGTCGGCGAGTCGGGCCACCTGTTGATGGTCTGCGGCATGGTCAATCAGAAGCCGGAACGTTGCATCGCCGCAATCTGCGTGAAGAATCCACATTCATCGATGAACAAAACCGTGCCCATGCTCTGGACCCTCGGAACCGCTCAGGAATGGGGGCAGACGGCGAAGGACCCCCGGGAGAATTGGAAGCCCGCGACCTTCAACTATCAGGGCTGGGTGAACGACCGCATGAAAGCGGATTGGCCGTTGAGCATCGTTGTCGAGCCGGGAAGCGGACATTTTTATTGCACGGATGCGATGACGGAATACTTCGCCCGCTACATTGGAGCTGCCTGTCGCGCCCGCCTGTCCGACGATGGCGGCCCGGCACTCAAGCCCGTCTCGCTGGACCGCGGCGTGCTCGCAAACCTGCCGCTGCCGGGCCATGAAAACTCACCTGTCACACCTTATGCCGAGGCCGCCCCCGCCGCCCGCTCTCGGCCATGGTATTTCGACGAGGCCACCGCGAGTGCGGCACAAGGCTTCGCGTCCACCGATTGGAACGCACAAACGGCGATGCCCTCCATCACCGCCGTTTCTAACTGTGCTGTGGATCCATTTTCGTTCAACTCCGTTACCACCGTTAGCGTCTCCACCGATTCGGAATTCATCGTCAAACCCTTCCTGTTGGATAAAATTCCCCTCGCGTTCTTGGGTGCGGGCACACCGCTCGCCATGCCGTCCGTACAGCCAATGGCCGAGTGGATTTGCGGACCTTACGCGCCACTGGGCAACGGGCGATTCCGGATCGTCCTTGACCGCACATGGAAGACGGGTGCCGCCAGCTACATGGCGGTGCGGCAGGACGCGGCACCCGGCGTGCGTTTCGGTGTGCAACCGGTCGCCGTGCGGCTTGCGGAAAACAACGAAGGGGCGGCCCAAACGATTCGCTTTGATCCGATCCCGGATGTGAAGGCGGGCACGGCCACCCTCGTTCTAACGGCTGAGTCCGATTTCGGACTGCCGGTGAATTTCTTCATTGTTTCCGGCCCGGCCATCGTCACGGGAAACCGTCTTGAACTAACGGGCATCCCGCCGCGCGCGAAGTTCCCGCTCGAGTTGACCGTCGCGGCCTGGCAGTGGGGACGCTCCACCGGACCCAAGGTCAAAGCCGCGCCCATCGTCCGCCAGAGTTTCCGCATCCTTGCTCCCGTTTCCAATTAGATGCTCAAGAATGGGTGGGGTTGCAGCCCATCATGACACAGCGAGTAGCGAGAGATGGATTGCGTGAGGATGAAAATGGGTCAGGGTTTCAGCGTCGCATGGCGGCCGAGATAGCCGAAGCCGTGAGAAACCTTGATGTGGGTATTCGGTTGGAACTGGAGCATCCTGTCTCCCTTTGCCGCGGTTTTCGCCGCTTGAAGTTTGATCCTTCCTGTGAGGGTTGCGGAGCTCACGGAGTTCTCGGTGACCGTCACGCGCTCCTCGTCTCCGAGGCCGCTGGAAACAATGACAGAGCCGGTCTCCATCTTGTTGTAGTCGAAATTGATCGGAGCCGTTAGGCGAATAACAAGTTCATCACCCTCCATGGCAAGTTCGACTTTCGATTCACTCCACGCGAGATAGGCGAGGCTGATGTTATAGCAGGCGTTGAACTGGATCCAGCCCTCGGTCCAGCCGATGTCGCCGGCTTCGGGGTGGTAGGGGAAATGGGCGTTTTTCGGGCTGCCATCAATGACGAACCGGGCGTCGGCCAGGCGACCGATACCGCCGGGGTAGAACTTGAACCAGCCGTGCTCGACGCCTTCAATCTCGCGCGGGGCATCGAACGAGAAATGCCGGCCGACGGGATTGCGGCCGAACATGCTGTCGAAGTGGGACCAAATGATCTGGTCAAGGCGCGTTCGGGTGTTGGCATCCGTAATGAATTCGCGGGCGGCGAGGACGGGTGCGGGCAGGCCGATGACATTGCCGGGCTCGTTCCACTTTTGGGGTGAGTCGCCCATGGGGGTCCAGCCGTCCTGGTCATCAAGCTTGCGAAAGTCCCAAATATTGTCGGAGCGGCGGACGATGACTTTCGCCCAGTCGTTGAGTTTTAGCGCGATGCCGGCGGGTGCGCGGTCGGGGTATTCCCGGAGGAAATGCGCGAGGCCGGTGACAGTTAGAAACTCGCTCATGCGCTGACCCTTGGTAGTGAGTGGATCGTTCCAATCGAGGTTGGCAACAATCCATGCGGCTTGCTGATAGGCGGCGTCGAAGTAAAGGTTGGCGTCGGAACGTTTTTCGCGTTTGGCAACTTCGTGCATCATGAGGTTCGGCTCGATAGAGAATCCGGGCGGGAGGCTGCCCTTGGTGCTGCCGAGAGTCGTCTTGAGGGCGAGGAGGTTGTTGCCACGGCTCTCGTCGTAGGGGTAGTCGCGGTCCTTTTCGG
>JAYTLO010000258.1:0-5354 GCA_043729385.1 Akkermansiaceae bacterium
CCGATCTTGCGGCTGCCAACGAAGTCCGGCTTGTTGACATAAAGTTCCAAGGAGCAAGATACGGGGTCGCGACGAAGGATCGTTACGATCACGCGCTAACAATATTCCATGAAGCCGGCAAGCTTCCACGATTCGATAGTTACTTGAATCGACTGCGAAGGGAAAGGATTCCATTGCTCCCTCAAAACACGCTTTTCGAGTATAGGGATTCAGCCAACCGCCTGGCCCGCGCGTATTATCCCATTCTGAGTGAGCGGGAACTGAAAGATGCCATTGCGGTGAAGTCATCGTTGTTTGCCGATACGGGTGACAAGGCTGGGTTCCTCGAACTGAATCGGGACACCGAGGCGTTTTTGCGCCACATGACCCATGGGCAGCCGAAATTGAATGAGAATTCCATGCTCACCGGAAATAGGTTGAGCCGCCTGTTGGAAGAATTGGCTTCCGATGCTGAGAAGTTGGAACTTTTTGCGGACGCGGCTGAATTGCAGTCGAAGATCGATCGCCTGAATCAATGGGACATCGACCGCGATGCGAACAACTATCAAATCGACGGTAAACCGTGGCAAACGAAGGCTGGAATTCCTAAATCGAGTGTCATTCAGATCAAGCAGGCATTCCACCCACCCGCCCTAACCGACATCGATGTCAAGCCGGGGAGGATGATTGACCACGGGGTATTCGCCCAGATCTGCAGTTATGCGGTGGCTGCCGCGCTGGGAGTGATGGCCATGGCGGTTGCGCTATTCAGATTCCGTTCTCCTCCGCTGGTGCGGGGGCTGTCGGCACGGATGGAAGTGTTGCTGCAGCCGGTGGATTGGCTCTGGTTGTTAGCCTCCGTGATTCCGCCGCTGCCCTATCTCATGCTCATCGCCCATTTGACGAACCTGGGTGGCTACGAGACGAGCTTCACCGAGACGCCCATCGACCTTCCATACGGCTGGCAGGCCAATCCGCCGATGGCGCAATTCCTGGGCGTGCTTCTAATGATGCTGATCCTTCCCATCCTCGTCGCACGCTGGCGGCTCGGAATCCGGGCCGCGGCCTTCGGGTTTGCGAATACCCGGCTGTGGCTGGGGTCGCTGGCCTTGCTCAGCGCGGCGGCGTTCATCCCGCTGGTGGGCTGGGCGGTCGTTGCGGAGTCCAAGCCGGGACTCGTCGCGGCATGGTTCTTGTTAGGATTTCCCGTGGCGTGGCTGTGCGGGGTTGCCTGCCGGGCGATGATTTGCGGAGCGGCCTGGCTGCTGCACCACACCACCGCTTCGCGGATGTTGGTGCCGGCCTATGTTGCAGGACTGTTTTTCCTCCTGTTGACCATGCCATTTTTCAAATGGAACCGCCAACATTGGTTCGAGCGGGACCGCCTGTCCCATTTGGATCCGGCGAATCCGGCATTTTCGAAATTCGAGTATGACCTCTCGCTAGCCGCCCGCAAGGAACTCCGCGAAGCGCTCGGCTACGCCCCGTGACAGGCGTTTTGCGTCAGGCTTGCTATTTCAGCTTCTTGAGTTGGGCGGCGAGATATTCGCCGCACTTGGCCTGCGTGCCATCCTTGAATCGGATCAAATACGGCTTGCCGGTGGTCGATGAACCCGTCGCCGCCTTGGCAATGAAATCGGCGGCGGTTTTGATTTCCTTGTCGTTGGCTTGCCACTTGCCCCGGAGGAATTTGGCGGCGGATTTCGCGTCGTAGTCGCTGCCGTTGCGGATGAAGGTGGCGTCCTTGAAGTTTTCGAGATGGCTGATCAACGCTTCGATTTTCGCCTTCTCGCCCGGCGCCGGGGCGGCATGCAGCGTTACCCCGGCGATCAGGAAAATGACAAATGCCAGGGAAACGCGAAGGAAGGATCGATAGGTCATGGTTTGGAGGACACCCTGACAGACCCATCCCCGCGTGGCAATCCCGGTGAAGAATCCGGCGCATCAGGGTCCACCAGACGGATTTTTGCGGTTGTGGAGTTGCTAGGGAACTGACATGAATCCACGAAGCATCCAATCAACATGAGTTCATACACCAATCCCTACGTCGTCGGCATGATCTCGGATTCTCCGGAATCAGAGCGCGCGGAGTTCATCCGCAAAACTTACGGGCACCTCGCTGGGGCCATCGTTTTGTTTGTCGGACTCGAATGGCTGTTTCTCAGCCTCGGCCTGGGATCGACGGCATTGGCGCTGCTGGGCGCGAGCAAATACTCGTGGCTGATCGTGCTGGGTTCATTCATGGCGGTGTCCTGGGTGGCGGAGAGGTGGGCGACCAACGGTTCTTCCCAAGGCATGCAATACGCCGGGTTGATCCTCTACACACTGGCGGAAGCGGTGATTTTCCTGCCGATGATCACCCTGGCCGTGGAGATGACGGGTGACGCGTCGCTGATCGTTCAAGCGGGCTTGATCACCGGAGCCATGGTGCTGGGGATCACGCTGGTCGCCTTCACGACGAAGAAGGATTTCAGTTTCCTTGGGGGCATTCTCAAGATCGGCGGGTTCGTCGCGCTCGGCCTGATCGTCGCGTCCTTCATCCTGCCGATCTCGCTGGGCCTGTGGTTTTCCGGCGCGATGATCCTCTTCGCTTCGGGCACGATCCTCTATAGCACCAGCAACCTGATCCACCGCTATCAGCCGGGGCAGCATGTCGCCGCGTCGTTGTCGCTCTTCGCGAGCGTGGCGCTGCTGTTCTGGTATGTGCTGAGGTTCCTGATGAGCTTCGGGCGGGATTGAGGCGACGGCCGCTGCGGACCCGCCGGATTTTTCCGGAGTATGAAACGCGCGATTCCATTGCTATCCGCTCTGCTGCTCGCGGGAGTTTCCGGGGCGGTTGAGACCCGGGAAGAGCCGGGGTGGGGAAGGTTTTTCGAAAACCGGAAACTGCCAGGGACGATGGTGGTGCTGGATGAGGCGAAGGGCGTGATGCATGTGTGGAACACGAAGCGCGCGGAGACGCCGTTTTCCCCAGCGTCGACGTTCAAGATCCCCAATGCGTTGATCGCGCTGGATCCGAAGGTGGTGAAGGACTTGGACGAGGTGATCCCCTACGGTGGGACGAAGGAGTTCATCAAGGAATGGGAGCGGGACATGAACCTGCGGGAGGCGATGAAGCTTTCTAACGTGGCGGTGTTTCACCAGGTGGCACGGCGGATCGGCATGGAGCGGATGCGGGCGAAGCTGATAGCCTTTGATTATGGAAACAAGGAAACCGGCGATGACATCGGACAGCGCTTCTGGCTAACCGGTCCGTTGAAAATCTCCGCGATCGGGCAGGTGGAATTTCTAACGAAGCTGGCGAAGGGCAGACTGCCGGTTTCCGCGGAGTCGGTGGCGCAGGTGAAGGCGCTCATCCGCTACGGAGAGAAGAACGGTGCCGTGATTTACGCGAAAACCGGCTGGGTCGGCCGGCAGGAGCCGCAGACCGGATGGTGGGTCGGCTGGGTGGAGAAAGATGGCAACATTTTCCCCTTCGCGATGACCGCGGTGATCCCAACGATGGAGGAGGCGAAGCAGCGTGTTCCCGTCGCGCTAGAATGTTTGGGGGTGATGGGAATCTACTGATTCGGCGCTTACGGCACCCGCGGGAACTTCGAGAAATCCGGTTTCCGCTTTTCAAGGAACGCCTGTTTCCCACCGCGGCCTTCCTCGCTCATGGAGTCGATGAGCGTGGCGATTTCAGGTGAATCCCGAATCCCCTGAAAATTTTGGTTGCACTGCCCTATCTGTATTACTACAAGCAATACAGTTACATGTTGCCATTTTTGATCACACTCCAGTTGGGCGAGCCGATCTACGAGCAAATCGTCAGGGCGGTGAAAAAGGCCATTGCCACCGGCCAGCTCCAATCGGGCCAACAAATGCCCTCCGTGCGCGTGATCAGCCGGGAACTGGGCGTGAACCCTAACACCGTCCAGAAGGCCATCAGCCGCCTCACCGACGAGGGAGTGCTCGCGAGCCATCCCGGGCAAGGAAGTTTCGTCGCCGACCGCGGGCCATCGCTCCGCTCGCAGCAACTCAAGGCGCTCCAGCCGCTCATCGAGCAACTGCTAATTGAGGCCGCCCACCACGGGCTGAGCGAAGCGGAACTGCTCAATCTAATCCAGAAACAAAGCCAGCAAATCCATGGAAACGATCATTGAAACCCAAGGGCTCACCAAGAGCTATCGTTGGAAAGAAGCCGTCCATCAGCTCGACATCCGCCTCACCGCCGGGCGCGCGTGCGCGTTTCTCGGCCGCAACGGCGCGGGCAAGACCACCACCATCAAGATGCTCGCCGGGCTCATCCGGCCGACCTCCGGCAATGCGTTTCTGTTCGGCCGCGATTCGCAAACGCTGCGCCCCGAAGACTGGCAGAAAACCGGCTACGTCTCCGAGAACCAGGAACTCTACGACTGGATGACCGGCGAGCAGCTCATCGCCTTCACCGCCAAACTCTATCCGACGTGGGATCGCGAGTTCGAGCGCTACCTCATTGAAAAACTCGACCTTCCGCTCAAGCGGCGCATCTCCCGCTGTTCGCGCGGCGAAAAAGTGAAACTCGCCCTGCTGCTCGCCATGGCCTTCCGCCCGCGCCTGCTCATTCTCGACGAACCCTTCGCCGGACTCGATCCGCTCGTCCGCGCCGAGTTCCTCGATAGCGTGCTGGAAATCACCCGCCAGAACGATTGGTCCATCTTCTTCTCCACCCACGACATCGACGACGTGGAAAAACTCGCCGACGACATCATCATCATCGACGAAGGCCGCCTCCAGGTTTCCGAATCGTTAGACTCGCTGCAAGAGCGCTTCCGCCGCGTGGACATCATCGGCAGCCACCCGCCGGTTCCCGATAGTCCGGAAATCCTCGGCCTCACCCGCGAGGAAAACCACAGCCGCTTCGTCCACACCGGCTTCAGCGGGAAATCTGAAGCCGATTTGCAATCACTCTTCCCGGACGCGGATATCACCGTCGCCACCATGTCCCTCAAAGACATCTTCATCGCCCTCGCGAAAAAATTCCAACGGGAGAACAGCCGCGCATGAACCTCCTTCTCCATCATTTCCGAAAGGACCTGCGCCACACCTGTTGGTGGATGCTGCTGACTCTATCAGTACCCGCGGGCATCCTCTGGTTTCCGACTGTCCCGGTGCAAGAGCGCGCGGAGCAAATGAAATGGCTCCCGCTGTTCCGCTACGGTGGATGGTTCCTGCTCTTCCTAACAACCGGCCGGCTGGTCCAGCTCGACGCGCCGGTCCGCGACACCGCGTTTTTCCGGACAAGGCCGATGCCACTGTCCACCGTGCTCCTGTCGAAATGCCTGACCGTGCTCTCCCTCATCATTCCGATGGCGTTGATCGAGTGCCTCATGCTTTTGCTCACGGGATTGAAG
>JAYTLO010000259.1:0-45970 GCA_043729385.1 Akkermansiaceae bacterium
CCGTTGGGTGCGGGAAGTGAGAACCCTGAAATCAATAGGCACCGGTTTCGGGGCGGGTGCCGCCCATGTGCCGTCGGAAATCGGAACGGGGATTTCGACATCCCATGCGGGAGTGGTATTTTCGTGGGCGTACAACGGCAACGAGACCCCCAGTAAGGAGAATGATATGGGCAGGACTTTCATGATTGGGAGTAGTTTTACTGCAAATTAACCGCTGTCGATTTAGTTCGGCCTTCAGACTACGACGATTTTGACACTTCGTCCGTAAACGAAAATCGCCGCTTCGAGTTCAACGCAGGCTGTTTGGAATTCCAGACAATCGCAAGGGGAAAATCCGATATCTGGACGAGCCTATGGATGGCCCTCGCAACATTGTCGGAAGCCAGGTGATGCTACTGCGAAATGAGCGTGGCTGGTCACAGGAGAAACTCGCTTTGGTTTGCCAGCTTAGGGGATGGGATGTTTCCCGCGGAGTCGTGGCCCGTATCGAGGGCGGCGTGCGCTGGGTGGCAGATTTCGAACTTTTGGAGCTTGCGGGTGCTCTGAGCGTTCCGGTTCCAGATCTCTACCCGAAATACAACCGGGCCGCGTTCCGCCAGAAGAAGTAGTAATGCGGCATTTTTAGATGAGACGCACCGCAAGCGATCGTTTTTCTAACTTGCTTAAATTCAGTCCGATTCAACAAACGGATCGGTCTTTTCACTAAAAGGACCGGCGGAATTCCTGAAGTGAACGCCGGACGAAGTGGTAGGGCCGGACCGTCCGTGCGTGGGAACGACAGACGCACGAAAAAGGACAGCGGACAGCGGCAAAGGAATCGTCGGAAGAGAAATTGGAGCGTCTCTTGCTATCCAAGGAAGTTGGGATACGCCCGGTGGATCATTCCTTTGTATCCACCGAGCGGTCCTGGCTGGGGAGCCGATTACGAATTGGGAGGCGGCGGCAGGGTAGCGCCGGGGTGGCTCATGGAGCTGCGGATGCCACGGGCTCGCTCGGATGCTGGGTGATCCTTGCCAAGAGTCCCTTCGATGAGACCGACGCTCGCTTGAGCCAGCTTGTAGTTGTTTTCCCGCAACGTGGTGGTGAGGCTGATGGCTGACATCTTGGCGGCTTCAGCTTTTACCTCAGCAGCTTCCGCTTCGTCGGTGGCTGTGGCACCATTTTCGAGGTTGGTGATGCGTTGGGTGGGATCGGTGTCCTTGGCGATCATCTCGGCCTTGTATTCCTTTAGGATGCCGGTGATCTGACGGGTGTAGTCCTTTTCTTGTGCGTCGGTGAAGTCTGCCATGGTGGTGGGTGGTTGTTTTTTGGTGGTTTCAGTTTGGCATTTACTGCTCAGCAGCTCGTGGAAAACCAGGATACCCCGATAAACCGTCCGCTGTGTTAGAAAGTTGGAGATTCGGCGTGATGCGGTCAATGCAAATTCACACGACCTGCGCCTCCCGCTCCAGTTTCTCGATCCAGATGACAAGCATCGCGAGATCTGCGGGAGTGATGCCCGGAATCCGTCCGGCTTGGCCGAGCGTGGCTGGGCGAATCTCAGTGAATCGCACTTGGGCTTCTTTTTTGAGCCCCCGGATCGCGGTGTAGTCGAGATCCTCTGGCATGCGTTTCCCTTCATTGCGGGACATGCGGTCGATCTGAGTCTGCTGCCTTCCAAGGTGACCTTCATACCTGAAATTCGTCTCGATCAAGGGCCAAAGGCTCCGGTTGAATTCCTGAAGTAGCGGTGCAGGTAAATTCTCCCAAGAGGATTCACTGCGGCGAAACCATTGGTCCAGCTTGACTCCCTCGTGTGCGGTTTGGCGGACGAAAGTTTCTGCTCTCTCCAGCCCCACCAGCTTTTCCTGAACCCGACGAACGCGTTCGCCGACGGCAAGTCCGATCTCGGCTGCTTTCGGTGTAAGCCGGATGTCTGCATTGTCCTGACGTAGGAGCAAGCGATACTCCGCCCGGCTGGTGAACATGCGATAAGGCTCGGTGCAGCCGCGGGTCACCAAGTCGTCCACCATCACGCCGAGATAAGCCTCGTCGCGACCTAAAATGAACTCAGGTTTGCCCAAAGCCTTGAGCGCAGCGTTCGTCCCGGCGATAAGCCCCTGCCCCGCCGCCTCTTCATATCCAGACGTTCCGTTGATCTGGCCGGCGAAATACAGTCCCTCTACCCGCTTAGTTTCCAACGTGGGACGGAGCTGCGTCGGCGGGCAATAATCATACTCCACCGCATAGCCAGGGCGCAGGATCTCACATTTTTCCAAGCCAACGATGGACCGCAGAAACTCCAACTGCACCTCGTAGGGCAATGACGTGGAAACGCCGTTTACGTAGTATTCCAGCGTGTGACGACCTTCAGGCTCAAGAAAAACTTGGTGCCGTTCCTTATCGGCGAAGCGAACCACCTTGTCTTCAATCGACGGGCAATACCGTGGGCCGACTCCTTCAATCACCCCGCAATACATCGGCGACTGGTGAAGATTCGCGGCAATAATCGCGTGAGTCGTGGGGTTGGTGTAGGTGATCCAGCATGGCATTTGTTCCACGTGGAACAACGGGTCTCCCCAAGGGTTGAGTATGAAGATGTCATCCTTCCCCCGAACCAGCGAATCGGCCATGAAACTGAACTTCGGCACTGGTGTGTCTCCATCCTGTCGCTCGCAGCGGGAGAAGTCGATGGACCTGCCATTCAAGCGGCATGGAGTTCCTGTTTTGAAGCGATCCACCTCGAAACCAAGGCGTTTCAGGGACTCGGAGACGTTTGATGTCGCATCCCCCATCCGTCCCCCTTTCTCATTGCGGAGGCCGACGTGCATCAAGCCACCCATGAAGGTTCCCGCGCTCAGGATGACTGATTTTCCAGAGATCTGCATTCCAAGCGATGTGGTCACTCCGGTGATCCGATCATTCTCCACTAGCAAGTCGGCCACATTTCCTTGGTGGATCTCGACGCCCGGCATGGCCTCAAGCTCCCGCTTCATTCGGAACTGGTAAGCTTTTTTGTCGCACTGCGCGCGAGGGGCGCGGACCGATGGTCCTTTCGAAGCGTTCAGCATTCGCCATTGGATCCCGGTGGCGTCGGTGTTCAGCCCCATTATTCCGCCAAGCGCGTCGATCTCGCGGACCATGTGGCCTTTGGCGAGTCCGCCGATGGCCGGATTGCACGACATCTGGCCAATGGTGTCCAGGTTCTGGGTGAGGATGGCCACTTCGCCGCCAAGGCGGGCGGCTGCCATCGCAGCTTCGACACCGGCGTGACCGGCACCGATGACAATCACATCGTAAATCTTGGGGTATCGAAACATCGCGGGACGCGGATCATAGTCCGGCCCCTTCTACGCTCAAGCTCGGAAACAAGGATGTTCCACGTGGAACAAACTTCACTCCGGGCGATCCAAGATTCCAGCCGCAGCCCGAGGTAAAAGCTCATCTAGGCCAAATTCCAACCGCTCGCTGCGATTTGCCAATATGACACGGGGCACGCCAAACTCCGCAAGCACCTGGCGGCACGCTCCGCACGGTGAAATGGGAACCCCGGTGTCCGCCACCACCGCCACTGCGACGAATTCCCGCGCACCAGCAGCAATTGCTGTTTCTACGGCCACTCTTTCAGCGCAGTTCGTCAGGCCGTAGGAGATGTTCTCCACATTGCAGCCGAGGAAAATCCTGCCGTCTGCGGCGAGCAGGGCCGCGCCCACCGCGAAGTTTGAATAGGGAGCGTATGCCGCTTCCCGTGCTTGCCAGGCCGCAGCCACCAGTTTGTCCCAATCCATCCGCGCAAACTAATGATTAACCCCTGTCGGGTGGAGGACAAAATTAATCAAAACGCGTAACTCGACTGGCGGGCATTATCGTCCGCCCATTGGTGGATCATACGGCGCGAGCCAGCGTCGTGCGCGGAGAGCGTTTCGAGCATATATCGATGGTCGCTCAGTTTGTCCCGAAGTTCTCGTTTGATTGTCACCGGGCTAGCGAGAGTGCCGTAGTACGGATGCCGGAAACGCTGTAGCGGCCCGTATTGTGGCTGATTCAGGAGGAAATGCGTCTGGCGCTTGAGATCCTCGATTTGCTCCTTGAGAACCATGCAGTAAACCTTGAGCTTGGCATCACCGGCGGTGGCGAGGTTGGTAGCTTCCTCGCCGAGCCATTCCATTTCTAGCTGGAGCATTTCCCGCAGATCAGCGGCGGCGTAGGCCGTATTAAGGCGCTGCATCCAGACTTTCTTGTGCTCCTTGAGGAGCGGTTCTGGCTCAAGATCCGGGTGGAATGCCTTGGCGAGTTGTTTGAAAAGCGATTTGAGATCCCGGCTTTTCGCGTCCTGTTGCTCAAGGCGTTTGCGCTCGCGGTTCGCCTCGACTTTAGAGGCTTTGCGGTGAGATGCGGTGGCGGAATCGACCTTGGTTTGAGCTTCCTCTGTGGCTTTAGCTAGTCGCTCGCTCGTCAGCCGTTCGAATTCCTCGGGATTGCCATGCGGATCGAGGTCGCTGAGGTCCAGGTCCACTCCCCCGTCACGCGCCGCCTGCTCCAGCATTTTTACCATGAAATCGAACTCCTCTTCGACGCCCTTTCTCTGCCGTTCGTCGGCCTCATTTGGACCGAGCTTGAGGATGATGGCCTCCAGCTCAGCGATTTCCTCATCGCTGAGACCCACCGGATCGGCCACCAGTTCGCCGGCTTTACCACTTAATAAATCCCCGAACCAATGGCGGCGCGTGGCAGTCAGCTTGTGGATCTGCATGGCTTTGACGCCGGTGAAGACGAGACCCAGGTTGACGCGTTTAAGGCTCTCTATCAGCGGCATGAGTTCTCGAATGGCGGTGGCGAGTACCTCATCAAGCCGGGTTTCTTCCTTTGCGTGGCGGGCCTTGGCGGCTTCGAGATTCTTCATCAGGCGGTTGAATTCCACCTGAATGCGGCTGAGCGGAGCGTCATTCCCCGAGCGAATGACCAAGCCTTCTTTGTCGTGGGCCGGTTTGGTTTGAATCTTTCGTTTCATCGGGGGAGACTTTTCCCGGCACAATGTTTGATGTCAACTCGACCGTGGGCGGGCCGTCGCTTTACTTAGGTGCGATCCCTGTGAAGCGGCCCAAGGACTGGCGGGTGCTGGCAATCGTGGCTCCGGTAGGACTCTTGAGGGTGGCGGATCGGGGACTCAGTGAGGCATTAGGCGGTGCACTCAAGAAAACGTAGTAACGGTAGTGAGGAGCCACAGGCGAGCGGTAAACCCCGACGCCGATGGAGCTTTGTTGTTGGTAGAAATCAAGTTCACCAAGGATGTGTGGCCGGTGGCCGCTGGACCGGAGCCAAGGGGCGAGGACAGACTGAGGACTGCCAGTGCTCATGCCGATGGACTCGATGTTGTTCCCCCCACGCGAGCTGTCGTAGTAAGAAGGGAGGACATATCCGGCGCGGCTGATGAGAAAATTTGGCCCTTGGCCGTCCGGGTTGGTGTGGGCGAAGTAATTACGCTTGGCCATGTCAGCCGCGTGTTTACGGGCGACGATGCAGAGGATGGGATCGAGCGTCATTGCATCGCGCTGCTGCTCAGAGTTGGCGGCGATTCGCTTGAAGAGGCTTAACTCGTCGCTGCTAAGTCGATGAATCTGGGCGGTGGCTGGGTGGAGTAAAGCCATCGTCGAGATCATTCCAAGAACGATGCTGCGATATTTAAAAAACTTCAGAGCTTGGAAATAAGGGAATTTCACGCTGATTAAGTGTTAGAAATCAATGGTTTATAAAGGAAGAACCGCTGCGATGCTAGTCGGAATCCTCGCCGGCCCGCTTTGAAGACACTATTTGACTGTAAACTCACGTTAATATTCCAAAAATTTCAGCCTCGGGTCACCTCGCTCATCAAAAATAAGCGTAACTCTCCCGTAAGTCGGGGTTGCACGCTGCGGACGATCCATTCAAAACACCTTCGTGCGCGGTGCTGGGCTTCCAAGCCAGCCGCAGCCTCCCCGAAACCATCGAATCCATGTCACTGACTCTCAAACCGAAATCCGAATGCGCCTTTGATCAGATCTCATTGGGCGAGGTCATGCTCCGCCTTGATCCCGGCGAGGGCCGCATCCGCACCGCCCGCAACTTCGCTGTCTGGGAAGGTGGCGGCGAATATAACACCTCCCGCGGGTTACGGAAATGCTTCGGCTACAAGACCGCCGTCGTCACTGCATTCGTGGATAACGAGGTCGGCCATTTGGTCGAGGACTTCATCATGCAAGGCGGAGTGGCCACGGATTTTATCCAATGGCGCGAAGATGATGGCATCGGCCGCAATGTGAGAAATGGGCTAAATTTCACCGAGCGCGGCTTCGGCGTGCGCGGCGCGGTGGGCAACCCCGACCGTGGAAATACCGCTGCCTCGCAGCTCAAGCCGGGCGATGTTGATTGGGACCACATCTTCGGCAAGCTTGGCGTGCGTTGGTTCCACACTGGCGGCATTTTCGCGGCGCTCTCGGAATCCACGGCCGCTCTAACGGTCGAAGCGGTGAAGGCGGCTAACAAATACGGCACCGTCGTTTCCTACGATCTCAACTACCGCCCCTCGCTCTGGAAAACCATCGGCGGCCTTGCAAAAGCCCAAGAGGTGAACCGCGAAATCGCGAAGTACGTGGATGTCATGATCGGCAACGAGGAGGACTTCACGGCCTCGCTCGGCTTTGAGGTCGAAGGCGTGGACCACAATATTTCCGCCATCGAACTGGATGCCTTCAAGGCGATGATCGAGTCCGCCGTGAAGGAGTTCCCTAACTTCAAGGTCGCCGCCACCACCTTGCGCGGCGTCATTTCCGCAACGGTTAACGACTGGTCCGCGATCCTCTGGCATGGCGGAAAATTCCACGAAAGCCGCAAATACCCCGGCCTCGAAATCCTCGACCGCGTCGGCGGCGGTGACAGTTTCGCCTCTGGTTTGCAGTTTGGATTTCTCGAATTCAACGACGCGCAGAAAGCCGTGGAATATGGAGCCGCCCACGGTGCGCTTGCTTCTACCACGCCTGGTGACACTTCGATGGCGACCCGCAAGGAGGTCGAAAAACAGATCGGCGGCGGCGGTGCGAGAGTGGTGCGCTGAAATCCTCGTCATAAAGGAAATTGACTTCACGGGGAACGATCCCTAGTGAGAGTGCTCCGTGCAAGTGCATTGCCTGTACGGGATCGAGCCACACTCCCCTCAACTGTGAATATACTTACCCGAGCTCTTGTTGCCCTGTTGATCGCCGGATGTGGTATGGCCCGCGCGGCTTACACCGAGACGATTAACTCGACGACAATCACTAGTGGTATTTATATCATTGATTCGGATGCCACCCGCGCGGGAGTGAACTATGCACGGGATACAATTCGTGTAAGTTCCAACGTCACTTACACAGGCAGCGGCACCATCAACTACCGTTATGATTACCAACTGCTGGACTCGAGCAATAACCTCATCTTGCTCAATGATGGTTCCGGTGGCACGACGACTACCTTTCAGGGCAACTCATTCACCGTCACTAGCGCGATCGCGAAAATCCTAGAGGAGTCATTTGCTCCCGCTGCGCAGATTGATATCTCGCGGGTCCACCGGGTGCGGCTGTTAGTCAAATCCGGGCCTGTGTTTGGGCTTCTGAAAACCCAAGGTGATACGGCCACCAGTCGGCTCGTTCATTTTCGCAATACAAATGCCGCCGATGCCGAGGCAAATGTGCATGGCTACATCGGCCAAGTGCGTTGGGTGAAAAAATTTGCTTGTGATAGCGATCCGGCAAATACCGCCCTCACTGCGGAGGCTGATTTTTTGCTTTACCGCTATGACAATTATCTATCAGCCGCAGCGGCTGCCGTGCGGACGGTCAAGCACCGCATCACTTACCAACTCCGAGAAAGCGGCAGCGGGACAGTTGTAGGCATTGTGGATTCCCAGAGCGGACCGGGATACAACATGGATGAATACAATCTCACAACTGGATTTAATGCGCCGTATACCCGCTCCGTCACTCGTAGCTTCAATCTGGATCCCACTGCCCAGCTAGACCCTGTTAATAAGACTTACTATATCTCCGCAGAGTTGAGTCATGAGGAAATCGTGGATGGCGGCTTCACTATCGATCATGCAAATAAAAATTCCGTCGGCGTGCGGATTCTTCATTTCAATGGCAATCTAGCGGCGGGTGGGGACATGGTGGTGATGTCCGGCATAACCAACGATCCCGAAGCTGACGGCTACACGGCGCCCGGCGGCGTGGCAAATCCAGACTCGGTCATCTGCGGAGTGCGCATCGCCTCAGGATCCGTTAGCGGATTAACGACTTATACAATCGCAGCCACGCTAGCCACTCCACAGGTGAAACTTTTTGCGGACGGCACCGCAGTGTTCGATGATCCGTCGCCGCTCTCCATCGTCGCGCCGACAACACCGGATCAAGGCACGGTGGGAAATGTCAGTTACACCCGGACCAACCTAACATTCGGGACCGGCGGGTTTTCTAGCACTTTGAAAGTGCAGCTTCCGGCAGGCATGGGCGTGGAAATTCTAAACCCGATCAATACGTCCAATCATGTATTGGAGAGCGTGCTCGAAACCGTTGCACTTAATCTAAACCAAACTTTGTCGCCGGTAGCCTCTGTGGTTTCCATCGTCGCGCCGCCTTCCAAGATCATGCTCATCGTCGAGGAATCCAAACCGGTCGAAATCAGCGCGGAGGGAATTCTTTGGAATGTAAGCGCAGGAACGTTCGCCCCGGGCTTGCCGGTGGCTGGAGTGCCGCGCGCGCGCTTCGTGAGACACTTCGAAACAGCCGTAATGGCCACCCTGCCAATCCCCGTCGCGGAGATGCAACTCTACTCAAACGATCTATTCTATCAATATGTCATGCCCGCTCCCACCGGACTCACATTATGGTCCACGGATGCGAACGGCTGCGCCTCGGTGAATCTTAGTCTAAATATAGATCCCGGCAACTTCGACAGTCACTTCCCGCACGCGGCCCATCTCAGTTGGGCCAATCAAGGGACGCTTCAAATCGTCAATGATTTAGTAATTCCGGCCGGGAGTACGCTACCCGCAGCGGAGATTGTGGAGATGGACTATGCCCGCGATTGCGTGGATCTAACGTGCGGCACCGTTGGCGATGCGACGGTGAAACTCGATCCCGCCGGCGGCGCGTTTACCTTCACTCGGGATGGCGGACTGACTCTTCCGGGCACCTATCTCTCCAGTGGGTCGCGCCGTGATTTGGTGATGGGCTACATCCCCGCGCTGTCGGTTCCGGACACCACCCTTTATGCCCATGATACAGAAGGTTTCTCCAATGGCCGTTTTCTCATGGCTGGCCATTTTCTAGACGGCGACGACTACACGGGTGATAAGGACAATAGCCCGGGTCGCCTTTTGAACACTGGCTTTGCTTCCACAGATGCAAATCTAGCGGAGCGTCCCGTCACCGCCGCTTACCTCGCGGGACTCGGCGATTATCCGGGAATGAATTACCGCGTCACTGCGGAGGTTGTCGCCCCCACGGCTGTATCCATTTTAGGCGGTGTGCCGACTCCTACTTACACTTTAGGAAACCGCGCGAAATACTACACGCGGCGTGGTGGCGTCACCGGCATTCATGAACCCACGGCGAATCCATTCGCCAGCCCAGTCTGGATCTATGGCTATGAGTTCACTTTCACGTCGTTCGGCCTTTCGTTCATGGACAGCGAAACGGTGGATTCGATCACCGCCGGTAGCTTGAAAGTTCCCGCGCCTTCGAATTTTACCATGGCATTTAACCCGCTACAGTTCGATTGCCTCGGTGGTCTAACCACTGCGGAGATCCCCGGCGGCTCGTTCACCGAAGATTTGGATTTTTGGAATGCCGACCTCACGGGGATTGCGGCGAATTTCCAGCCAGCCATCGGCGCGTCTTGCGATCCGTCGGACGCCTATCTCACGCTTGGCGTGCAAGCGTGGGCTTCGAACATCTCACTGCCGTTGGCTGGCACACTCGGGTTTAAGCCAGATGGGAATCTCATCACGGCTGAGGACGGATTGCTGGAAGCCGTGGATTCCCGGCTCGGGCTGCCGTCGGTGGTCGATCTGCAAGGCCCGGGCGAGGAGGTCTATCACTTTCTAGCAGCGCACGATGCTTATTATGAGAACCACGATCATTCCTCTGAGGCGGTCGGTCGGTTAAACATCGCCGGTGGTCTCGATGTCGCGTTCTTCGAAGATCTAACCGTGCATTTCCAAACCGGTGCACAGCAAGGAAACATCACGGACACGGTGAATATGATGGGCGGCTGGACCAGCGGCGGCGGCGATATCAATGCGGCGGCATTCGACTTGGACAACCGCTCTTACCCCGTGAGTTCAAATCTAGCTGATTATAGAAATGGCGCTTCCCCGGATTTCTTGATTCATGCGCGGCAAGATTGGCTGGGCGTCGTCAGCTTCGACTATCCTCTAACATGGGCGAGCGCGACGCGCAGCTTCCGGGCCACGGCTCCAGTGTCAAGCGACTTGATGGTGCTGACCACCGAGCATGAACTCACGCGTTTGTCCGCAGATTTCGCGGAGTTGGATTTCGGGGCAAATGTCCGACTCGACATCCCTGAAATTAATCTTAGTAACCTGGCTTCAGATGCGCTGGAAACCGGCGGAGTCCTAGGTGCCCTTCAGTCCTCGCTCACCGAATCTGTGACGGATGCTCTGATCGGTGGGGTCGATGCTTCGGCTGAACTTCTCAATGATCAGATGGAGGAGTTCTATGATCGGATCTTCGATCAAACCATCGATCCCGTGGTGGAAATATTATATGATCAACTCGCCGCCGCACCGGATGACGCGGCGAGGGAGTTAAAGGTAACGGAGTATCTATCCACTCGCGGTGATAGCGTGCGGGCCAAGTTGCAAACTCTCCAAGGCAGCGTGGGCCAAGCTGGCTCGGTGATTGATGAGGTCGATCAATCATTGGCGAAACTTCAAGTCGCCATCCGCACGGTGATTGGCCGCGTGCGCGTTAACAGCACGACCGGGCTGGTACACTCTGGCAACCCTGTGCTGATCTTGCCGGAAGATTTCATCGCCACCTCGGGAACCTACACCGCAGAAGGCATTTTCGCGGATGCGGATGGCAATGGCTATGATCTGGCTGAGGTTTTAACTGTCGCGCTGATCGAGGAACTCGCACCGGAGATTGCGGGAAATTTATCTGCCGTGCTGGGCGGTGTGGGAGGAACCTTGCTCGATCAGTTAGGCGCGGATCTTGATGCACGTTTCAGCGAGGCTAAACCCACTATTGACCAGCTCAAGCAAGCGCTGATGGAGTTCCACAATTCAATTGGCGACCTTCGCTCGTCCGGCGTTTTTTATAGTGAAATTAGCGATCAAGTTAATGACTCCTCGGTGTTGATCCAAGACCTCGTCGATTCTGCGGTGGCGGATGTGATTGGCGAGCTTGGCAACATTGAATTCGACGAATACAGCGAGGAGGAAATCAAGGATATCATCCGCCACGCGGTGCGCGATCGCTTCAACGCCTCTCCCTTCATCGCCGATGTGCAAGAAGTTCTCAAAGCCAGCATTTATGACTTGGATGCGACGATGAATGAAGCGGTCTCGTCCGCATTTGCCGAGCTGAATACTATCATCAACCGCCTGCTAGACGACGCGATCCCGGCGGATTCCTCCCTTGCTAACTTGCTCGGGGACGTATCGCAAATTTCCGCCGCCGGGTCCATCGACGGTTATGCCTCGATCAATGGCGACGCCCTGCGCACGCTGCGGTTAGATGCCGCGCTACAACTCAGGATTCCCGATGATTTCGAGTTCAACGGTTATGTGGAAATCAATCAGCTCGATTCCTTCGGCGATGAATCCTGCTCCTTCGCCGGCGAGGGCGAATACGCGGTGGAAGTGAAACTCGGTGCCGTGGACATCCCGGTTGCTTGGTCCGGCGATGGCTTGCGCTTCGATGTGGAATGCAAGTTCACCTTCGACACCGTGGCGGATTTGGCGCTGCGCGGCTTCGGTGGCTCGGTGGAAATGACCGAAGGCGAAATCAACTTCGAGGCGATGAAAGTCACCTCACTCGGAGCTGCGGCCATGTTTGGTAAGGACGAGAATTTCATCGCTGCGGAAGTCGGGTTGGCGTTCGATTCCTACGAACTATCAGGTGGCGTGTTCTTCGGCCGCACTTGTTCGATTGATCCGTTAGTATTGGTCGATCCAGATGTGGTTAAGGTGCTGGGCGACCCGCCGTTCACTGGTATTTATGCGTATGGCGAGGCGCAGATCCCGATTGTGAATCTTTCATGCCTCTTCAGTCTGAGTGCGAAGGCTGGCGTCGGCGTGTTCTGGTTTGAGGAGGGAAATACCTTCGGCGGCAAGATGGTGGTGGGAGCCACTGGCCGCGCGCTGTGCGCCGTGGAAGTGGGCGGCGATCTGACGCTCATCGGCGCGAAGAGCGGCAATGATTACTCGTTTTTTGGCAAGGGCCGGATCTTCGGTGAGATCGGAATTTGCCCGCTCTGCACCAGCTTCGAAGAATCCGTGGAACTCACCTACAAGAACAACAAGTGGGATTACGAATATTGAACCGATGAGAAATCTGCTGCCATTGCGCCTGTTATTTTCCGCACTTACTCTGTTGTTAGTGGCGGTCCCGCTGCGTGCTCAGGTCACGGGGGGAAACCCGGAGGAAACGATGCGCTTCCTCGCCGCCACCACGTTTCAGGATATCGCCACGGGCCGCAGCATGGCCTACGTCGTCTGGCAGGCGCGTGATCCCGACACGTTGAAAAACCGCGCACACGTCCTCTATGGTAAGCCCGGCCAGCCGTCCTCGGCGGTCACGTTCACCCGCCGGGCGAGCATGTCATTCCAGACCGATACCACCGTACTTGCCGCGTTGGTGGACTCGACTCCGGCGGCGTTGTTAGATCCGCCGGCGCTTTCGCTGTTGCTCGACGATTTGTTAGGAAACATGACGGGCAACGGCCTCACGCTGCCAGAGAAACTCTCAGGTGCGCTGCAAGTGGCGCAGACGGATGCGGCGGTTTTCCGGCGGCTGCTTTTCATGTCACGCACTCAGCCCTTGGTGGGGATCGCCATGGGTACGGCGTCCGTCGTACCCGTCACCACCAATGTGACCACCTTCGAGGCCCGCATCGCCGGGGAAGACGCCTCGGTGGTGGCAGGCCGCGTGACGGTGGATCTCACGAATCCCCCGAATTTGCCCAAGCCCGGCCCACCGGTCCATGTGACGGACTTGGCGGCCAGCGGAAATTTAAATGTAAAACTCCGCTGGGGCGTCCCTGACGATCTGCGCCGGAATAGCCCGCTCACTTACGGCTTCGACACCTTTCGGATGACCCGCGCTTATGCGGAAACCGCCGGCTATCATCTCGCGCCACCGACTCCTGCGGCGATGGCGGGCTTGCTTGTGAGCCAACCGCTTGCCGTGAAGTTGATCAATTTGTTGCCGATCATCCCTGCGAAGCTGATGAGCGTGCCGGAAGCTGCTGACCTGTTAGTCGATCCGAGCACCGCCTTCATCACCGATGACAATGGCGTCCTGCTAGACGGCGGGCTGCCGCTCTCGGATGGCGATCAGTTCTACTATTTCGCCTCTGCCCGCGATCTCCTTGGGCGGCCCGGGCGGATTTCGGACGGCACCTTGGTGACTTTTTGCGATCGCATGAGACCGAACTCATCCTCGCGACTGCGTGTGAGCCATGCCCATGATGCGTCGGCCACACCGGAGGATTTCCTCCGCGTCAGCTGGGCACCGCCGACGGCGGGTGAGGCTCCGGATAGCTACTACGTTTATCGTTGGGAGAATACGGAGCAGATGGTGCAGGCAAACACACCCGCAGAGTTCGTGCCGCATCAGATCGGTGGTCCAATCGCGGCTGTGCCGGGGCAAACCCGCTACACGTTTGATGACGATGGGGCAGGTGCGCCAAGCACCGCGACTGATCTGGGCAAAACATTTTGGTACTCCGTGAGAGCGGTGAAGGCCACCGCTTGCGGACCGCTTTACGGCGCTAATAGCCCGCCCGGCTTCGGGGTACTGCGTGACCGCAGCGGGCCGAATTCTGCTGGCTCGGAACTCACGCTCAGCCGCTATCGCCCGTTTTTCACCACCGGTTCGATGCAGCTCAAGACGCTCACTCTCCAGCACGCGCTTGAGTTCACCGGCCCGCTTGGAAATACCCACTACGTGCATCTCATGGTCCGTCGCATCGACCCGCGGATCCAAGGAGTGCAGGCGTATATCTATGCCCAGCTTCCTAACCCGGGTGCGCCCGGCGGTGTGGAGTCGTCGTGGTATGAAATCGGTCGCGAGGCGTATGCGCCGGGTGACAATTTGTTCGAAGTGAAGGGGCGCCTGAGCGCGGAAATTTGCCAGCAAGGCAGCGGCTATTCCTTGCTGTTAGTCGGCCGGGATGTGGCGGGTAACCTTGTTTACGATTCACGGCCGCTGTCGTCATTGCTCTACGAAAGCATCACCAACTATGTGGAACTCGAGGTGCTGATAGATGAACACGAGACAGTCACCGTCATCACTGGCGGCAGCGTGGCCAGCGGCGATACCACCCACACTTCGGTCGAGCCGGCGACCACCACGATCAACCCGATCAGCATCCAATTCACGCCGAGCGCGACGACTCGCGAGTATAAACTCTACAAACGCGTCGATGGCAGCCCGTTGTTGTTAGTGGAGCAAGCCGAGTATGATGGCATCGCTCCGGAGATATCGATCGACGATTACGAACTTCCCGCGAATTCCGCGCGTGTTTGTTATTTCGTCCAGTACTTCGACGAGCATGGAAACCCGAGTCCGCTTGCGGATCTGGGTTGTCTAACGACTACCGCGAAAGCCGCGATGCCGGTGCCGATCTTGTCGCAAGTCGAGCGGCAAGGAACGCAAACTTCGCCGCAAGGATTGTTGCGCTGGTTCTGCCAACGCGACGGAGTCGAGAGATTCCGACTTTCGATCAAGGACGGCGACACCAATGTCCCGGTGGATTTCTCGCCGGAACTGAGCCGCCATTATGAGTATCTTTTCTTCGCAGACCTCAAAAATCCGGTCCCTTCCGGCGCTACAGATCCTGAGAAAATCGGCTTTCTCCCCTATGACACCGGTCGCGTAGGTGGAAACTTCGATCTCGATGCCACGCCTAACGATTTCTCAGTCCTGCTCAACCTCGTCAGCGGTCGTGAATACCAAATGTATGTCCAAAGCGTCTCGGTGGCGGGCGATCTATCAGCCGCATCTAACACCGTGAGCTTCGTCTGGACGCCCGCACTTGCCGCTGCGGCGCAGATCCCGTGGCCCGCCCGCGGCTTGCCTGCGCTGGATCCCGGATTCATTCCCAAGCTCGAGGCTGACTATGCGAAGAATAGCGAGTTAGACCGCTGGTATGCCACGGTGCAAATCGGCGAAGTTTCCTCCAGCAGCGACCAGCTGGATGTGGACCAAGGTTCCACCGGCACCGAGGGTGGACAAATTTATCTATACCCCGGCAGCATCCCTGATGATGGCACCCACTCGCTGGATCTCTATCTAAGCGGCGGCGGAGAAACCGCGCTGCCCTTCGTACTATACCGCTATCAGGTCGCTAACAGCCGGTTTCCTAATGTTTCCCGAGACGTCGTCCAAGTCTCGCCACTCATCGACCGGATGCGCACTGCGACGTTTAACAGCGGTGGTCCGCGCCTCGGATTGTATGATCCCTACATCGAAATTCTGGACGATCCCGATGGCGGCCCGCCTGGTATTTTTGTGAAGGACACCCAAGGCGCGATTCGCGGTGCCAGTTATGTTTATGTCTTAGTCCGCTTCAAGGCCAACGGCGAGATCGACCGCGCCATTCCTACCAACGAGCTGGCGATCCCGCTGGTGGATCCCCCGTGATACCCATGAAACCCATTGTCCTTTTCCTCGCCCTCGCGGGCATCGTCCATGCCACGGACCCGCGCAATACTTCGGTCACCCCGCAGGAGCTGCTAGGCTATGGCAACTTCGATGGCGACGCCGACCTGGACTCGCTTGTCATCGACCGCGCCACCGGGCTATTTCGGTTAGGCGTCACTCAGCCCGACGGAAGCGTGCTATGGCAAGCCGCGCGACCTACCGGCTGCCCGGCTGCGGAAGCGATGGCGGTCGGTGCCGTTAGATCGCCGGGTTTCCCGGACTTGATCGTCACGGGTCCCGCGACGAATCAGGTGTTGCTGCTTTCCCCGGCAGCGCCATTTGTCCGCCCGCAGACTTTAGTCCCGGCCGGCATCGGCCCTGTATCGGTGGCGGCGGTCGAGTTGGCCCATCCGGGAAATGACCCGGCGCGGCTCGATCTGGTCACGCTCACGGGATGGAATTCTTCGCCATCGGCAAATTCTCAGCACCTCCATCAATCGCTGGTCGGTGGCATTTCTCCCATCTTGGATTCTGTCATCCCGCTCACCCGCCGCCGCGGCTCGCGCGTCATTCTAACGAACGCCGGCCCCGAGCTCTATGGCGACCTTGAGGCGACCACCACCAGCTCATCCACCCTCCGCATCATCAACACGCAGAACCCCGCACTGCCGCTCCTCACTTCGCTGGCGGGCTTGCCCAGAGGCGTCGATTTCGTGGAAGCCCGCTTCCTCGCGCTCGCCCGCTATCAGTTCGTGTTTTTCACGCCCGGCACGGCTGGCCTGTTAGTTTCCGACACGACGGGTGGCACGCTCCAGCCCACGGTGGCGAAAGTGATCGGCCCCGATCCCATCCGCTCGGTCCATGTCGTGAATGACGGCAGCCGCCCGTGCGTCGGCATCATCTACAACGACGGCAGCCACGGTGATCTCTATCATTTCGATGCGGCAGGAAATCCAGTTTTCGACACCACCTTCGCGCCGCCCGCCGGGCAAAAATTGAAGGGCGTGCTTGGCCACTCGGCTGCGAATTTTGAATTGCTCGCCGGTCCGGTGGGCGGCTCCTCGACCACCAGCATCCGCTACAATCGTTCCGGTGGCGTCTGGTCGCGCGGCGCAGAAACGCCCATGCCCACGCTTGGCGCGGTCGCCACTTCGGCGAACGTGTTTCTCTATCAGTCCGAGCCGCTCGTCGATCCAGCGGCCAAGTTGGTCGAGACCATCCATGTGCCGGATTGGACCAGCGGCCTGCTCATCGATGGCGGTGGAAATGTCACGGTCACTGCAGAAAATTTCGCCGGAGCGGATGCCGGGCTTACGACCCCAGCGGCCAGCGCTCTCGGGGCCAAGCCCGCCGCCAGCGGATTCGGATTGGCGAATCAATACCGCGCGGAAGTCTCCGTCGCCACGGACCAGACGAGCCTCGGCATCATGCCCTTGCAGATCGGCATTGATCCACCGGCCGGACACTACACCCGCTACATCACGCCACGGCTGACGGTGCCAAATCCGGCGGGAATCCAAGCATTCTGGCGCTTTGGCACCACCGGCGTGTGGACGCTTTTTGACTTCACCACCGGCGTCATCGCCCCGCCGCAAGACACGCTCGCGCCATTCTCTATCAGCTACTACGCGGCAGAGGCAGCCACCGGCCGACGGACGCCGGTTTACACGGCCACCTACTCGTTCAGCGGCACGGCGGGCACGTTAGATTCCGACGGCGACGGCGTGCCGGATTTCGTCGAGCTGCAACGTGGCCTCGATCCGTTAGCCGGTGCAGACAGCGACGATGACGGCCTCTCAGACCTTGAGGAAATTCTACTAGGCTCCGACCCCGCGAACGGTTCCGAGACGAAACCTTATGGCCCTAACACTCTCGCGCTGCCGCCCTCGCGGACGAACGACACCGACGGCGACGGTTTCAGCGACTTCAGCGAATGGGCGTCCGGCTCCGATCCATTTAACGCCGCCTCGCTCCCTCTAACGGACGCGTTGGTGGAGTTCCGCAATGTCTTCGATTTGAATGCCCGCCCGCTCTCTTCGTCGGGAAATGCCGGTGTCGCTCCTGACCGCGAGAGTTACAAGGTCGGCCACGCCACCTACGCGGCCACCACCGTGCGGCTGCACGATGCGGATAGCCGACTGGTCCAAGTCGCGGCCACAGAATTCCAGGGTGCGGGTGCCGCGCTGCCCAATCCATTCGCGAAATTTCCCAGCGTCCCCGCGACCGGTCGGGATCTCTTCATGGTGCTGTCCACTCCCGCCACTTTCGACATCGTCCAAGACGCGGGCCTCGCCGGCTGGGGCCGCGAAATCCTCGCGTTGGTGCCCGTCCCGTCGCTGCAACTTCCGCCGATTCCCTACTTCTATCCGGGTGGCTCGGCCAGCACCGCCGCCACCGCGTGGATTGCGGCTGCCCGCACGCACTACGCTGCCCAGCCTCGCGAAACGATTTCTAGCAACTTCGATCTCTACGATTCGCTCGCGCTGCTCGCCTTCGAGCGTTTAATGGATTCCAAGCTCCGCGCCCGCGCGCTCATCCTTGAGGGTCCGCCTGTTAGCCTAACCCCGTTTCGCGATGCCGACCCGGAGACCTATCAGATTGTTTCGCCCGCCTCCCTGCACGCTCTCCAAGCTTACTCCGCGACGGATGCCGCCTGGCATTTGCAGACTGTGCATTCGCAAATCCGGCTGTTAGTACGAAATTCACCCAACGTCCGGATGGTCGCGTTGCGCAAGTTAGCACTGGAAATCCACCGCATTTCCGCCGCGCTTAACGAGACCTCACCCGGCCTTTACCCATCGCCTTTTGAAACTCTGCGTGCCGCCATCCGGTCGATGCTAACAACCTTTCCTGCGGACGGAATCATCCCGCTTCCTGGCGATCCGGCGACCAGCTACGCCGCTGCTCACAGTCTCACGTCCACGGAGAAACAAAGCGCGGATGAGGCCATCGCG
The DNA here is from genome assembly GCA_043729385.1 of Akkermansiaceae bacterium. GTDB lineage: Bacteria > Verrucomicrobiota > Verrucomicrobiia > Verrucomicrobiales > Akkermansiaceae > Luteolibacter. The sequence goes on from JAYTLO010000259.1 coordinate 18,839, forward strand.
TGGCTGCTCGGGCAGATCGTCCCGCGCCCCGTGGAGTTTCTAACTGCTGTCACCACCAGCGGCAGCTTCGGCGGCGCGGTGCCCGTCATCCAGAACGTCGCGAGCGCGGATTTGCTCCGGCTCTACGATGCGGATGGAAATCCATTCCGTTTCCCCGAAGCGCTGGACCTGCCCGTGGGAACTCGCTTGGAGGTGGGTGTTTTTACCGATCGCCTCGATCTGCCGAGCGGCCCTGGCACCAGTCGCGAGGCGATCTTCGCGCGGGTTATTTCTTTCCCAGCCGGACCCCGCACGGACACGGATTCTAACGCGATCGACGATACCTACGAAGACTACTTCTTCGGTGGACCCGTCGATCCCTTCGGCGATGCGGATGGGGATGGTTTCATCAATCTCCAGGAGTTTCTCGAAGCCACCAACCCAGCGGATGCCACCAGCGTCCCCGTCGTCGCGCCTCTGTCGGCGGAGATTCCGCCCGTGCATCTTTCGCGCCCGGCGGCGGGAACCCTGCGCTTCGAGTTGCGTTTTCCGAGCAGTTACTCCGACCGCATCCAGTTCGTCCTGCAAAGCCAGGGAGATCTAACCATTCCGTTCATCGAGTCCCCCTCGACCGAGGCGGTGAGCGACGGAATGAATACTTACTCGCTTGAACTTCCGCTGCCTGCCGCAGCCCGTCGGTTCTATCGGTTCAGGCTCGCCTTGCGCCCCTAACAGGTAGGTAGCCCATCCTTGAAACTCAGGATTCTCGGTTGAAATTGTCGGCCCATGCCCGCCCGTGCGCTCCACCCATTTTTCAGCACCCGAGGCTGGCAGCCGTTTGATTTTCAGAAGGATACTTGGGACGCATACCTTGCCGGGAAATCCGGTCTGCTCCACGCCCCCACCGGTCTTGGGAAAACGTTGGCGGTCTATCTTGGCCCGCTTGCCGAGTGCAGCGGTTCGCATTGCCAAGTCCTTTGGCTAACACCTTTGCGCGCCTTGGCTGCCGACACTCTGCGTGCGCTGCGCGAGCCGTTAGCCGTCCTCGCGCCTCACTGCGAGGCCGAGGCCCGCACTGGCGACACGCCCGCCGCCCTCCGTGCTCGCCTTCGCAAAAAGCTCCCGCACACGCTTGTCACCACGCCCGAGTCGCTTTCGTTGATGCTCACTCATGCAGATTTCTCGGAGAAACTCGCCGGCCTGCGCTGCGTGATCGTGGACGAATGGCACGAGCTGCTAGGGACCAAACGCGGCGTGCAAACTGAGCTTTGCCTTGCCCGGCTCCGCGCCTGGTTTCCGCAACTCCGCATCTGGGGACTCTCCGCCACGTTGGGAAATCTCACGGAAGCCCGCCACGCGTTGTTAGGGAATTCGTTTTCTGGCTCTGTGGAAATCACTGCGGCCATTGACAAGCCGTTAGTGATTGAAACGCTCATCCCGAAGGAGATCGACCGCTTTCCCTGGTCCGGCCACATCGGCACGCGGCTCGCCTCGCAAGTCGCCGATGAAATCGAGAAGGCGAACGTCACCTTGGTTTTTACCAACACCCGCTCGCAGACGGAAATCTGGTTTCAAGAGCTGTTAGCCATCCGCCCGCGGTGGAAGGACAGGCTCGCGATGCACCATGGGTCGCTCGACCGCAGCGAGCGGGATCATGCGGAAAACGGCCTGCGCGACGGCTCACTGAAATGCGTCATTGCCACCTCCTCGCTCGACCTCGGAGTGGATTTCTCGCCGGTCGATCAAGTCATCCAGATCGGCTCGCCCAAAGGAGTTGCTAGATTGCTCCAGCGCGCCGGGCGCTCTGGGCACCGCCCGGGCAGCGTGTCGCGGATCGTCGGCGTGCCCACTCATGCGCTCGAGCTCGTCGAGTTCGCCGCCGCCCGCGATGCGGCACTTGCGAGAAATGTCGAGAGCCGGACGCCGTTGCGGATGCCGCTGGATTTGCTCGTCCAGCATCTCGTCACTTGCGCCATCGGCACGCCGTTCGAGCCAGCAGCGATGCGCCGGGAAATCCAGTCCAGCCATGCCTTCGCGGAACTAACAGACGCCGAGTGGCAGTGGTCGCTCGGGTTCATTTCTAACGGCGGCGCGGTGCTCGCGAAGTATCCGAACTATCACAAAGCCCGCCTCGAAGACGGCCGCTACACCGTGGACGACAAGCGGCTGATCATGCAGCACCGGCTCAGCATCGGCACGATTTCCAGCGATCCCGCCGTTTCTATCAAGTTTGTGAACGGCCACACTTTGGGCACCGTCGAGGAGTCGTTCATCGCCCGGCTGCGGCCCGGTTCCTCGCTTATTTTCGCCGGACGACAGCTCACTCTAGTTAGATTTCACCAGCGCACGGCCACCGTGAAAGCCGCCGCCCGCGCGGGCAAAGGCCAAGTCGCCATCTGGGGTGGCAGCAAGATGCCGCTCTCCACGGAACTCTCGCACGCGATCGCCCGCCGCCTCCACGGCCATGGCGAGCCGTCGTTAGAAATGGAAGCCGTCGAACCGATTTTGGCGATCCAGCGGAAATGGTCGCGGCTGCCCGCTGATGATTCCTTGCTCGTCGAGCATGTCCGCTCGCGCGAGGGCGAGCATTTGTTTTTCTATCCGTTTGCCGGCCGCTTGGTCCACGAAGGTCTCGCGGCATTGGTCGCATTCCGGATTTCCCGCGAGTCCGGCGAGGCGATCCACACCACCCAGAATGACTACGGATTCTCACTCACCGCCAAGCGGGCGCTGGTGCTCGACGAGGAAAAACTGCGATCGCATTTATCCGCTGAAAATCTGCTAGACGACCTCGTCTCCTGCATGAACACCGCCGAACTCGCGCGGCGGCAATTCCGTGAAATCGCCCGCATTTCCGGGCTCATCCTGCAAACCCCGCCGGGCCGCAAGGACCGTTCCCAGCGCGAGGTGCAAGCCAGCGCCTCCTTGCTGTTTGAGGTGCTCGACCGCTACGATCCCGACAACCTCCTGCTCGTGCAATCCCGCCGCGAGATCCTCGAGAAACAACTCGAACTCACCCGCCTAACAACCGCCATCCGCCGCCTCCAAGCCGCCCCCATGCATCTTGTGGAAACCGCAAACCTAACACCCATGGCCTTCCCCTTGTGGGCCGACCGCCTCTCCGCCAGCCACTCTCCAGGCGACGCCGCCACCCGCCTCGAAGCCATGCTCCGCGCCCTCAACGTGGCTGCGGATTCCATCCGCCAAGCCCCTGCGACGAAGTTGATGGCTGAGAGTTGAAAGTTGATAGAAAGATGAACCCCTTCCCCGAACACCCGTCCATTTCCCTTCTGCCTGAGGGCGCGGTCTTTCTATCAGACAGCGCCACCCTCGTCGTGGCGGATGTCCACCTCGGGAAATCCGCCGCATTCCGGGCGCAGGGCTTGCCAGTGCCAGAAGGCGACACCGCGAGGGACTTGCAGCGGTTGCTAGACCTCGCGCGAAAATGCCGCGCCGCCCAACTGGTCGTCGCCGGCGATTTATTCCACGCGCCTTCCGGCATCACGCCCCTGCTAGATGCCGCGCTTGCCGATTTCATCGCAGAGCTTGGGCTACCCGTGACGCTCGTCGTCGGAAATCACGATGTGAAGTTGAAACACATTCCTTCCCAAATCCGCGCCGTGGCGAGTCACGATCTCGGAGAATCCATCCGCATCATCCACGACCCCGCACACGCGACCGGTGGGCGGATGCATTTCTCCGGCCACTGGCATCCGGTTGTTAGAATCCCCGATGGCCGGCGCACCTCGCTGCGTTTGCCGTGTTTCCTCTATCGGAGCCACACCCTCGTCCTGCCCGCCTTCGGCAGCTTCACCGGCGGCGCCATTCTATCACCCGCGCCGGATGACCGGGTCTTCGTGGCCTTGCGGGAAGAAGTCGTGGAGCTACCGGCGGAGATGATGGGTTAATAGGGGGCATGGACGTCTCGCCCATGCGAAGGGAGGAGGCCTCCCTTCCCCTTAGATCGAGCCAATCTCCCGCATTGCCATTCCGCATAACCACGCTAGTCTCCGCCCCTTTCCCGCCAACCGATGACGACTTCCGAACTCTACTCCCAACACGTTCTTCCCACCTACGGGCGCTTTCCGCTGGTCCCAGTGCGAGGTGCCGGTTGCCGGTTGTGGGACGATACCGGGAAAAGCTATCTGGATTTTTGCATGGGCATCGCGGTGTGTTCGCTCGGTCATTGCCATCCGCTGTTAGTTGAGGCCATCCGCCAGCAGGCCGGAGAGCTGATGCATGTTTCTAATCTCTATCAGAGCCCGCTTCAGGCGCAGCTTGCGGAGGAAATTAACACCCACCATGTGCGACTTCCCGGGAAGGTTTTTTTCTCGAACTCCGGTGCCGAGGCTAATGACGGTTTGATCAAATCCGCGCGCCGCTTCGGCCTGCAGCGCCCGCAGGCCGACGGCTCGCAGCGCTACGAGGTCGTTACATTTTTGCAGTCCTTCCACGGTCGCACGCTCGGCGCGATGTCTGCCACCGGTCAGAAGAAGATTCAGGAGGGCTTCGATCCGTTGCTGCCGGGTTTCCGTTATCTGCCGTTCAACGATGTCGCCGCGCTTGAAAACGCGATGCGTCCCGAGACTGCCGCCATTCTGCTAGAGCCGGTGCAGGGCGAGGGCGGCGTGAACGTGGCGACGCCGGAATTCCTCCGCGCGGTGGCGACCCTCTGCAAGAAGCATGACCTGCTGTTATTTTTCGACGAGGTGCAAGCTGGCTTCGGCCGCTGTGGCGATGCGATGGCCTGGCGCATGATCGCCCCAGAGATCCAACCCGACGGGATTTCCTGGGCCAAGGGCATGGGCGGCGGCGTCCCCATCGGCGCATTTTGGCTCAACGACCGCGCGGTGGCTGAGGACGGCCCGCCGCTGTCCTCGCTGATGGGGCCGGGTTCGCACGGCTCGACCTATGGTGGAAATCCGCTCGTCTGCGCCGCCTCGCTGGCCGTGCTCAAGGAGATCCGCGAGAAGGACCTCGCGGTGAATGCTATCTATCAGGAAGTGCGCATTCGCGAAACGGTGCGCTCGTGGAAACTACCCGTCGTCACCGAAGTCCGCGGCCAAGGGTTATTGTTAGGCATCGCCCTCGATCCCGCATCTATCCCAGCACCCGAGGGCAAAACGCCCGCGCTCGTCGTGGTGAACAAACTGATGGAACGCGGCCTGATCGTCCCGCCCGCTGGCCCTAAAACCTTCCGCTTGCTGCCTCCGCTCAACGTCACCGACGCGGAGGTGGATGAGGCGCTGGTCACCATCCACTCCGTGCTTGCCGAGTTCTAACTGCCTTCCGACCCATGAAAAACTTCCTCTCCATCGAACAACTCAGCACCAAGGAAATCCAGGCGCTGCTGGATTCCGCCGCTTACCTCAAACGCCAGCGCGGGCGCGACGGGCAGAAGCTCGCCGGACAAACGTGGGCACTCATTTTCACCAAGTCGTCCACCCGCACCCGCGTGTCATTCGAGGTCGGCATCCGCGAGCTGGGCGGTTTCCCGATGTTTCTCTCAAAAAATGACATCCAACTCGGCCGCGGCGAGCCGATCAAGGACACCGCGCGGGTGTTAGGCCGCATGGTCCATGGTGCCATCATCCGCACTTTCGCCCAACAGGACGTGGCGGATTTCGCAGAGTTTTCCGGCATCCCCACGATCAACGCGCTCACCGATGACGAGCATCCCTGCCAGATTCTAGCAGACTTGCTGACGGTGCAGGAAAAGCTCGGCACCTGGGAGGATAAGAAGATCGCCTTCATCGGTGACGGCTATTCTAACATGACCCGCTCGTGGATGTGGGCCGCGAAGCGCCTTGGTTTCAAGCTGGTCGTGGCATCGCCTCCGTCATGTCAGCCGTCACCCGGATTTCTAGCAGACCTTGATGCACCGAACGTTACCATCACCTCTGATCCCGAAGCTGCGGCGGAAGGTGCTCACGTTATCAATACCGACGTCTGGCTTTCCATGGGCCAGGAGGATCAGCCGGAGAAGGAGCACGAATTCGCCGGCTTCCAAGTTAATGCCGGGCTGCTCGCCCACGCGGAACCTGGCCACATTGTGCTGCATTGCTTGCCAGCGTATCGCGGCAAGGAAATCAGCAACGAAGTGCTAGAACTCAATGCAGACACGATTTTCCAACAAGCGGAAAACCGCCTCCACGCGCAGAAGGCGATCCTCGTGGCAATCGCGCGGTGATTGTTTCTAACACGGCGATTTTTTCGCGTCCTGATCTGCCAAATGGGAAGACTGGGTGTAACTGAAAGTGGCATGGCGCGCCAGTAAGGAGGGCGGACATTTTTGTCCGCCCGGACGATGAGTGGAGAAAGGGAAGAGCTACGCGCTCACTCTTTCACCACGCATCGGCAAGTGGACAAAAATGTCCACTCTCCTTATTTGGCATACCCCGGACTGGCGTCCGCCCCAGCGATCCGCTAGTTTCCGCCCGTGATCGCGCGGCAGAAGACGAAGTATCCGGTATCCCCGACCTTGCGGCAGTATCTCTATCACTTCGACCGCCAGCGGGAAATCCCCAAGGTCTATGATGAGTTATGCCGTTTCAGCGGGGCGATTCCTTATGAAGATCCGAAGGGCCGCGAGACGCTTTGGCTGACCGTGATGTATCCGCCGGAAGTGATCGCCGAGCTGCGGCCGCGACTGACAAGTATCTACACGGAGTTAAAGCTCGGCCGCGATGCAGAACAACACGAACACTTACTAGTGGATCGCATCGACTTCGGAGACTTTGGAAATTCCAAACCCTTTCGCATCCGGGTGACCAATTTGTTTAATGATAACTCGGACTACTTTTATGTAAAACAAGCGGATGCGTCCCGCATCTATGGTCTCGAGTTAGAGCATATTTTATCTCCCAATCGGATTAACTATCTCGTCAATGGCAACACCCTCATCGAAGAGCACATCGCAGGTGTCCCTGGCGATGTATTTCTCCGGGACTATCTAATTCAACCCGGACTCAACAAAGTGCGCATCGCCAAGGAGTTTACTAAATTCACCGAGCGCAGTTTCATCCGTCTTCTAGGAGATATGCGGAGTGTGAACTATGTCGTCGATATCACACCAGACTTTGAGGAAATCCAATACCGGGTGAGAGCCATCGACTTCGATCAGCAATCGTATGAGGGAAATGGTAATATCTACCTGGCATTCCGTTTCAACTCAAACCGCAAGGTCACTCGCCTCGCATTCGAGGTGCTCAACCGCAAGAGCATCGACCAATACGTGGCCGAGGAGCATGCGCAAATGGCCCGTCGCGCGAAAGTGGAGAGCAGCCGCTTGCGTGCGCTGTTAGGCGTGATGCGGCGCGAGGACATCGCCCCGCGCGAGCATGTCATCACCCTCGCCCGCGAGCTTGACCGGATGCACGCCACCAGCGGCTTCGGCGATTGCCAGTCGATGGGCGAACTCACCGCCATGCACATTTCCCTGATGCTCGACATCAAGCCGACGAATGTGATTTTGAATCGGCTGGGCTAGGCATCGCCCGGCGGCAAGATCCGGTTCAATGGTCCAGTGCGCATGAAGGATTTCAACCAGCCCGAATTGACCGGCCCAAGCGGGATCCCTGTCTTTGTGCCGGAGGATTTGGCCCTCAGAATGCTCTCTGATATTGACCATCTCGAAGCCGGTGGCGGGGGATTTGAGCCGCTTGAAGGGTTGTCGGGCTCAGCGAAAAGTCTGGTGAAATCGTTCGGGGACGTCATTCGAGATCTGCCCCGCGAACACGTCAGGGTGTTCGATCCCGAGGGAAACGAGCGCTACCGTAACAGCGGAACTCCCGACACCGTGCCGATTGATCTCGGAAGCCTTCCTGGGAATGTGGCCATCCACAACCATCCGAACGGCACGCCTCCAAGCCTCAAGGACATCCTTGTCGCGATGGAGGGGCAGGCACTCGAAATCCAAGTGGTTTCCTCGCTCCATACCTTTTCGATTCGCCCCAAGGAATCGGTGCGTCGGGGTGAGGTTGCCACACTGTGGAACCACTTGAATGAAATGTCTTACGCTGTGGGGCAGGATTGGAAGAGATCTCAAACCAGTAACACGCCGGATGATGAGGTGGCAGGGAGAAGGCTCCACGCTTTGCTAATGGGACTTGCGCGGAAAGGCACCATCCTTTACATCCTAACCGTCAATGTTCAGTAACTCACACCCGGAAGGCAGCGATGCTTGGTATGACGATTTGGAAGCGTGGATGCGCTCCCAAGGAGTTGCTGTTACTGACGAGAATATTTTTATCGAATGCGAGCGGATGGGGCGCTTCATTCCTGCTGACATGAGGTTCGTTCACGCTCTCGACCGAGCGGAACTTGAAGCAAGCCGCAAAGCCTCATGATCCGGGGCCACTCCGCCGCGTGGCGCTTGATGTTGGCGATGTCCCCGGCGTAGTTTTCCGAAGCCTGCTGATAGGCATCTGCTGATTCACTCTTCTCGACTCTCCAGAAAGGCTCGCCCAAGCTCCGGCCATGCACCGCCTTTTCCTGCTCGACGGCATGGCCCTTATCTATCGGGCGCATTTCGCGCTCATCCAAGCCCCGATCCGCAACTCGAAGGGAGTAAATACTTCCGCGCTCTATGGCTTCATCAACACGCTGTTGTTCATTTTAGAAAAGGAAAACCCGAGCCATATCGGGGTCGCGTTCGATACCTCCGCGCCCACGCCGCGGCATCTCTTATTTCCCGCTTATAAAGCCCAGCGTGATGAAATGCCGGAGGAACTCGCGGCGTCCATCCCGCATGTTAAAGCATTGTGCCGCGCGTTTCACATTCCGGTGTTAGAGTTGGATGGCTTCGAGGCGGACGACATCATCGGCACGCTGGTGAAACGCGCGGAGCCAGCGGGATTCGAGTCGTTCATGGTCACGCCGGACAAAGATTTTGCGCAGCTCATTTCAGAAACCACTTCCATGTGGAAGCCCGGTCGCAAAGGCTCGGACCATGACATCATCGACCTGCCGACCATGCTCAAGAACTGGGAAATCGAGCGCCCGGAGCAAGTCATCGACATCCTCGGCTTGTGGGGCGATGCGTCGGACAACATCCCCGGCATCCCTGGCATCGGCGAAAAAACGGCGAAAAAGCTCATCGCGGAGTTTGGCTCCATTGAGGGCATCATCGCAAATTCTGCCAAGCTCAAGGGTAAGCTAAAGGAAAATGTAGAGACCCACGCCGCCCAAGCGCGGCTCTCCAAGCAACTCGCGACGATCGTTCTGGATGTGCCAATCGAAGTCACTTGGGATGATCTCGTGCTCTCGCCGCGCGATGAAGAAGCATTGAAAACGCTCTTCAATGAGTTCGAATTCCGCACTCTAACCAAGCGACTTTTCCCCGACGTGGTAGCGGTTTCTAACCGCCAGCCCGCTGATGAAATCTCCGCTCCCACGATCTTCGAAACCTTCAAAACCATTCGCGAGGTCGAGCACACATATCACCTAGCGGACACACCGGAACTCCAGACGGAACTCTTCGCCGCGCTCGCCGCGCAGAAGTCCTTCTGCTTCGACATCGAGACTACCGGCCTTGACCGCTTCACTTCCAAACTGCTAGGAATCGCCTTTTCCTGGAAGGCCCACGAAGGCTGGTATCTTCCGTATTCCGAATCTCTAATTTCGAATCTCCAATCCCTCTTCTCTACCCCTGCGGAAAAAATTGGCCACAACCTGAAGTTCGATCTATCCATCCTGCTCCACCACGACATCGAAGTCGCAGGGCCGTTCTTCGATACACTGTTAGCCGACACTCTGGTCGCGCCCGAGCGCCGCCACTCGATGGACTACCTCTCCGAGATTCTGCTAGGCTACACCCCGGTCAAGCTGGCGGACGTGGCTGCGGCTTCCAACCGCCAAGTGACACCCGTTTCAGATGGAGATCTCTTTGCATTCGCCGAAACCAAGAAGGCCTCCAAGGATCTCGATATCGCCGCCATCCCTCTAACGATCCTCGCCGAATACGCTGCCGAGGATGCCGATGTCACCTATCAGCTTGCGCAAAAAATCCGCCCGTTGCTCAAGCAATCCGGCCAGGAAACCATTCTCCACGAAATCGAAGGCCCACTGTTGCCCGTCCTCGTAGCGATGGAAATGGAGGGCATCGCCATTGCTCCCGCTGCGCTAACCGTCATCGGCGACGAGTTGCAAATCCAGATCGACGAGCTCGTTAAATCCATCCACCGCCACGCTGACCGCTCGTTCAACATCGCCTCACCCAAGCAACTCGGGGAGATTCTCTTCGACCAGTTAGGCCTGGCCGACAAGGCGAAGAAAACCAAAACCGGCCAATACAAAACCGACGAGCAAACGCTCGCCACCCTCGAAGGCAAGCACCCGATCATCGCCGACATCCTCGCTTGGCGCGAGGCCACCAAGCTCAAGTCCACGTATCTCGACGCGCTGCCCACCCACATCGTCGCGGAGACGGGGCGCATCCACACGCATTTCCACCAACTCGTCGCCGCCACCGGGCGGCTGGCATCGTCCGATCCCAATCTCCAGAACATCCCAGTTAGATCCGAGGCCGGGCGCAAGATCCGCAAGGCATTCGTCCCACGCGCTGGCTTCACCCTGCTCTCGTGCGACTACTCGCAAATCGAGCTCCGCGTGATGGCCGCACTCTCGCAAGATGCGACCATGATCGAGGCATTCCAAAACGGAGTGGACATCCACACCATCACCGCCGCCAAGGTGTTTGTGGTCGAGCCGGAAAATGTAACTTCCGACATGCGGCGCACCGCGAAGATGGTGAACTTCGGCATCATCTATGGCATCTCCGCCTTCGGCCTCAGTCAGCGGCTGGCGATTCCGCGGACCGAGGCTGCTAACACGATAGATGCTTATTTCCGTGAGTATCCCGCGATCCGCGAGTTTATGGATCGGACGGTGAATGAAGCTCGCGAGGCGGGTTATGTTGAAACTGTTAGTGGCCGGCGCCGCTATTTCCCTGACCTCAACTCCGGCAACCAAGGCCTGCGTGGCAACGCCGAGCGCGCCGCCATCAACACCCCCATCCAAGGCACCGCTGCGGATATGATTAAACTCGCGATGATCCGCATCGACGCATTGCTACGGGAGAAGCCGTATCAAACAAAGATGCTACTGCAGGTGCATGACGAACTCGTGTTCGACCTCGCGCTTGATGAACAAGCTGAACTTGTCCCGAAGATTTTAGAGGCAATGAAGACCGCGCTGCCGCTGCCGCACGGCGTGCCGATAGAAGTGGAGTCCGGCACCGGTGCTAACTGGTTAGCGGCGCATTGAGAAGATGGGACGCCCTCGTCCCATCATTTGGAATGGACGAGGGCGTCCCTTCTCCTTAGGTGATGTTCCATGACCGATATCCCTCCGCCTCCCACCACGCGCCACTCCTGCCTCTTCAAGATCGCCATCTTCGCGGTTGCGACTTTGCTCATCCTCGGCGGACTCTGGTGGTGGCACAACCGGCCCATCCAACCGGTGCAACTCAGTCCGCAGGAAAAAGCCACGGTGGAAGCGAAGGTCGAGTCTATCCAGAAGCCGGCCGCGCCGAAGTATGAAAAGGGCGGCAAGGAAATCATCCTCACCGAGCGCGAACTGAACGGTTTGCTCAATGCGAACACTGCATTTGGTAAAACCGTTAGTTTCGAGCTGGCCACCAACGCGATTCACGCTCGCATGGAGACCGATCTCGATCCTGATCTGCCGGTGGTCGGCGGCAAGCATCTGAAAGCCCGTGCGCGGTTTATTGTTAGTGATGAACCTGGCAAGGCGAGCTTCATCCTCGACGATCTAACGGTCTGGGGAATTTCCCTGCCGAATGACTGGCTCGCGGGATTGAAAGGCAAGGATTTGTTAGGTCAAATCCTCGGCGGTCAGAATGGCAAAGTGGCGGGGGTGGAGGAGTTTAAGATCGCGTCCGGGCGGTTGGTTATTCGGCTGGCGGAGTAGGGGGAAGGGACATTCCTGTCCCTTCTTTTCCAACGGAAATGTCGGGACAGGTATGTCCCGACCCCATTCTCTACCAAGCATGTCCCGCGACTATCTGAACCCGGACGCGCCGATTGAAAAGCGTGCCGGTCAGCTTCCCCATGGGTCGCAGGATGAGGTCATGCAGTTCGTGACGTTCCGGCTGGGGGACTCGCTGCCAAAGGAGAAGATCCTCACTTGGAAGAAGCAGAGCCAAACATTCCGCAATACGTGGCCGCCTCCCTGGAGCGATGAAGTCCAAGCTGAATATAGCAAACGCTTCGCGATGAAACTTGAACGCTGGCTGGATGAGGGCGCTGGCTCATGCTTGTTGCGAGAAGCGTCCGAGCGGGAACTTCTTGAAGAAGTGATCATGCATTTCCAAGGCGAGGGGGTTGAGCATCATGCGTGGGTGATCATGCCGAATCACGTGCATTTGTTATTCAAGCCTTTCGTTCCGCTGGACGGACTCCTCAAGGCGTGGAAAGGGGTCTCCGCCAGAAAAATTGGCAAGGGTTCCATTTGGCAGCCGAATTATCGGGACACGCTCATTCGCGATGGCGAACATTTTGCGAATGCGGTGCGATACATCTGAAGGAATCCGGTGAAGGCGAAATTAAAGGATGGAAATTTCACGCTGTGGGAAAGCGATAGAGCGAAGCTCATAATACAAGGGGAAGAGACATTCTTGTCCCTTCTCTCAGAAAGAAGGGACAGGAATGTCCTTTCCCCTTACTTCCTCCGCGATGATCCGCAACCCATCTCTAACCACCGCCTCATCCATGGCATAGGAAACGCGGATGCATTGGTGGCGGTGGGACCAGTTAGGGTCGGCGTGGCCGAAGAAGAAGTGGTGCCCGGGAATGACGAGGACTTCGCGTTTCTTCAATCGTTCGTAGAGTTCTTGCGAGGTGATCGTCAGGCCGGGAAACCAGAACCAGAGGAACAACGCACCCTCGCTGCGGTGCATGTACCACTCGATGTCGTCGCCGAATGCTTCCAATGCAGCCTGGCGGGCGAGCTTGCATTTTTCCTGATAGAATGGCCGGACGACTTCGCGGCTGAGGCGGAGAATCTCGCCGGAGCGGATGAGCGGCAGAGTGATCTGCTGGCCGATGTTAGGGTTTGAAAGTCCGGCGATGGCGCTCATGGAGCCGAGTGCACGGATGATTTCCGGCGGGCCGATGACGATGCCGGTGCGGGTGCCGGGCAGGCCGAGTTTCGACAGACTGAGTGTTAGAACGACGTGGTTTTCCCAGAACGGCGTGGCATCGGCGAAGATGATGCCGGGGAAGGGCGCACCATACGCGTTGTCGATGATGAGCGGGATGTCGTGCTGCTTGGCGATGGCGGAGAGGCGGGCGATTTCCTCATCGGTTAGGACATTGCCGGTCGGGTTAGTGGGGCGCGAGGCGCAAATCGCGGCGATGTCAGGGGTGACGACTAACTGGTCGAAATCCACATGATACTTAAACTCGTGCGGCCCGGTTTTTTCGATGAGCGGCGGGACGGCGCGGAACAAATCGCCGCTGACGCCTTGGTTGGCGTAGCCGATGTATTCGGGAACGAGCGGCAGCAGGATTTTGCGGCGGCTGCCGTCGGGCATTTCTCCGGCGAGGAGATTGAAGAGGAAATAGAAGGCAGTCTGGCCGCCGCTGGTGATGCCGACGTTTTCCGGGCTGAGATCCCAGCCGAAAGTCTCGCGGAAGAGCGTGGCGATGGCTTCAAGGAAATGGGGATTTCCGCCGGGCGGATCGTAGGTGGTTAGAGCGCGCTCGAGTCCGCCCATTTCCGCCATCAGTTCTTCGAGCCGCCGCCGCCAGACGGCGTTCATTTCTGGGATGCGGGCCGGTTGGCCACCACCGAGCATTTTCAAATCCGGGCCACCGCTGGCTAGGGCGTGTCCGAGGTCGTCCATCAGCTCGCCGATGCCGCTGCCACTGCCGAGGTGTTGGCCAAAATTTGAGAATTGGTATGACATATCCGGGAGCGGCGTTCTACGCTGCGGCCTCACTTCAAACAACCCCGAAACTACCATGACCATCAAAGTAGGCGACCAAGCCCCGGATTTCACCCTCGTCAGCAAAACCGCGAACGGCCCTGAGTTGGTCACGCTGAGCGAGCTGATCGGCAAATCCAACATCATCCTGTTATTCGTGCCGATGGCCTTCACCGGCGGCTGCACGAGCGAGCTTTGCGGCATTTCTAACGGGATCTCTGAGTATGACGCGCTCGACGCGAAGGTGCTTGGAATCTCCGGTGACAATCCATTCGCGCAAGAAGCGTGGGCGCAAAAGGAAGGCATCACGATCGCGCTGCTCAGCGACTACGAGCATGCGGTGACGGAGGCTTACGGCGTGGCTTACGATCAATTTCTACCGACGAAAAATCTCATCATGGGCGGCGTGTCAAAGCGCTCGGCCTTCGTGATCGATAAGTCCGGCGTGGTGCAATACGCAGAGGTTCTCGATGTCCCGAGCGACATGCCAAACTTCGACGCGATCAAGGCGACCTTGCGCGGACTGTGAGGTGTTAGTATCCGCTAGTTTTTCAAACGTCCATCGGGGGAATCCTCCCGGCGGGCGTTTTTTTGCGATGGGGAAACTCGCAGGTTGGGATGTGGTCAGTGGGTAAGCGGCAACTGAGCCGCTATCTCAGGGATGCAGAATCTCGGGATCGCCGGGCCGATGGAACGATGTGAAGTCGTTAACATCCTTGGTGTAAAGCCGCGTGGCGCTGACTTTTCCGGCGGTGCAGAGGTGGAGGAAATCGTAAATGGCTCCGCCGCGCACGCCACGATCTTGGGATACGGACATGGCTTCGATGAGTTCGGCATCGTCGAGCTCCGTGGTTCGCACCCACGGCATAATGCTTTCCCGGATCAGTCGGGCGATCGCATCCGTGGATATTCTGAAACCGAGTCTTCCGCCAGTTAGAGTGCTGAAGGTTTCCGCCAACGCATGGCGATGCACGAAGGGGCGGTACTCCTTTACAATCGAGACACTGGCATCGTGGTGAGGATCCTTTCCCACCAACGAGGCGATCAAAACGGAGCTATCTGCGGCGACGATCATTTCCAGCCGCTCAGCTTGCTGATTCGCTCTTCCCGGTCGCTGACGATGGCCTTGCGGACATCATCCTTGCCCAGGATTTTGGAAGACTGGATGACAAGTCGCCCATCACGCGTCACGAGGCGGGCGTCTTCGTCCGGCATTGGGGCAAGAAATACGCCGTCTCCTTTGACCTCAAGATGGAGCCGCGATCCGCTGTGGAGGTGCAACTGCTCCCTGATGGTTCTGGGGATGACCAGTCTTCCTGAAGAGTCGATCGTGACGGTGGCACTCATGGGTTTGAAATTGGTGGAAGAAGGGGCAGGCGTCAAACCATGACTGGAAAGCAGCCGGAGATTTAAGCGTTCCTAAAGCGCAACCACCTCTGGACAACTTCCATCCGGTCTATCAAAACTTGGGGAGTGAAACGCTTTTTTCGATCCGAGGCAGGTGCCGTCATGGTGTGGGTGGTGTTATCACTCGTGCTGGCAGCGGCGCTTGCGCCTTGGCTCTATCAGGCGGGGAAAAGCCTCGCTAGAACGGCAGCGGGCGGGGATTTACCTGCGATTCTAGAATGGCTGGGGGCGGCGTGTGGGCGGGCTGACTTCAACCGGTTTTTTGATCGCTCGTTGCTGTTAGCCGCGTTGTTGACGATCCCGGTGCTGTTCAGGAGAATCCGGTTCATGCGGGCTGGGAGTGGTGGCAGGGTGGACTCATGCGTCCGGGTGCCTTGGAGTCGCGCCGTGATGCAGATCGCCCTGGGGTGCGTCATCGCGGTCGGTATTATGTGGGGGCTTGGGCTGTTGTTGAAAGGGCAGGGAGTCTTCATTCCGAAGCTGCCTCAGCCGGGATTTGGAAAGCTGATGGGGAAAATATTGGTGCCGGCGCTGGTGGTGCCACCAATAGAAGAATGGTTGATCCGCGGAGTGTTGTTAGGGATGTGGCTTAAGTTTGCGAGACCACTGGCGGCGTGTGTCGGCACCTCGCTGTTTTTCGCTTTCATCCATTTCCTGAAACCACCGGATGGCTTGGTCATCGCGGACCCAGCGTCGGCGTTGGCGGGATTCGAGCTGCTAGGAAAGGTGCTCTTCCATTTCACCAATCCACGGTTTTTTGTGACCGAATTCGCCACCTTGTTCGTCGGTGGCATGATCCTCGCGTGGGCGCGGGTGCGGACGAATGCGCTGTGGTTCTCCATTGGCCTGCACGCGGGATGGATCGCTGGCTTCAAAGCTTTTAACAAACTCTATCAGCCAGCCGCGAGTCATCCGTGGGGCATCGGGGAGGCTTTTTCCGGGCCTTTCCCGATGGTGACACTAGCACTAACGGCCGTGATCTGTCACTTCGTGCTGCGGCGGCTGGAGCCGCGGCGGGCGATCAGTTAACCACGCATCACAGTGACCACGAAGATGCTTTGGAAGCCGGCGCGGCGCAGAATTTTCGCGCATTCGTGGACGGTCGAGCCGGTCGTTAGAACGTCATCCACCAGCACCGCGCCGACTGGCGAGTGGCTGATAGAATGGCGACCGGCGCGGGTGATGGCGAAGGCACCGCGGAGGTTCTCCATGCGCTGGGCGCGAGTGAGCGCGGTCTGGTGGCCGGTGGCGCGGGTCCGCTGCAAGGCCTTGAGGACGGGCAAACCGATGTGACTGCCGAGCACTCGGGAGATTTCCTCGGCTTGGTTGAAATGGCGGTGCTGGAACCGCCTGCGATGAAGCGGCACGGGGACCAGCGGCCAGTTTCCGGCGAGTGCGGGAGCGAGCCGGGGATCGCCGAATGATCCGGCAGCAAGTCGCCCAAGGTCATGGGCGAGATGGAGTTCTCGACTGTATTTCAGGCGGTGAATCATCTCTAACGTGCGTGGATCGCGGACCATCGCGGGTCGGGCAAACTCGAACGCAAACTTGAGCCGGTGGCAGTTAGGGCAAGCGAAGGTGCCTTCGATTTCACCCTGAAACGACTCGCCACAGGATTTGCAAAACGGTTGCGCGAGTCGTGGTAAATCCGCGTCGCAGTCCCCGCACAGCGCCCGCCCGCCGGATAAGGTGATGCGGCACACCGCGCACTGCGGGGGATAGAACAGATCGAGTGAGCGGCTCCACCATTTCCGCCAGCCACGGACTTCAGGCCGGGGCATCGGTGGTGCTTGTTAGGTGGTGGGTGAATAGGCCGGCGAGGAGGATCCCGGCCAGCGGGATGAGGCCTTGTCCCAAGGTGGGGCCAGACAACAGGTTCGGGAAACCTGCCGCCACCGTCACGCTCGCGAGGACGCCGTTGACGAAAATCCAGCCTGCGTGAAGGCCGATCGACAACCCCAACGAAGCGGTCCGCCAGCGGGCATACGCGAGGACTGCACCCAGCGCGAACAGCGGCGCGAGAGTGCCTAACACGATGCGCGGCTCGGCCAAGCGGGCGGCGATTTTGCGCAGCAGCTCGAAGCCGACGCCCGAGGCATCCGGGTCTAGCACATTCACGCCCGGCGGTGGATTGAGGAAATGCGCCAGCGCGAAAAGCAACGCTGATAGGCTGATAGCAGCTAGTGGACGCATCGCCCGCAGGAAGATCCCCAGCGCAATTCCGCGGAACACGAGTTCCTGGAAAATCGCCAGCCCAAGCGCGGCGGTGAATCCCTGCAACGCGATTTTCGCGAGTGACCCAGCGGGCTGTTTCCACTCGAAGACTCCGCTGAGGATCAGGCATCCGGCGATCAGTGAAAACACCGCCGTCACTGACAAAAAGCCGGTCGCAGCTTGGCGCAGCCACCGTGGATTATCGAGTAGCCGCTGCCCGCCGTTCCATCCTCGCGACCGGTCCGCCACTTGCCTGCCCTCGCCCGGCGTGGCACGGACTTGCAGCCAATGGAGCAGTGGCAGGAATAGCAGCAGCGCAGATCCCAGCAGGCTGGCTTCGAAGAATTTCGGAAAATCCGCCGCGCGGCAAATCCCGGCCAGCCAGTGCAACGGGCCGTTGGTTTGCTTGACCGATGAGACTTCTGCTAGAGCTTTTCCCGCGTTGTAGATCAGCGGGGAAACCCACGCGCCTAGCAGCACCGAGGCCGCAGCGTAGAGCCACACCTTTAAGACCTCGGAGAGAAAAGCGCCGCGCATGGTGCTCATCCTGTCGGGAGGTTAGATGAAATGAAAGCTCGGGTTGCTGGATGTTTGCCCAAATGGATAGGGACAAAGCCTGAAACTTTGTCTGCCCATCCGAGCGTCAGCAGTGAACGGCTTTTAGCCTTGGTGCCGCTTGCCGCCCGCTTCTAAGCTGCCGCCATGCTCAGCATCGAACCCGTTGGAAACATCCGCAGCCAGTGGGGCGAAGGCCCGATCTGGTGGCAACAGGCACTCTATTTCGTCGATATCGAGGGCCACCGCGTCCATCGCTACGATCCCGCCGATGGCAGCGAGAAATCCTGGGATGTCGGCCAGCGCGTGGGCACCGTGGTCCCCCGCGAGAGCGGCGGGTTAGTCATCGCCGGCGATCATGGGCTGTTGTTTCTCGACGAGGAAACCGGCCATCTAACCGCCATCGCCGATCCCGAGGCAGACAAACCCGACAACCGCTTCAACGACGGCAAATGCTCACCCGACGGTCGCTTCTTCGTCGGCACGATCAGCCTCGTGAAAAAAACCGGCGATGCCCGGCTCTACCGTCTCGACCCAGATCTAACGCTCCACGAAGCCTTCGGTCCGGTCACCAATTCTAACGGCATCGTCTGGTCAGCCGACGGAAAAACCGTCTATTACATCGACACCCCGCGCAAGGACGTGCTCGCCTTCGACTATCAGGACGGCCATCTGCGGAACCTCCGCAGCGTCGTCTCCACCGCGCATCTCGACGCCTCGCCGGACGGCATGACCCTCGATGCTGAGGGAAATTTATGGATCGCGTTTTGCCATGGTGGTTGCGTGGTTTGCTTCGATCCACAGACCGGTGCGGAGCTACGGCGCGTCGAGCTACCGTGCCTAGAAACGACCGCCTGCGCCTTCGGTGGCCCAGACCTAGCAGATCTCTACGTCACCACCGGCATCCATAAAACGGTGGTGGAAGAGCAAGCCGGACGCCTGTTCGTGATCCGCGGCCTAGGAGTCAAAGGCCTCGCTGCGAATGCCTTTGCAGGGTGAGCATGAAGGAGGGCGGACGCGCCCGTCCGGCACCACGACAAGAGTGTCGTGGCCATTTCCAACACGCCATGATTACCCTGACTGGTCCGCCGATGGAAGTGGCCCGACTTCCATGGACTGGATCAAGCCATGCGCAAAAGTGAAATAATGACCGACGTGTTCGTCGGCAAGCTCGGCTCCAGTTAGATCGCGCACGACTTGATGCACCGCGGCGGAGATTCGCCCGGCGCTCTCCGGGAAAAAGGCGACCGGCTCCACATGGGGATCGATCTCGCTCCACTGCTCCGTCCAGTAAGCACGGACCTCTTCGGGACCACGAACGAAACCTCCCTTGAACGCCTTCGGCCAGGCCACGTCTGGCGTCATGAGGGCAAGGGCGGCGGCGATGTCCCGAGCATTGAAGGCAGTGTAGGCCGCGCGGAGAAGTATGATTTCTTGTGTAGGTCGATCTGGCATAAGGGTAGTTTATGAAGGTGTGACGTTTACTTATTCGCTGGCACCCACGTTGTAAGTGGCGGGTTTACCAACCGCCGCCGAGGGCTTTGTAGAGGTTGACGGAGTTAGTCGCGCGGGAGAGCCGAAGACGGATGAGGGCTTGGCGGGCGGTGTAGAGATCGAGGGTGGAGTTAAGCACTTCGAAGTAGCTGTCCACGCCTTGGTTGTAGCGGGTGTTAGCGAGGTCGGTGCGTTTTTGTTGGGCGGCGACGAGGCTTTGGGTGGCGGCGATTTGCTCGGCCAAGCCGTTGCGATTGGCGAGGCTATCGGCCACTTCGCGGAAGCCGGTTTGGATGGCTTTCTCGTAGGTGGCGATGCTGGTTTGCTTGGCGACTTCGACGGCTTTCAAGCCAGCTTGATTCTTGCCGCCCGAGAAGATCGGGATGTTCACCTGCGGAGTGAATAACCAGCTTCCTGTGCCGTTCGCAAAGAGGCCGGAGAGGCTGCGGCTGGCGGTGCCGCCGGTGGCAGTTAGGGAAACGCTGGGAAATAGCGCCGCGCGGGCGGCACCGATGTCGGCATTGGCAGCGCGCAGCTGGTGCTCGGCGGCGCGGATGTCGGGGCGGCGGTATAACAGATCTGAGGAAACGCCGGCCCGAACGTCGGCGACGAGGACTTGGTCGAGCGTGCGTCCGTTAGGCAAGCTGGCGGGGAGCGAGCCGCCGGCGAGGAAGACGAGCGAGTTGTTGATGACCTGAATGCGTTGGCGGAAGGCGGCGAGGTCGGACTTGGCGGTCTGCCGCTGGACTTCCATCGAACTGAGTTCGAGTTCGGAAACGGTGCCGACGTCGAACCGGTTCTTCATGATGTCGTAAGCGACGTTGAAGCCATCATAGGTTTGTTGGGAGAGGGCGAGTTGTTCTTGGAGCGCGCGCTCGGTTAGATATTGATTGGCCACTTCTGCGACGAGCGAGATTTGCACCGCGACGCGGGCTGCATCCGTGGCGAAGTAAGTTTCCAAGGCGGCGTTGTTTAAACTGCGCACTCTGCCGAATAGGTCGAGTTCGTAGGAAACCAGGCCGACGGAGACGTTGTAGGAGCCGGACTGAATGGCACCGCCGCTGGCGCCGGGTGCGCCGAGACCGCGTTGGCGTTGGCCGCTGGCGGTGATCCCGATCGGGGGGAAAAGCTCACTACGGGAGATGCCGTACTGAGCGCGGGATTGCTCGACGTTTAATGCGGCGATGCGGAGGTCGCGGTTGTTAGCCAGTGAGACTTCGACGAGTTTCCGCAGCCGGGGATCGGTGAAAAACTTTTGCCATGCGATGTCGGCGGTAACCTCGCCGCCGGTCTTACCGGGGAAGCGAGCGGCGACCGGAGAGGCGATGGGATCGAGCGGCGGAATGAGGTTGCACGAACCTGATAGAAAGGCCGCGACGAGAGTGGCGATGGATGTCTTACGCATGGTCAGTTTGTCCTTACTCAATGGCAGCCGCAGGGACGACTGTGGATTTTTCTCCGGTGAAACGAGTCACAATTTTAATCACCACTACGAAGAACACAGGGACGAGGAAGATCGCGAGGATGGTGCCCGAAATCATACCGCCGGTGACGCCGGTGCCGATCGCGTTCTGGCTGGCGGAGCCTGCGCCGCTGCTGAGGACCAGTGGCAGCACGCCGAGGATAAAGGCCATGGAAGTCATGAGAATGGGCCGCAAGCGGAGTTTCACGGCTTCGAGTGTGGATTCGATTAGACCCTTGCCTTCCTTCATCAGATCGAGCGCGAACTCAATGATCAGGATCGCATTCTTGGTAGAGAGTCCGACGGTCGTTAGAAGTCCGACTTTGAAATAGACATCATTCGGCAAGTCTCGGAATGATACCGCAGCGAGTGCGCCAAGAATCCCTAACGGCACCACCATGATCACCGCGACTGGGATGGACCAACTTTCGTATAGCGCGGCGAGGCATAGGAAAACGATGAGCAAAGATATACCATAAAGCATCGGTGCTTGGTTACCGGAAATGCGTTCTTCCAATGACTGGCCGCTCCACGAATAGCCGATGCCTTTGGGGAGTTGCGCGGCCATTTTCTCCATTTCCATCATCGCCTCGCCGGAGCTGAGGCCGGGCGCGGCGGCTCCCACGATGTTCACTGCAGGGATGCCATTGTAGCGTTGAAGCTGCGGCGAGCCGAAGGTCCACTGGATGCTGGTGAAGGCGGACATCGGCACCATGCCGCCGGTCTTATTGCGCAGATAGATCTTGCCGAGGTCTTCGGGATTCATCCGGAATGGCGCATCTAACTGGACGATCACTCGCTGGACTCGCGGGCCATTCACGAAGTTGTTTACATAATTCGAACCAAAGGCCGTCTGCATGGTGGAGTTGATATCTGCGAGGGAAACGCCGAGGGCGCTGGCCTTGTCTTGGTCCAGCTCGATCTTCATCTGCGCCGCATCGGCCAGGCCTTGCGGGCGGACTTGCACGAGCACTGAGTTTTGTGCCGCCATGCCTAACAATTGGCCACTGGCAGCCATCAAGGCGTCGTGGCCCACACCGCCGACGTCTTGCAACCAGAAGTCAAAGCCGGACGAAGTCCCCAGCTCGGGAATGGCCGGCGGGTTCACTGAGAAAACGATGGCATCCTTGATCCCGCCGAGACCTATCAATGCACGGGTGATCACGGCTTGGACTTTGTGATCCTTGCCGGAACGTTCTTCCCATGGCTTCAGGCGGATGAAAGCGAGGGCGGAGTTCTGGGCGCGGCCCGCGAAGCTGAACCCGGCCACCGTGAAGTAATGCTCGATCTCTGGTTGCTTGGAAAAGTATTCCTCCACTTTCAACAGCGCCTCGCCGGTGCGGGCGTCCGTCGCGCCCACGGGCAGCGAGATGAGTGTTAGGAAATAGCCTTGGTCTTCTTCCGGCAGGAAAGCGGAGGGCATTCTTTTATATAACATCACCACTAACACCATAATGCCGATCAAAGTGATAATTCCAATGGACGTGCGCTTCACGAGCACGCCGACCCAGCGCTGATAGCGGTTGGTGAAGGCATCGAAGGAACGATTAAACCAACCAAAGAAGCCCCCCTTCGCGTGGTGATGGCCAGCATCGACTTGCTTCAAAAGCGTGCCGCAGAGTGCGGGGGTTAGAGAAAGCGCGAGGAATACAGAGAAGATCATGCACGATACCATCGACATGGTGAACTGCCGGTAAATCGTCCCTACCGAGCCGCCGAAGAATGCCATCGGAATGAATACCGCGGTAAGCACCACCGTGATGCCGATGAGGGCGCTGGTGATTTGGCCCATGGCTTTCCGCGTCGCCTCCTTCGCGGGTAAGCCCTCCTCACTCATGATCCGCTCCACGTTTTCGACGACCACGATGGCGTCGTCCACCAAGATACCGATGGC
Source organism: Akkermansiaceae bacterium (assembly GCA_043729385.1). Taxonomy (GTDB): domain Bacteria; phylum Verrucomicrobiota; class Verrucomicrobiia; order Verrucomicrobiales; family Akkermansiaceae; genus Luteolibacter. The sequence goes on from JAYTLO010000259.1 coordinate 41,792, forward strand.
GAGAACCATCCCGAACATGGTAAGTACATTGATGGAAAATCCGAATGCCGCGAGGATGCCACAGGTTCCTAACAGTGCGACGGGCACCACCAGTGTGGGGATCAAAGTGGCACGGATGTTTTGCAGGAAGAGATACATCACAAGGAACACCAGAACGATCGCCTCGACGAGTGTCTTGAGCACTTCATTGACGGAAATTTTCACGAACAGCGAGGTGTCTAATGGATAGATCACTTTCACGCCCGGCGGGAAAAACTCCTTGAGGCGGTCCACCTCATCGCGCACGGCCTGGGCGGTGTTGAGGGCATTCGCCGTGGGTGAAAGCTTGATTGCGGCGGCGCTCGCGGGCTTGCCGTCGATGCGGGCCTTGATGGAATAATCTTGGCCACCTAGCTCGACGCGGGCAACGTCCCGCAGATAAACGCGCGAGCCGTCTGGGTTCACGCGGAGGACGATGTCTTGGAATTCCTTCACCTCGCGCAGAGTCGCGCGGCCTTGCAAAATCACATTGAGCTGTTGTCCCTCTACGGCGGGGAGTTGGCCTAACTGGCCGACTGGCACCTGAGTGTTCTGCACTTGGACGGCGGTGGAAACATCGGCAGGTGTTAATCTATAACTAACGAGTTTGTCGGGATCGAGCCAGATGCGCATGGCATTCTGGGTGCCGAACTGGATCACCTCGCCGACGCCAGCGACGCGGCGGAGGGGATCGAGGACGTTAGATGCCAGATAGTTTCCCAAGCTGATGGCATCCATGCTGCCGTCCTCGGACGAGAGCGAGATAAACATCATAAAATTGCGAGTTGCCTTGGCCACCACCACACCTTGTTGCTGGACCGTCTGCGGCAAGCTGGGAGTGGCGAGTTGCACTTTGTTTTGCACCTGCACTTGGGCGACGTCTGGATTGGTGCCGGGTGTGAAATAGAGAGTGATGACTGCGTTGCCATTCGCATCGCTGGCGGACGACATGTATAGCAAGTTGTCGATACCATTTAACTGTTGCTCGATGACGGAGGTGACGGTGTCACTTAGTGTCTCCGCAGAGGCGCCGGCATAGTTCGCAGTGATCGAAATAGATGGCGGGGCGACGCTCGGGTATTGGGCGACGGGCAGCGTGGTGATGGCGATGCCACCGAGGACGCAGATGAGGATGGCGATCACCCAAGCGAATACCGGGCGATCAATGAAGAACTGAGCCATGAAAAAGTCGGGGGAGTTAGTTTTTGTTAGCAGTCACGAATGGCTCCGGGACCACGGGCGCACCGGGGCGCGCTTTGAGTAGGCCTTCGATGATCACGCGCTCGCCGGGCTTGAGTCCGGAAGTGATGACCCACTTATCACCGCTCACCTCGCCGGTCTGGACGACGCGGACTTGAGCGTGGTTAGAATCATCAATCACCATCACGCTGCCCATCCCGCCGACGCCGCGGGTGACGGCTCGCTGAGGGACGGTGAGCGCATTTTCCTGGATCGACTGGACGACCCGCGCGCGGGCAAACATGCCGGGCAGTAAGTCGCGCTTGGGATTGGGAAACTCCGCCCGCAGCGTGACCATGCCGGTCGATTCATCCACGGAAGTTTCCGAGAACAAGACCCGGCCGGGCGAGCCATACTCGCTGCCGTCCTCTAACAATAGGGTCACCTTGCCTTGATCGGCGGCGGATTTTCTAAGGGCTAACAGGTCACCACTGGACTGAGTGAAATCGAAATAGATCGGGTCGAGCTGTTGGATGACGGCGAGGCGGGTGGCGTCGCCCTGGCCGACGAGAGCGCCCTCGGTCACCTGCGCCTTGCCGATGCGGCCGGAGATCGGCGCGGTGACGGTGGCGTAGCCGAGATTGAGCTCAGTGGTGGAGAGAGCGGCCTTGGCGGCTTGAATTTCTGCGGCAGCGATGGCCACGGCGGACTCGGAATTGTCAGCGTCCTGTTTGCTAACAGCGTTGACCGCCACCAGCTCCCGGAAGCGGGTGACTTGGTTGTTGGCTTGTTTTGCACCCGCCTCGGCCCGCGCCAGATTGGCTGCGGCGCTGTCACGCGCGGCTTCTAACGGTGCGGGATCGATTTGGAAAAGCACGTCGCCCGCCTTCACGTCGGCTCCCTCTTGGAAGGCTTTTTTCAGCAAAATGCCAGTGACTCGTGCCCGGATTTCCGCGACGCGCACGGCGTCGATCCGGCCGGGCAAGTCACGGGTGATGGTGACCGTCTCGGTCGCGGCGGGAACGAATGTCACCGCAGCGGGCGGCATTTGCGGCGGTCCAGGGGCGGCTTTTTTCCCGCAAGCGGGGAGCAACAGCCAGATCGCTGACAGGGGAAGAAATAAGATCAGGCGCATGGTGGGAGGTGGGAATACGGTGAAACCGAGTTTCGGGAGCCGCTAGATACCGCCGGATTTTTAAATGCGGAATGACTTTGATGTTTCCATGCTGGTAACTTCCGGTTACCAGTCGCGCGGATGGAACTGAGACATTTGCGATATTTCGTGGCGGTGGCTGAAGAGCTGAGTTTCCGCAAAGCCGCCCAACGCCTGCGCATCAGCCGGCCCGCGCTGAGCAAGCAGGTGAAAGATCTGGAGGATGAAATCGCAGTAAAATTGTTAGAGCGCGATACGGTGAGCGTGTCGCTGACCAAGGCTGGGGAGATTTTTCTCGAAGACTCACAGAAATTGCTGGTCCACGCCGAGCAGGCGATTGGCCGCGCGACGGAAGCGCAATCCGGGCATCGGGGGAAATTGCGGATCGGCAGCGTGGGCATCATCGCCACGGATTTCCTGCCGCGGACGTTGAAAATTTTCCATCAGAAGTATCCGGGCGTGGAAGTGGCATTCGTGGAAATGCTGCCTGCGGAGCAGCTCGACGCGCTGGCGGTTGGCAAGATCGACATCGGATTCGCCTATGGCAAAGACGTGGCGAACATCCCCAGCTTGCGCAGTCTGTGCGTGGTCCACTCGATCTACGGCGTCGCCATTTCCAAGCACCATCCACTGGCTGATAGAAAGTCGATCACCTTCAAGGAGGTCCGCGCGGAAACGCTGTTATGCCTCGGCGGGGATGGCCGCTCTAGCCACCGCGATGCGATTTGCCAGCTTTACTCGGCTGAAGGATTCAGGCCCGGCAAGGTCCGGCTGGTCGAGGGATTCGACTCGATGGTCACGCTGATCGCGGCAGACCAAGGGATTTCACTGCTGCCCCATGTGCTGGACTTGGCGAATCAAGGGATCGTCATCTTACCCATCAGCGCGACCACCGCAGACCTCGATTTCCACATGTGGGCCGTCTGGCAACGCCACCTGCCGTCGCATCATATTAAGCATTTTGTGCAACTGCTAGAAGAGCGGGTGCAAGTCTCCGGCAGCGTGGCATGAGCGGGTTAGATGATATCTCGCGTTGATCGAACAGCTGTTAGGTATCCCTAAATTTGACTCGTCAAGGATGGGCTGCGGCCCGATTGAATTGCGTGCTAATGAGCGACCCGCAAAACACCACGCCTGAGATCCGCCACCTTCGCGATCTATCTCCCCAACAAGTCCGCTCCGGGGTGGCGGCGTGGCTTGGGTGGTTGTTCGACGGGCTGGACATGCATCTTTATACACTCGTCGCGACAGCATTCGTGGCGCAGTTGTTAGTGACGGGCGAGTCCGATCCAGAGGTGGGGCAAAAGGCGTCCATCATCCAAGCGGCGTTCCTCGTCGGCTGGGCGCTGGGTGGGGGATTTTTCGGGCGGGTGGCGGATTTGCTAGGGCGGAGCAAGGCGCTGGTGCTTACGATTCTAACTTATGCGTGTTTCACCGGGCTATCGTATTTCTCACAGGAGTGGTGGCATCTGCTGGTGTTCCGGTTTCTAGCAGCGCTGGGCATCGGCGGTGAGTGGGCGGTGGGGGCCTCGCTGCTATCAGAAACGTGGCCGAAGAAATGGCGGCCCTGGATCGCCGCCACACTGCAAAGCGCGGTGAATTGTGGGATCTTGTTAGCGTGTCTCGCCGGGGCATTGCTCAAGGGCCATCCGCCGCAATGGATCTTCCTGGTCGGGGTGTTACCCAGGGTCCCTACACTCGGGAAACTACCATCCATAAAAATCTAACACCTTGTACGCCTTATTTTGTGGGTAAAGTGTTTACGGATGCCTAGAAATCCCAACAAGACAGACTATTCCACCGGTTTTCCCGCCGGTTTCGAATTATTC
>JAYTLO010000260.1:0-10471 GCA_043729385.1 Akkermansiaceae bacterium
AGACGCCCACGCTCCTTGAGCAGGACAATCTTCCTGCTGGAGTTTTTCCACTGCTCTTCCACCATGGTCGTATCATGAGCATCTCCTCTACGGACTATGAAAAACTCGGGCAGTTCTACCTCGGCCGTGGCTACGACGCAGAAGCGAAGAAGGCCCAAGACGACCTAATTCTTTACGATTCCAAGGATCTCGTCACCCACGGCGTCGTCCTCGGCATGACCGGCTCGGGAAAAACCGGACTATGCCTCGCGCTGCTAGAAGAAGCGGCCATGGATAACATCCCGGCGATCATCATCGACCCCAAGGGCGACATCGCGAATCTGTTACTGTTATTTCCCGATCTCGACGCCAAGAGTTTCCGCCCATGGATCAACGAGGACGACGCGACGAAAAAGGGCGTCTCGCCCGATGAATTTGCCTCGCAGACCGCCGCGAAATGGAAGGACGGTCTCGCCGATTGGGGGCAGGATCCAGCACGCATCGCCACCCTCCGCAACAAGGTGGACATCAACATTTTCACTCCCGGCAGCAAGGCGGGGATTCCGGTTAGTATCCTGAGTTCGTTAGAAGTTCCACCGTTTGAAGTCATGGATGACGCCGAGCTGCTAGGCGAGCGGGTGGAGAGCACGGTGTCTTCGCTGCTTTCGCTCGTCGGAGAAAATGTGGATGCGATTCAAAGTCCCGAGGCTGTGTTAGTCGCCGCGATTTTCCAGAGAGCGTGGGCTGATGGCCAGAATGTCACCTTGGAAACCTTGATCCGGCACATCCAGAAGCCGGCCTTCGACAAGGTCGGCGTGATCGATCTGGAGTCCTTCATGCCCGAAAAAGCCAGACAAGTGCTGGCGCTGAAATTTAACAATCTACTAGCCTCGCCCGGCTTTGCGACGTGGTTGGAAGGCCCTCCGCTAGACATCGCGAAGATGCTCCACACGCCCGCTGGCAAGCCGCGGATCTCCATTTTCTCGATCGCCCATCTCGGCGACACCGAGCGGATGTTTTTCGTCAGCCTATTACTTAACCAAATGTTAGGTTGGATGCGTTCGCAAAACGGCACCACCTCGCTGCGGGCCATTCTCTACATGGATGAGATTTACGGCTACCTCCCGCCTACCGCCAATCCGCCGTCCAAGCGACCGATGATGACACTCTTGAAACAAAGCCGCGCCTTCGGGCTGGGTTGTCTGTTAGCTACACAAAATCCCGTGGACCTTGACTACAAGGCATTGTCTAACATTGGCACCTGGTTCCTTGGTCGCCTGCAAACTGAGCGCGACAAAATGCGCGTGCTCGACGGACTCGAAGGCGCTGCCGGCTCGCAGAATGCCAACTTCGACCGCAGCGAAATGGAACGGCTACTCTCCGGTCTCGGCAACCGCATTTTTCTCATGAACAACGTCCACGAAGATCACCCCGTGTTGTTCCAAGTCCGCTGGGCGATGAGTTATCTAACTGGCCCGCTGACCCGCGGCCAAATCAAGACGCTGATGGACCCGAAGCGCGGCGAATTCGCAACGATTTCCGCACCCGCAGCGAACGCAAACCCGATGGGGATGCCTGGGATGAATTCGCCCGCCGCAGCTCCCTCATCCCGCCCGCTCGTCGGCGCGGGAGTGACTGAAAGGTTCGTCCCGCCTGCGGGTTCCGCAGCGGATATCACCTATCAGCCGCACCTGTTGCGAGTCGGTCAGGTGCATTTTTCCTCATCGAAAGCGGGAGTCGATGGCTCGCGCACCGTGCGTCTGGTGAACTTGATCACCGCCACTGGCATCGACTGGGAAAAGACCTTGCCGCCGCCGCTCAAGCTCGACGAGACCGCCACGGAACCCGCCACCGGCGCGGGCTTCGCGGAGCTTCCCGGCTTCGCCATGAATGCGTCTAACTACAAGCAGGTCGAAAAGGATTTCGCCGAGTGGCTCTATCGGAACGAGCGTGCCGACGTTTTCTCCTGCCCCGCGCTCAAGGAGTGGTCGAATCTCGGCGAGAGCGAAGCAGATTTCCGGGCACGCTTGGTCCACGAAGCGCGCGAAGCCCGCGATGCCGCTATCGACAAGCTGCGGGAAACTGCCACCAAGAAAATTTCCACCATCGAGTCCCGGCTTCTAACGGCCCAAGGCCAGCTCGCGAAACAAAAAGCCGAGTCGAGTTCCGCCGCGATGCAAGCCGGCGTCTCCGTACTCGGCGGGATTCTCGGCGCGTTCTTCGGTCGCAAGTCCGGCCTTGGTTCGCTCACCCGCGGCACCTCCGCCATCGGCAAAGCGACAGGTGCCTACAAACAGCATCAAGACGTCGCCAACGCCGATGCCAAAGTCTCCGGCGTGGCTGCGGAAATCGAAGCCTCCAAAGCCGAACTCGAAGCCGGAATCGCGAGCATTACCGCTTCATTCGATCCCGCAGCACTGCCCCTAGAAACCGAATCCATCAAACCCGCCAAGACCGACGTGAAAGTGCAAACCGTCGCGCTATTATGGCTTCCCTGCGACCCCCGCGGCGAAAAAGCGTGGTGAGTGAAACCTGATCCTCGCACCGATCTCAAAGTGCGGGCAAATCTCAAAGGCCTCGGCGAACTCACCGTAAGGAGTGGGACCTTACTGTCCTCAGCGGAACCCAAGCCACGAAGCCAAAGAATGCGGACAATAAGGTTCGCACTCCGCAATTCCCCGATCTCGCCGCCGCCCATCTTGAGGGCAAGCTCGCATGGGTGCGTCTCATCCAGCCAGAAAAGGAAACGAAACTGCGAGCAATCTTCGAGCGAATCGATTGGAATTAGACCGCCTGCCAGAGAATGGACCCTTTCGCGCCGCCCGGACTCGTTTTTGGAGGACCTGACCGCTGTTCAGATCCTCGGTTGCATAATCAAGCGTGGCCGCGAGTTTGCCGCATGATTTGCCCGGCCTCGCGCGATGCGTCACTTGTTCAATTGGGCGAATTTATTTCCGTAGCCGGTTTGTATGCTCGCGATCGGAATCAGGTAAAACCCACTCACCCGTCAGTTTCCCGGCTTTCACCTGCGATCCGCCACCGCTTGGTCACCGAGGAGGAGGTCGTCAGCTCCGTGCTGCGCCTGCATTCTTTCGGGCGGGTGGAGAAATTCATCCAAGAAGTCTATTGGCGGCGTTACTGGAAATCCTGGCTGGCGCTGCGCCCAGAGGTCTGGAATGACTATCTCACTTATCCAGCAGAAATGATGCATCTCCCGGCGATCCAGCAGATCGAGGAATCTCGTTCTGGGAATGCGGTGATCGATCATTTTGCGAATGAGTTAGTAAGCACCGGCTACCTCCATAATCATGCGCGGATGTGGTTCGCCGCTTGGTGGGTGCATGAGGCGCGGCTGCCTTGGCAAGCTGGCGCAGCATTCTTCTTTCGGCACTTACTCGATGGCGATCCTGCTTCTAATACCCTCTCGTGGCGCTGGGTCGCGGGCATGCAGACTCCCGGGAAAACCTATCTCGCACGTCGCACCAATCTGGAAAAATACCTGGCTCCCGAGCTTCTCCATTCTCTCTCCGGCGGTTTGGCCGCTTTCGAGAATCCGCATCCCCTTCAACCGGGCTTCGTTGCAAAACCATTAATTACCCAAGCAAATTTATCAGCCGAACCACCAATCCTAACATCCAACGTCGGGCTATGGATCCATGAAGAAGATCTCGCGGTGGAAAACTCGTCGCTCGGGAAACGATCATTTTCAGAAATCATCGTTACGGCTGATAGGGCCACTTGGGACCACTATCAATTCCCTGCCCCCAAAAGAAAATGGCTAGACGATGCGCTAGAAGATGCGGCCATCCGTGCCGAGCAGCATTGGAAAGCCCCGACCACCCGTGAGTCCCATCTCGATCAAATCGTCTCTTGGGCGAAGTCAAACAAGCTCCAACAAGTCGTGACCATGCGCCCAGAAATCGGGCCTCTGAATGACTCTTTACCCATGCTGCGTGCCGCGCTTGCCGAAGTGGGGAGTCCCCTTGTCCTCGTGGATCGCCAGGAGGACCTCGCCATTCGAAGTTTTGCCACGGGTGGTTTTTTCCAATTCTGGGAACGCGTGCAGAAGAAGCTTTTTGCGCAGCCGAGCAAGAATCCACTTCCATCCTCCCAACAACTCACGATGGATCTTCCGCCGTGAGTACTTCCGAAAAAAACATTCTCATCATCGGTGGTGGGCTTGCCGGTCTGGCGTGTGCGCTCCGGCTGCACGAAGCGGGCGCCAGGCCATTGATCTTGGAGGGTAGCGATGCCTTCGGCGGACGTGTGCGGACTGATGAGGTCGATGGATTTTTGTTGGACCGAGGGTTTCAAGTGTATCTCGATGCCTATCCGGAAGCAGGGATCTTACTGGATACCAAGAGACTCGATCTGCGGCCCTTCAAGCCAGGAGCACTGATCTATCAAAACGGCAAATTGCACCGGGTGATGGATGTCTTCCGCGAACCAAAGCATCTCCTAACAAGCGCCTTGGCTCCGATTGGATCGATTCCGGACAAGCTGCGTGTCGCCTTGCTCAAGTGGCGGTTAGGCCGGGCCAGTCTTGAGGAAATCGCCTCGCATGAGGATATGACGACTGAAAAATTCCTTATCACTGAGGGATTCTCACCAGCGATGATCGATCAATTTTTCCGCTCATTCTACGGCGGGATTTTTCTAGAGAACGATCTCCGCACCTCCAGCCGCATGTTTGAGTTCACCTTCAAAATGTTCTCACAAGGCAGCGCGACTCTCCCGGCGCTGGGGATGGGTGAGATTCCCCGCCAGCTCGCCGCCCGTCTGCCGGCGGCCGCGATCCGGCTAGGCGCACGCACCGTGGAAATCTGCCCGGGCCGCATCACTCTCGAGTCCGGCGAGCAGCTTTCTGCCGATGCGATTGTCGTGGCGACAGATGCCACATCAGCAGCGCAGTTAGTTCCCGGGCTGGAGGGTGAAGCAACCACTTGGAGGTCCGTCACTTGTCTTTACTTCGCCGCCGCCCACTCGCCGCTGCGGGAAGCGATCATCGCTCTGCGCGGCGCGGGCAGCGGGCTGGTCAACAACGTCTGCGTGCCCTCGGACGTGGCACCGGGCTATGCACCGCCGGGCCAGGCGCTGATTTCGGTTTCCGTGTTAGGGATTCGTAATCTAGCAGATTTAGAGTCGCAGGTGGTGAGAGAACTGGAATCTTGGTTTGGCCAGGAAGTACGGGAATGGTGGCATCTGCGGACCGAGCGGATCGAGCGGGCACTCCCAGAACAAGCCCCCGGCAGCGGTTTCTGCGGTCCGGGGTTTCGCCATCACGGCGGTATTTTCGTCTGCGGGGATCACCTTTGGAGCGCATCCATCGAGGGTGCGATCATCTCAGGCTCGCGGACAGCAGATGCGATTTTAGAAACCTCGTGATCTCTGTGAAAGGCGTTAAAAAACAAAATCTGCCGGAAAAAATCTGCCTCCATTGCGGGCGACCCTTTGCTTGGCGGAAGAAATGGGCGCGCGATTGGGAAAATGTCCGATATTGTAGCGATGCCTGCCGCCGGGGGAAGACTCCTCCCATCAGGTAAAGGCTACGCAGTCTTATCTGAGCTTCAGCCATCCATGCTTTTGCGGATTCCAACTTGCGTAATGTCCGAGCGAGGCGACTTCTTGAAGGATGAAGGCGAAACAACTCAAACAGCTTAGTAATATTTGTTTCTTTCTCGGCTTTGCATCGATCTTGGGTTCGATTGCCATTTGGTTCCTAGCAGGTGGAACTTCACCGGAGACCGTCGCCCACGCTGAGCGCTTCGGAATCTTTGTCGGCCTCTGGGCACCGACTTTTCTCATCCTTTCAAACCGCTTCGATCGCTATGCGGATCGTACTGCCTGAGACATCGAAGACTGTTCACGGCCCGAATCCTCCCTGTGCGCTTTTTGAAAATGCAGACGATCACCGCCAGTGACATCGGTCGCATGGACATCTTCTCTAGGGTCCAGTTCGCAACTTCTCTTCCCGGCGCAAAGCCTATCAGCCTGATCGGCACCAGCGATGCTTCTGGTCGAAGCAATCTCGCCCCATTTTCCAGCATCTTGCATCTCGGGTCAGATCCCTGCCTGCTAGGGATGGTGAGTCGCCCTGATTTGGTAGAAAGACACACCCTTGCCAATCTAATCGAAAGGGGGTGCTGGACGATCAATCACCTGCACCAGGGCATCCTCATGGCCGCGCACCAATGTTCCGCCCGCTACCCGAAGGAAGTCTCCGAGTTTGAGGCGACCGGACTCACGCCACATTTTGAAACGGGATTCTCTGCACCCTTTGTCGCCGAATCCCTCCTACGCATGGGATTGGAACTGGAGGACATCATCCATATCCCAGCGAATGGGACGAAGCTAATCGTCGGGCGCGTGACCCTCGTCCAAGTCGCTGAGGGAGGCCTGCTGGACCGGGGTGGGATCGATCTAGTAGGCCTAGATTGTCTGGCCTCCACCTCGCTAGATACCTATTTCACCATCCAGCCTCTTGCTAGGCTCGCTCATGCGAAGGTCGGAATCGAGCTCACTCAGATTTAGGAAAAATGGTTCTCACGCTTATCTATCCGCATCATGTGTATCGTTGGTTTATGGAAATGTTTGTGGATTCCTACGACTGGGTGATGGTTTCTCGAATGGATGAGAATGCGAACGAGCCACGATTGAAGAAAAGAAGAAGAGGAAGACACCGCGAATCTGGCGAATCCGGCGAAACTTGAAGATGATCTGAAAGCGACAGAAAATCGTGATTCTCTTGATTCTGAGGATTCGCAAATTTCGCAACATTCACGGCGCCTAAACTCTTGGAACACCGCAGCAACCCCGCTGTGTGTTCCATCCTTCAAAATGAACTTTACGCGACGCCAGTCAGCAATCGTCGTCGGACTCTGAACCCCGCTTGGTGGCACCGATGACCTCTTTCACAAATCGTTTACGATGCTTGGTGATTCTCCCGCTCACCCGCTTCCGCCACATGCGGAAGCTCGATGGCTTCATCTCCTTTCTCATCAGCTTGATGACTTGTGCTTCTGATAGGCCGGTTTTCTCTTCGATGGTCTCAAAGGTGGTCCGGTCCTCCCACGCCATTCGGATGATTCTATCTCGCTCACTGTCCGTCATCTGCCATATCCATAAGTCGTCTTAGGAGCCATGCACCCGATTTCATCAGGAAATGGGAATCTCAGTTCTGAATCCGCTCTGTATTAATTCTGCCTCGAAAACGGAATGCTACCCAGCCACACGAGCCCGGTGATCAAGAAGCTGAAGTCCCAAGGTGTCATCAACTGTGATTTCACCTCTCCCAATCTAGCGAGTCTCAAAGCACCAAGGCCATTTACACCGCCTTCGATGAGATTCGCGAGGCCGTGCTCCATCTCCCCAAAGGAGATCAGATGCGTCTGCTTTTGCTGGTCGCTCTGGAAGTGGCGGACGCCCATCCCGGCATCGATTACCAGCCGGGCGTCTGCGGTGGCTCGGCCCGCATCATCCGTATGCGTATCCCTATTTGGCTGCTCGAAGCCATGCACCGCGATGGCCGCAGCGAGGCCGAACTTCTCGCCGGCTACCCGTCACTCACCGCCGAGGATCTTTCCAATGCATGGAACTACGCCCGAAGCCGCCGCGAGGAAATGGACCGGGAAATCGCCGCCAATGGAGATGATTCATGATTGCCCGGCTCTATTCTAACGAAAAATTCCCGCTCCCGGTCGTCGCAGCACTGCGCATGTTAGGTCATGACGTGCTCACCTCACTCGATGCAGGCAAAGCCAACGACGCCATTCCCGATGAAGAAGTCCTCCGCTACGCAAGTGCAGACCGACGCGCCGTGATCACCCACAACCGACAGGACTTTATCCACCTTCACCGCCTCCACCCGGATCACGACGGCATCGTCGTTTGCACCGTGGACACGGATTTCCCGGCCCTCGCCGCCCGCATTCACGCCCACCTCCAAGCCTTGGACTCGCTCCACGGGCAGTTGCTCAGAATCAACCGTGGCAACTGACGGAGGTTCCGCCCTCACCACCCTCCGAGAATGGCTGCTACCCATGATCAAGAACGGCTAGGTGCGGGTGATCGCACGCAATAAGGAGCGGGGACACTTCTGTCCCCAGCATAGCCCGATCCAAAGCAACGAGTGTCCGCTCTCCTTACAAAAAATCCCAACCTCGCCTTCGCCCCCTTGGGGAAAAAATAGCTGTCACTTCGCGCCCGTCTTCGTTAGATAATTCGCGTGTATCTTGGTGAAAACCATCTCAGTCATTAGACGACAAGTAGCGCACCAACGATATGCCGCCCAAGCCACTTCCCCCGCATTCCGAGGCCAAGATCCAACTGCTAAAGGCGTATCTTGTTGATCCTTTCGGGTATTCGCAAGTCAGCCTGGCTGAGATCCTGTCGTTGCTCCAATCGAATGGCACGGAATTGCTGCTATTCCAGCCATGTTCATTCATGTTCCGGTTTTCGGAGAAAGGGACACCGGAAGCCTTGGCCGGATTTATGGAAGAGCTGAGCCGGGGAAACCCTTGGCCCAAAGGACTGAACATCATGGGCTACATCCAACATACCAAGCGATTGCTCCGAGCGCGGCTTCAAGGAACGCATTTTGTCGATACGTTCACGATCCAAAAAGACGCGCAGACCGTTTTCTGCCTTTTCTTCTTCACCCGCCACATTCGCGGTTTCGAGAAGATGCTGGAGGCGAAGTGGCGGTTCAATGGCGAAACCGCCTCAGAACTGAACTCCACGGCTGGTTGAGGATTCCGGTTAGAACGGGTAGTTCATCAAGGGCTGCGGGCAGCATGCCCGCGCCACGGTAGCCCGGGCATGCTGCCCGGAGCCGTTACAGACAGCCCCTAAGCCACTGCAATCAAACTGAGTGGGTCGATGATCAGCGAGCTTTTGAAAATCCAATAGCCGCAGGAACTTCGCTTCTCAGCTAGGCCGTGAATACTCCCGTTAGGAAAAATGCTTCAGCACTTTTTCCACTGCGTTTTCGGCGGTTAGGCCGTGGAGTTCGCGGAGGGTCTCGGGCTTGCCGTGCTCGATGAATTCATCCGGCCAACCGATCCGCTCGACGGGGGTGTGGATGCCGGCGTCGTGGAGATTCTCGATGACGGACGCGCCGAAGCCGTTGAAGAGGACGTGGTCCTCGAAGATGCAGACGACCTTGCATTTCGCGGCGTAGGTTTGCAGAACGGCGGCGTCGAGCGGCTTGATGAAGCGCGGGTTAATGAGGGCGACGGATAGACCTTTCGCCTCTAACATCAGCTTGGTGCGCTCGGCCATTTCGAACATCGTGCCGAGGCCGATGAGCGCGACGTCGGAGCCGTCTGCGAGGACTTCTGCCTTGCCGATTTCTAGCAGCGCGGGCTTGGCTTTGACGGGGGTGCCCTTGATCACGCCGCGCGGATAGCGGATGGCGGTGGGGCCGGCATCGTAGTGAGACATGGTGAAAAGCATGTCCACAAACTCGTCCTCGTCCTTCGGCTGCATGTGGATGATGCCGGGGATGTGGCGGAGGTAGCCGATGTCGAACAGGCCGTGATGGGTCGGCCCGTCATCGCCTGACAGACCGCCGCGGTCCATGCACAATCTAACGGGAAGACCTTGCAGCGCCATGTCGTGGATGATCATGTCATAGGCGCGCTGCATGAAGGTAGAGTAGATCGCGAGAAATGGACGGAAGCCCTGAGTCGCGAGGCCGCAGGCGAAGAGCGCGGCGTGTTCCTCGGCGATGCCGACATCGAAGTAGCGGTCCGGCAGCTCTTGTTTAAAGATTTCCAGCTTGGTGCCGCCGGGCATGGCGGCGGTGATGGCGACGATCTTGGGGTTCTTTTTCGCGAAGTCTGTGACGGCCCTACCGAACAAGTCCGAGCACGTCGGCGTGGCAGTGGAGTCGGTGGAGCCATCGTCGATCTTGTAGGTGCCGAGTCCGTGGAATTTCCCGGGATTGTCGAGCGCGGGCTGATAGCCGCGGCCTTTCTCGGTGATGATGTGAAGCACGACCGGCTCGTGCAGCGTCTTCAAGTGCTCGAAGGTCCGCACTAACAGCGGCAAGTCGTGGCCATCAATGGGGCCGAAATATCTCATGCCGAATTTCTCGAAAAGGACGTTTTGAAACAGCAGATTTTTCGCGCCTTCCTCGACCTTGTGAGCGAGCGTACGGACGGCCTTGCCGGCGACTCTCTCTACGAAGTCCGCAGCCTGGCGGCGCACGGCTGCGTAGGTGTGGTGGGTCTGGAGCGCGTTGAAATAGCGGGCGATGGCACCCACGTTTTTGTCGATGGACCACTCGTTGTCGTTGAGGACTACGATGAATTTCTTGGTCGTTTCCGCGATGTTATTGAGCGCCTCCAGCGTCGGGCCGCAGGTGAATGCGGCATCCCCGGCGACGGCGACGACGTGGTGATCCTCCCCGGCGAGGTCGCGGGCGGCGGCCATCCCGAGCGCGGCTGATAGAGCGGTGCCGGCGTGGCCCGCGCCGTAGGAATCGTGCTCC